>QHRS01000022.1:21702-22121 GCA_003221435.1 Candidatus Rokuibacteriota bacterium
CCGCCAGAAATCATCGAGAACTACGAGCAGTAAGGAGCGGAAGACCGACAGCCAGCCGGGCGGCCCGCCCGGCTGGCTTCGCGTTCAGGGTTTCGGCACGCAACGAGGCCGAAAAGATCAGGACACGAAGCGGGCGGGTGAGCCGCCGGACGCCTGCTTCCACGGATCAACCTCTCAGCTATCTCGAGGGGGCGAGCGACGCCCGTGCGTGGCTCACCGCCCACTCGAGTGCGTAGTCCGCGACGTCTTCCCAGCCCGCTTCGCCCAGTGTGTAGTGCGAGCGATCCGGATAGTCCTTCATCTCCGTGATCGCCTTAGATTTCTTGTAGAGATTGAAATTCATCTTGATCAGGTCGGTGGGCGAAACGTGATCCTTGCCGCCCGAGATCAGGAGCAGCGGCGCCCGCGTGTCGTTGCCG
>QHRS01000023.1 GCA_003221435.1 Candidatus Rokuibacteriota bacterium
CCATGGTGAATATCTTCGTGCCCGAGATCTCGGTCGTCGAGAAGGTGCTCCGGTCCGTCATCGTGTACGTGTTCGTCCTCGTGGCGTTCCGCTTCACCGGCAAGCGCCAGGTCGGCCAGCTCACGCCGTTCGACCTGATCGTGCTGCTCATCATCTCGAACGTCGTCCAGAACGCGGTCATCGGTCCCGACAACTCGCTTGGCGGGGGCCTCATCGGCGCCGCGACGATCCTGGCGCTGAACTACGGGGTCGTGGAGCTGGCCTACCGGTCCAAGCGCGCCCGGCGGCTGCTGGAATCGCACCCGACGCTCCTGATACACAACGGACGGCTCCTCCAGGACAACCTGCGGCGTGAACGCGTCACCTTCGACGATCTGCTCGCGGCGCTCCGGCGCAACGGCGTGACGGATCCGGCCCACGTGCGCGTGGCGGTGCTGGAGGAAAACGGCGGCATCAGCGTGATCCCTCGCGAGCGGGCGTCGGGGCCGAGGCCCAGCGAGCCCTGATTCTTTCCTGCGCGGCCGTTCTATTCCTCGTGCTGACGCCCGCGTAGGAGAGGGGGAGCGCGGTTTCGGCGTCCTGGGAGCTGCCGCGGCGGGCCGGCGCGTGGGCGGCGTCGAGACGAACCCGGCCCGCCCGAGCGGGGTCTCCTGCTAAGATGATCCCGTCATGATCGTGCTCGGCGTCAGCGAGACTCACTGCGCCACGGCGGCGATCCTGAGAGATGGCGAGATCGTCGGGTGCGCGTCGGAAGAACGCTTCTCACGCCTGAAAAACGACGCGGGATACCCGCGCCGCGCCGTCGATGCGTTGCTCCGCGACCTCCGCCTCACGCCGTCCATGATCGACCTGGTGGCGCTCGCCGGCGTCGAGGCGTTCTCGCGCGACTGGATGAACCGGGTGATGCACGACGCGGCGTACGCGCGCGAGTATTACGGCGTCCGGCTGGACGCGTCGCGGCGCCGGCTCGGGTCCCGAGCCCGCAAGCTCGGCGCCAAGCTCGCGCTGGCTCACTCGGCGCCGGGCAAGGTCCGGCTCTCGCGGGAGGAGCGGCTCCATCCCGTGACGAGTCACCTGGGCGTCGGTCCCGATCGCGTCGCGACCCTCGATCACCACACCTGTCACGCCGCCGCCGCCTACCTGGGATCGCCGTTTGCCGGAGCGCCCGCACTCGTGCTCACCAACGACAACTCGGGCGACGGACTGTGCGCGACGGCGTCCACCGGCCGGGGCGTCGCGCTTACGCGGCACGAGGCGACGCCGAGCGCGCCGGGCTCGCTCGGCTCGTTCTACTCCTTCGTGACGCTGCTGCTCGGGATGAAGCCCGGCGAGCACGAGTACAAGGTGATGGGCCTCGCGCCCTACGCGTCGGCCGGGTCGCCGGAGCGCGCCGCCGCGGTGCTTCGCGCGGTGTTCGACTTCGTCGAGGGCGCGCCGTGTCGCTTCGCCTGGAAGCAGCGGGGCCCGCGCTACGGGCTCCTGCTCAAGGCCACGCTCGGGCTCCGATTCGACGGGGTGGCCGGAGGCGCCCAACGGATCCTCGAGGAGCTGCTCGTGCGCTGGGCGCGTCTCATGCGCGCGCGGTACGGGGGCGAACGCCTCGCTCTCGGGGGCGGCGTGTTCATGAACGTGAAGGCGAACATGCTGCTTGCGTCGGAGGACTGGGTGCGTGATCTGTTCGTGTTCCCCTCGTGCGGCGACGAATCGAACGCCGTGGGCGCCGCATACCTCGGCTACATGGTTCTCTGCGCGCGCGCGGGGGTGACGCCGGCTCCGAAGCCGTTCGGCCCGGCGTATCTCGGCCCCGGTGTCGACGATCACGAGACCGAGTCGGTGATCCGCGCGCGCGATCTCTCGGCCCGCTACCGGGTGAGCGAACACGAGCGGATCGAGGAGAAGATCGCCGAGCTGCTCGTCTCGGACGGCGTCGTGGCGCGCTGCGCGGGCCGCATGGAGTTCGGCGCGCGCGCCCTTGGCAATCGCTCCATCCTGGCGAACCCCGCGGATCATCGGGTGGCGCACCTGATCAACCGGATGATCAAGAATCGCGATTTCTGGATGCCCTTCGCGCCGACCGTGCTGCGCGAGCGCGAGGCCGACTATCTGATCAACCCGAAAGGCCTCGCGTCGCCGTACATGATGCTCACGTTTCCGACGAACCCGAAGCGGCGCGACGAGATCGTCGCCGCCGTGCATCAGCACGACGGCACCGCGCGGGCCCACATCCTGGACGAGGCGTGGAACCCGGCATACTACCGGGTGATCCGCGAGTTCGAGCGCCGCACGGGCATCGGTGCCGTGCTGAACACGTCCTTCAATCTCCACGGCGAGCCCCTCGTCTGCTCGGCGGAGGACGCGGTCGACACGTTCGAGCGCTCGGGGCTCCCGCATCTCGCGATCGGTCGCTGGCTCATTTCCAAGAAGTAGCGGCGCGCCCGGTCCGAGTGCTCCGCCCCGGGACGGAAGGGACGCCCGCGCCCTCGACGCTTGTGAAATCATGTGCGATAATGCCCTCCGGCGGAAGTCTCAAACTTTATGGCTATTTCGCTTCCGATTCTTGAGCCCTCGCCGCTCCAGGATCGACGCAAGCCGGGCTGGCTCAAGGTCCGGGCGCCGGGAGGGGCGAACTACATCCGGCTCCGGTCCCTCATGCGCGCGCAGAATCTGCACACGGTGTGCGAGGAGGCGCATTGTCCCAACATCGGCGAATGCTGGGACGACGGGACCGCGACGTTCATGGTTCTCGGCGACGTCTGCACGCGGAACTGCGGCTATTGCGCGGTCGCGCACGGCAAACCGGTCTGGGAAGACCGCGAGGAGCCCGAACGCGTCGGGCGCGCGGTCGCGACTCTCGGCCTGGAGCACGTGGTCGTCACCTCGGTGAACCGCGACGACCTGGCCGACGGCGGCGCGGCGCACTTCGCCGCGACGATTCGCGCCATCCGCCGGGAGCGGCCGGGTTGCCAGGTCGAGGTGCTGATTCCGGATTTCCAGGGCTCGGCCGGCGCGCTCCAGACCGTGATCGACGCCCGGCCCGACATCCTGAACCATAATACGGAGACCGTCCCGCGGCTCTACAAGGTCGCGCGCCACGGCGGGCGCTACGAGCGCACGCTCGAGCTGTTCCGGCGCGCGCGTGCGGCGGCGCCGGCGCTGCTCACCAAGTCCGGCATCATCCTCGGTCTCGGCGAGGAGCGCGATGAGCTGGTCGCCACGCTGCGGGACCTCCGCGACGCGGACGTCCGCATCCTGACGCTGGGGCAGTATCTGCGGCCGTCGGCGCGGCACCTGCCGGTCGCGAAGTACTACCATCCGGACGAGTTCGCCGAGCTGGCGGAGATCGCCCGCGGCCTCGGGTTCGCCCACGTCGAGTCCGGCCCGCTCGTCCGTAGCTCGTATCACGCCAAGCAGCAGGTCCAACACGTCGGGAGCCGGCGACTGGATGGAGTCTAGCGGCCGATGGAGTCCCTCGCGCTCCTCATGGTATTCGGATTTGCGGCCGCGGTCGCAGGGGCTCTGCTCTACATTCCCTCGCTCATCGCGCCCCGGCGCGAGACGCCGATCAAGCTCGAGCCGTTCGAGTGCGGCAAGGATCCGGTCGCGCTGCCGGAAGGGCGCTTCGCGATCAAGTTCGCAACGACGGCGATCTTCTTCATCATCGTCGATATCGAGCTGATGTTCCTCTGGCCGTGGGCCGTCCTGTATCGGACGCTCGGCTGGTTCGGTTTCGCCGAGATGCTCGTGTTCCTGGGTATCCTGATGCTCGGGTTCCTGTACATCTGGCGCAAAGGAGGGCTCGAGTGGGACTAGGCACCTTCTTCGCGACCAAGCTCGACGAGGCGATCGGCTGGGCGCGGAAGTACTCGATCTTCCAGTACCCCTTCGTCACCGCCTGCTGCGGCATGGAGTACATGGCGACCGCGTGCTCTCACTACGACATTGACCGCTTCGGCGCGGGCCTCACCCGCTTCTCACCCCGCCAGGCGGACGTGCTGTTCGTGGTCGGGACGATCAGCCACAAGATGGCGCCCGTGCTCAAGCGGGTCTACGACCAGATGTGCGAGCCGAAGTGGGTGGTGGCGTTCGGCGTCTGCACCTGCACCGGCGGGTTCTACGACAACTACGCGACCGTGATGGGCATCGATACGATCATTCCCGTCGACGTGTACATCCCGGGGTGCCCGCCGCGCCCCGAGAGCGTCATCGACGGCCTCATGAAACTCCAGGACAGGATCGCGGCAGGCGCTCAGAGATACTAGTGCCGGTCCATTTCATCTCGCCACACGTCGTTCTCGATCGTCAGTGGTCATCGTTCCTCAACACGCCGACACCTCCCTCGGACTCGTCTGGCTCGTGACTTGGAACGGCAGCAGCGGCGTCACGCGCATGAGCCGGGACTTGCTGGAAGGCGCTAGTTGGACGGACTGAGGATAATCGAGCGGCTCAGGGAGCGCTTCGCGACCGCGATCGTCGAGACCGGAAGTCAGTGCCGTGATCACACCGCCGTCGTCGACCGCGCGGCCGTCCGGCAGGCGCTCGAGTTCTGCAAGACCAATCCCGAGCTGTCCTTCGACATGCTCACGGACCTCACCGCGGTGGATTATCTCAAGTTTCCCGGCCGCGAGGATCGGCCGCGCTTTGAGGTCGTCTATCATCTCTACTCGCTGCCCCACAACCACCGGGTGCGGCTCAAGGTGGGCGTGGAGGAAGACGACGCCGTTGTGCCGACGGCGGTGGGGCTCTGGGCGATCGCCAACTGGTTCGAGCGTGAGGTCTGGGACATGTTCGGCATCCGCTTCGATGGGCATCCGGACCTCCGGCGCCTGCTGATGTACGAGGAGTTCGAGGGGCACCCGCTGCGAAAGGACTACCCGATCAACAGGCGGCAACCCCTGATCGGGCCGAGGAACTGACCATGGCGCAGCGGACGACCCGAGAGATGTACCTCGGGGAAGGGAGCGGAACCGGCAGCCGGCACCTCCAGGTCAACGTCGGCCCTCAGCATCCGGCAATGCACGGCATCATCCGGATCCTGGCCGAGCTGGATGGGGAGACGGTCGTCCGAGGCGACGTCGAGATCGGCTACCTGCACCGCGCGTTCGAGAAGGAGTGCGAGGTCGGCCCGTACGCCAATGCGATTCCGTTCACCGACCGTCTCAACTACGTCTCGCCGCTGATCAACAACTTCGGCTACGCCTCCGCGGTCGAGAAGCTGCTCGGCATCGACCTGACCGAGCGTTGCGAGTACATCCGGGTGATCATGAGCGAGATCTCGCGGATTTGCGATCACCTGACGTGCATCGGCGCGTCCGCGATGGAGCTCGGCGCCGTCACGGTCTTCCTCTACATGATCAAGGCGCGCGAGTTTCTCTGGGAGCTGGTCGAGGACGTCACGGGCGCGCGGCTCACGATCTCCTATGGGCGCGTGGGCGGTGTCAAGGCCGATCTGCCCGAGGGGTTCGCGGCGAAGATGCAGAGGGCGTTCAAGGAGACCCGCGAAGTGCTCGACGAGGTCCATCGGCTCCTGACCGGCAACCGGATCTTCATGGACCGCATGATCGGTGTCGGCGTCCTGTCGGCGGAGGATACCGTGGCGTACTCGATCACCGGGCCGCTGCTCCGCGCCGCGGGCGTCGGCTACGACGTGCGCCGCGCCCAGCCGTACTGGGCGTACGACCGTGTCGAGTTCGAGGTGCCGACGCAGAAGGGCGCCGACAACTATGCGCGCTATCTGGTGCGCATGGCGGAGATGGAGCAATCGATGCGCATCGTCGAGCGGGCGTTCGCGGACATTCCGGGCGGCCCGATCAACGTGGATTTCGAGGGGCGGCCCATCGATCCCGCCGCGTACGTGGACCGTGGCAAGCAGGGCAAGACCGACGGGCTCTTGCTGATCCCGATCACGCTGTCGCCGAACCTCCAGGGGCAGAACCGGGCAGCGCTCGAGCGGGTCAACGCGGCCGACAAGCGGGTCGTCCTGCCGCCGAAAGAGACGACATACGGTTCCATCGAGGGGCTGATGAATCACTTCATGCTCCTCATGGACGGCTACGGGATCCGGCCGCCGATCGGCGAAGCCTATTTCCCGGTCGAAGGGGCGAACGGAGAGCTCGGGTTCTACGTCGTGTCGGACGGAAGCGATCGGCCCTACCGGGTCCGCTGCCGGCCGCCGTGCCTGCCGCCCCTGGCGGCGCTCCACCGGATGCTCGAAGGCGGCATGGTCGCCGACGTCGTCCCGACCTTCGGCTCCGTCAACATGATCGGCGGCGAGCTGGACAGGTAGACGATGCCCGTCGAGTTCACGCGGGAGCAGTTGGGCGAAGTCACGCGCCTGCAGAGGCTCTACCCCGACAGGGGGGGCGCGCTCCTGCCCGTGCTGCATCTCGCGCAGGAGGTGTTCGGGTACATTTCCGAGGACGTCGAGAAGTATGTCGGGACGCTGTTCGACCTGGGTCCGGCCCACGTCCACGAGGTCGTGACGTTCTACACCATGTACTTCCGCCGGCCCAGGGGGCGTCACGTCCTCTCGGTCTGCCACAACCTCTCCTGTCACCTGATGGGCGCGCAGGAGATCATCGCCCACCTGACGTCGCGTCTCGGCATCGAGCTGGGCGAGACGACGGACGACGGGCGCATCACGCTGCTCACGGTCGAGTGCCTGTGCGCCTGCGAGATGGCGCCGATGCTGCAGGTCGACGACCGCTACGAGGGGCATCTCACGGTCGAGAAGGTCGAGCGGCTGGTGGACCGCCTCGCATGAGCCCGGCGGCCACCGAGAAGATCCTGACCCGCAACTTCGGCCGGCCGGATTCCCACACGCTCAAGGCCTATCTGGAGACCGGCGGGTACACCGCGCTGCCGAAGGCGCTCACGATGGAGCCTCCGGCGATCATCGACGCTGTCAAACGGTCGAATCTCCGCGGACTCGGTGGCGCCGGCTTCCCGACCGGTACCAAGTGGTCGTTCATCCCCAAAGGCCACACGGGTCCCGTGTACCTGGTGATCAATGCGGACGAGGGCGAGCCGGGCACCTTCAAGGATCGCTACCTCCTCGAGCGCGACCCGCACGCGCTGATCGAGGGCATGCTGATCGCCGCCCGCGCGATCGGGTCGACGCTGGCCTTCGTGTACATCCGGGGCGAGTACGTCGAGTCGTGGCGGCACGTCAGCGCGGCCGTGGGCGAGGCGTACGAGGCGGGCTACCTCGGCCGGGGTCTCGACGTCGTGGTGCATCGCGGCGCGGGCGCCTACATCTGCGGAGAGGAGACGGGGCTGATCTCCTCGCTCGAGGGCAAGAAGGGCTGGCCGAAGCTCAAGCCGCCGTTCCCCGCCATCAAAGGCGCGTTCGGCGCGCCGACCATCGTCAACAACGTCGAGACGATCTGCCACGTGCCGCACATCATCAACCGCGGCGCCGAATGGTTCGCGTCGCTCGGAACGAAGACGCAGGGGGGGACCCGGATGTACTCGGTCTCCGGGCGCGTGACGCGGCCGGGCGTCTACGAGACCTCCGTCGCCGTGACGCTCCGGCAGTTGATCTACGAGTACGCCGGCGGCGTCACGGGGAACGGCAGGCTGAAGGCGGTGGTGCCCGGCGGCTCGTCGGCGGCGATCCTGACGGCCGACGAGATCGACGTCACCATGGACGTCGACGGGCTCAAGGCCGCGGGGACGATGGCGGGCTCGGCCGGCGTGATCGTGCTGGACGAGACGGTGTCGATCCCCGAAGCGCTGATGGTCGTCGCGCGATTCTACGCGCACGAGTCGTGCGGCCAGTGCACGCCGTGCCGCGAGTCCACCGGCTGGATCTACGAGATGACCCGCCGGATCGTGGTCGGCCGCGGCCGCAAGGCGGACCTCGATACGATCCTCGACGTGGCCCGGCGGGGCGCCGGCACGACGATCTGTGCGTTTTATGACGGCGCCGTGGGCCCGTACATCTCGTACATCGAGAAGTTCCGCGCCGAGTTCGAATCGCTCATCCCCAAATGAACCGGACTCTCGCGAACCCGGGACATGAGCGAGCGCGACATTCCGGCGGGGTGCGGGCGGGCGAGAGCGTCGAATGCGACTCACGACAGCCGCGGGAATGGGCGCGTGCGAAGTTCAGGCGGGGTGCGGGCGGGCGGCAGCCCGGGTGCCCGCACCCTGATAAATGATGCCGACGCTCACGATAGACGGGAGAGAACTCGAAGTCCCTGCGGGGACGAACCTCATCGAGGCGGCGCGCCGGCTCGAGATCGAGGTGCCGCACTACTGTTACCATCCCGGGCTGTCCATCGCCGGGCAGTGCCGGCTCTGCATGGTCGACATCGAGAAGAACCCGCGTCCGCAAATCGCCTGCAACACCGTCGCGACCGAGGGGCGAGCGGATCATCGAGACGCGCAAGTCGATCATGGAATTCCACCTGATCAACCATCCGCTCGACTGCCCGGTCTGCGACCAGGCGGGCGAGTGCTGGTTGCAGATCTACTACATGAAGCACGGGCTCTACGAGCCCCGGATGACCGACGACAAGGTGCACAAGCCCAAGGCGGTGCCGCTCGGGCCGCACGTGATCCTCGACGCCGAGCGCTGCATCCTGTGCTCGCGCTGCGTGCGGTTCTGCGACGAGGTCACGCGAACCGGCGAGCTGGGCATTTTCGGTCGCGGCGACCGATCCGAGATCGGGCTCTTTCCGGGCACGGAACTGGCCAACAAGTATTCGGGGAACGTGGTCGACATCTGCCCGGTGGGCGCGCTGACCGACCGGGATTTCAGGTTCCAGGTCCGCGTCTGGTACCTGGAGAGCCAGAAGTCGATCTGCCCCGGGTGCGCGCGCGGCTGCAACATCGAGGTGCACGTGAACCGCCGCCGGCCGCATCACGCGCAGGGCCGGCGCGTCGTACGGTTGAAGCCGCGGTTCAACGACGCGGTCAACAAGTGGTGGATCTGCGACGAGGGCCGCTACGGCTACGGCTTCGTCGACGACCCGAGCCGCCTGACCGCGCCGCTCCGCCGGGTCGGCGGGAAGACGCTCGACGTCTCGTGGACGGAGATGTTCACGCTCGTCGCCGACGGACTGCGGCGATACACGGCGGACGAGATCGGCGTGATCGCCTCGCCGAAGATGTCGAACGAGGACCTGTTCCTCCTCGAGCGGCTGGTCGACGGGCTCGGCGTCCGCGCGGTCGACTACCGCGTGCCGCCGGCGCAGCCCGGTGACCAGGACGACTTCCTGATCCGTGCCGATCGGAACCCGAACAGCAGAGGCGCCGAGCTGATCGGGCTCGGGCGCTCGGACGCCCGGGCGATCCTGAACGCGGCGCGCGATCGCCGGATCAAGTGTCTTTGGGTGTTCCACCACGATCTGCTCGCCTCGGCCTGGCCCGAGGGCGAAGTGCTGGACGCGCTGCTCGGCGCCGAGACGGTCATCTTCCAGGGAACGAACGCGAACGCCACGAGCGCCCACGCCCACCTCACGCTCCCCGCTGCGGCGTACCCCGAGCGCGAGGGGACCTACACGAACTTCGAGGGTCGCGTGCAGCGCTTCCGGCAGGCGTTCGAGCCGCTCGGCCAGGCACTCGCCGACTGGGAGAGCCTCGGCTGCCTCCTGCAAGCGGTGCAGGGCGCCGGCCGGCCGTCGCGCGCAGAGGAGTGCTTCAGGGCCCTGGCGGCGGCGGTTCCGGCCTACGCGGGCCTGAGCTATCGCTCGATCGGCGACGGGGGACAGATGATCGCCACGGGGAGCCCGTGATGCCGGGGACTCTGACCGACGCCTCCATCGCCTTCGGGCTGGTCACGTTCGTGATGCTGTTCGTCCTGAACCTCGGGGGCCTGATGACCTGGATCGAACGCAAGCAGGCGGCCATCATGCAGGACCGGATCGGGGCCAACCGCGCGTCGATCTTCGGGCTCCGGCTCATGGGGTTGTTCCATCCCCTCGCGGACGCGATCAAGATGCTGACGAAGGAGGCGTTCTACCCGGCCCGGGCCGACCGCGTGCTCTTCAGCCTGGCGCCGTTCGTGTCCGTCTTCTTCGCGCTCGTGGCGTTCGCGTCGATTCCGTTCGGCGACACGCTCTCGATCGCCGGGCGCGAGGTGCCGCTGCAGGCGCTGACCTTCAACGTCGGGCTCCTGTACGTCTTCGCGATGCTCTCGCTCGGCGTCTACGGCGTGATGATGGCCGGCTGGTCATCCGCCAACAACTTTGCCCTCCTCGGCGGGCAGCGGGCGGCCGCGCTCATGATCACGGCCGAGGTCGCGATTGGCGCGTCGATCGTCGGCGTCGTGATGGTGTACGGGTCGCTGAACCTGATGGACATCGTGCGCGGCCAGGGCGCACTGCTCGGGGGCTGGCTGCCGATGTGGGGCATCATCACCCAGCCGCTCGCATTCGTGCTCTTCCTGACCGCGGGCATCGCCGCGACGAAGCGCATCCCGTTCGACATGCCGGAGGGCGAGTCGGAGATCATCGGGTACTTCGTCGAGTACAGCGGGATGAAATTCGGCCTCTTCGTGATGGCCGACTTCCTCGAGACCGTGGTGATCGCCGGCATGACGGTGTCGCTGTTCCTCGGGGGCTGGCAGGTGCCGTACCTCGGGCGCGAGGGGTGGGCGTTCCCGTGGGGCGCGACGATCGTGCTGCCGCGTCTCCCCGTCGCGCTGCTGCAGGTGGCGGCCTTCGTGTTCAAACTCGTCGTGATGATCTGGTTCCTCATGTTGATCCGCTGGACGCTCCCACGGTTCCGGTACGATCAGGCCATGCGCCTCGGCTGGCTCGGCCTCTTCCCGCTCTCGATCGCGAACATCGTCCTGACGGGCGGGGCGCTCCTCCTGTGGGGGCCCCGATGAGACCGGCTCAGCGCGTGTACCTCCGCGAGGTGCTGTCCGGGCTCGGGCTGACGGCGCGGCACTTCTTCGTCAACATGGGCCGCCACATCGCCCATGCGCTCGGCCGCAGGAACGCGCGGGGCGCGGTGACGATCCAGTATCCCGAGGAACATCGCGGCTACTCGCCGCGGCTGCGGAGCCTGCACCGGCTCGTGCGACGCGAGGACGGCTCGCCTCGCTGCGTGGCGTGCATGATGTGCGAGACCGTGTGCCCCGCCTATTGCATCTACATCGTGGCGGGCGAGCATCCCAACCCCGAGATCGAAAAGGTCTGCGAGGCGTTCTCCATCGACCTCGGCAAGTGCGTGTTCTGCGGCTACTGTGTCGAGGCCTGCCCGGAAGACGCGATCCGGATGGACACGGGCATCCTGGGAGATGCTCCTCGCGCTCGAGCCCGCCGGACCCGACGGGAAGCCTCGGTCTCCGGTACCCATCCCCCCCGACCGGACCCCGTAGCGTGCAGACCGCCGTCTTCTTCGCCATCGCCGCCATCGCCGTCGCCTCGGCCCTCGGGCTGATCGTCCGGCGCAACCCGATCCACGGCGCGCTCTTTCTCGTCGTGAATCTCGGCAGCGTGGCCGCGATATATCTAATGTTGAACGCGCAGTTCCTGGCGGCGGCCCAGGTGATCATCTACGCCGGTGCCATCATGGTACTGTTCGTGTTCGCGATCATGGTGCTGATTCCCGGGAAGGAGGAGACCGGACCGGATCCGCTGCGACCGTTTCGGCTCGTCGCGATCCCGTTCGGCGCGTTTCTGCTGGTGGAGATCCTGCTCATGCTGGTGGTGCGGCCGGCCCCCCCGAGGGAGCCCCCCGGCGCGGAGGGCGGCGCGGAAGCGATCGGCCGCCTGCTCTTCACGGATTACCTCTTTCCGTTCGAGCTGACGTCGGTGCTGTTGCTGGCGGCGCTGGTCGGGGTGCTCGCGCTCGCCAAGCGAAAGGCGTGATTCTCTTGGTCCCCGGATCCTATTACACTGGACTGTCGGCGGTGCTCTTCGCGATCGGCGTGACCGGCGTGCTCGTCCGTCGCAACCCGCTCGTCATCTTCATGTCGATCGAGGTCATGCTGAACGCGGCGAATCTCGCGCTGGTCGCGTTCGGCGCGCAGTTCCGCAACGCCGACGGACAGGTGCTGGTGTTTTTCGTGATGACCGTCGCGGCGGCCGAGGTGGCGGTCGGCCTCGCCATCATCGTGGCGATCTTCCGCCTGAGGCCGCGGCTGTCGGTGGACGATCTCAGCGCGATGCGCTGGTAGCAGGAGGAGTGATGGCGCAGGGTCCCCTGGCGACCTCGGGAGTCGACACCGGGCTGGCGCGGCATCTGCTGTCGCAGATGATGCTGATCCGCCGGTTCGAGGAGAAGGCGGCCGAGAATTACGCGCTCGGCAAGATCGGGGGCTTCCTCCACCTCTACATCGGCCAAGAGGCGGTGGCGGTCGGCGCGGCCTCGGTGTTGCGGCCCGACGACTACGCGATCTCCCATTATCGCGAGCACGGCCACTGCCTGGCCAAGGGGTCCGATCCGCGCCGGGTCATGGCCGAGCTGTTCGGCCGGCGGGATGGGCTGTCCCACGGCAAGGGCGGCTCGATGCACCTCTTCGACAAATCGACGAACTTCCTCGGCGGCCATGCCATCGTCGGCGCGCACCTGCCGCTGGCGGCGGGCGTGGCCTTCGGGATCAAGTACGAGGGCCGCGACCGGGTCATCGTGTGCTACTTCGGCGAGGGCGCGGTGCCGCAGGGCGAGTTCCACGAATCGATGAACCTGGCGGCGCTCTGGCGACTCCCCGTCATCTACATCTGCGAGAACAACCGCTACGCGATGGGTACCCCGGTCGAGCGCGCGCTGGCGGAGCCGAACATCTGGCGCTTCGCCCAGACGTACGGGATTCCGGGCGAGGCGGTCGACGGCATGGACGTGCTCGCCGTCCGAGAGGTCGTGGGCCGCGCCGTCGCGCGGGCCCGGCGGGACCGGGAGCCCACGCTCGTCGAAGCCCGAACCTACCGCTTCCGCGGCCACTCGATGCGCGATCCCGCGGGCGCGATCTACCGAACCAGGGACGAGGTCGAGCGCGAGAAGCTGCGCGATCCGATCGTCCTCTTCCGTCAGCGCTGCCTCACGGAGGGTACGCTGACCGAGGCGGACGTCAAGGCGATCGAGAAGGACGTCAACGACCTCGTCGACGAGGCCGTCGCCTTCGCCGACGCGTCGGCCGAGCCGCCGCTGGAGTGGCTCCTCACCGACATCTACAAGGAGGCCTAGTGCCGGTCCAACTTACTTCGCCATACTTCGTTCTCGGTCGTCGGCGATCCTCACGTACAACCGCGTACGCTCCGGTCGCCTCCTCCCTCGGGCCTCGTCTGGCTCGCAATTTGGACCGGCACCAAGCAAGTGGCTCGCGTCAGGCGGAATTTGGTTGCGGAGCATTAGCGTGAAGGTCCGCGCGGTCACCGTCGACTTCTGGGGCACGCTGCTCTACGACGGGCCCGCGAGCGACAACCGCTATAAGCGCCGCCGCCTTGCCGATTTCGAGTCGATCCTCGCGTCGGCTCGCGTGAAGGTGTCGGCGGCCGCGCTGGACCGCGCGTACGAGGAGTCGGCGTCGATTCTCGGCCGCATCTGGATGAAGAATCGCGACGTGCCCGTCGAGCAGCACGTCCGCGCGATCCTCGATCCCATCGATTCGACGCTCGCCGAGCGCCTCCCGCCGGAGACGATGGCGGCGCTCGTCCGCGCGTATTCGCATCCGGCGCTCCTCGTGCCGCCGGCGGTGGACGACGGCGCGCTCGCCGCGATGGAAGCGCTGGTCGCGCGCGGCTACACGCTGTGCGTCGTGTCGAATACGATGCGGACCCCCGGCGCGACGCTGCGCAAGATCCTGGCGCACTATCGGCTGCTCCCGTTCTTCTCGGTCCTGACGTTCTCGGACGAATGCGGGATCCGCAAGCCGGACCCCGAGATCTTCCGGCTGACGGTGCGGGCTGCCGGCGTCGACCTCGAAGAGACCGTCCACGTCGGCGATGACGCGACGCTCGACGTGCTGGGAGCCCATGCGGCCGGCATGCGCGTCATTCAGGTCACGACGGCGACGCCCCCCGCCTCCGGAGCGCAGAAGCCCGAGGCGACGATCCCGGGGCTCGCCGGACTCCCCGACGCCATCGCACGCCTCGATGGCCGCT
>QHRS01000079.1 GCA_003221435.1 Candidatus Rokuibacteriota bacterium
TGGTCCGGTGTGACCCACCGGACTTCACGTCGGCTGGCGGCCACTTCAACCCCGAGGGCAGGAAGCACGGGCAGCAGAACCCCGAGGGCGCGCACGCCGGCGACCTGCCGAACCTGACCGTGTCGGCCGATGGCTCGGCGAATGTGGAGCTGCTGGCCCGCGACGTCGTGCTCGGGTCTGAGACCAACTCGCATTCGCTCTTCCCGCCGACCGGCACCTCGCTCGTCATCCACGCGAACGCCGACGACGGCAAGACCGACCCCGCGGGAAATGCCGGCGCTCGAATCGCGTGCGGCGTCATCACGCGGTAGCGGGGCCGCGTACTGGGATCACGCAGTGCGCCCGGACCGAGGCTCCCTGGGTTCGGGGAGCCTCGGACTAGGCTCCGCCAGGCTCGATGCCGAGGACGGCGTTCAGGCGGCCGAGTCCGATGAAGAGGGCAACTGACACGCCGAGCTCCACGATCTCGGCGTCGCTGAAGTGGCGCGTGAGTTCCGCGAAGAACGCGTCGTCGATTTTCAGGTGGTCAGTCGCCATCAGCTCGGCGAATCGGATGGCGGCCCGCTCCCGAGGCGTGAACATCTCTGACTCGAGGGTGTCCAGCGCAGCGATCTTCTCTTCCGTCAAGCCGGCCTCCCGGGCCCCGGCATAGCGGATGTTCATTCAGTAGTGACAGCCATTGAGCCGTGCGATCTTGAGCCGCGCCAGCTCCTTGAGGGTCGGTGCGAGGACGCTCTCCTTGGCCACCGCGCCCCGGAGCCGAGCGAGCGCCTTGACGATCGGCGGATGGTGGGCGTACACCCGCGTGCTCCTTGACGTCCCGGCTTGCCGCTCGACGTCGGCACACACGGCCCTGATCTCGTCGTCGACCTCGTGGAGATCCAGCTCTCTCAGCCTCGACATGACGGGTCCTCCTTCGATCGCTCAACGTCGTGTAGCCGGATTCTAGCAGCCTGTCGCAGTGGCTTCGAGCGCCGGCTTTGCCGGCGCCCGACCTGGGGGAGGTTCGGAGGGGGCCGTCGAGGCCCCCTTCGATGCCTAGCAGGACGGCGACGAAGTCTGCTCCGAAGGCTATTTGAGCCCGAAGCCCCGGGCCATGAAGCTCGCCACGAAGACGATCGCGACCACCAGGCCCATCTCAGCGTGGTTCAGCACGTAAAACACACGCGCCATCGACGTGTCCGGCGCCCCGCCCCGGCCTCGCTGGACTCGCCAGCGGATGAAGGTCACCATCGGCCACGCTTCGAGGGCGAGGACGCCTGCGAACAATGCCATCTTCACCCAAAAGAGGCGAGAGTTCAGGTAGAACTGCGTGCCCTTCTCGAGCCCACCGAACGCACGAAGCAACCCGGTGACGATCCAGAGCAGCGCGGCAACGCCCCAGGCGTTGTCGGCCGCGAAGAGCCGCCGGAGGCCCTCGGCGTCAAGCGCGCGCTTGAGTGCGCGGCCGCGCAGGAAGACGCTCGGCAGGCCGATGGCAAGAGCGAGGACGTGAAGCGCTGAAACAACGGCCGAGATCATCGGGCGATTCTACCGCAGAACGCGGGCCGGCCTCCGGATCCGCGAACTCACCTCACTCGTGCCAAACCCGCTTGAGGTAGCCGACCCAGTTCAGGCCCATGACCTTCTCGATGCGGGACGGGCTCCACGTGCGCCGCTCGAGGGCCGCGGTGAGATTCGGGGTGTCCTCGATGCGCTCGATGTCCTTCGGGTTCTTGATCTCTCCGAATCGGGTGAGTTGCCGCGCATAGCCCTTGTCACGGGTGATCCACTCGAAGAAGGGCGTGCCATGCCCCTGGGTGAAGTCGGTGCCGTAGGCGACGTGATCCTCTCCGCAGTGGTCGACCATCCACTCGATGATCCCGGCGTAGTCGTCCACGGTCGAGGCGATGCCTCGCGGCAAGAACGGCGGAAACATGGTGACGCCCACGAGCCCACCCCGGTCGGCCACTGCCCGGAGCTGGCGGGTCTCCTTGTTGCGCGGGTGCGCCTTCAGGTCCGCCGGCAGGACATGCGAGAACACGACGGGATCCCTGGACGCCGCGATCGCGTCGTCGGAGGTCTTGGGGCCGACATGCGAGAGGTCGACGGCGATGCCGACCCGGTTCATCTCCGCGACGACTTCCCGTCCGAAGTCGGAGAGGCCGGAGTCGCGCGACTCGTAGCAGCCGCTTCCGATGAGATTCTGCGTGTTGTACGTGAGCTGGATGATGCCGACGCCGAGCCGCTTGTAGAGCGCCAGGTAATCGAGACGATCCTCGATCGGGCTCCCATTCTGGAAGCCGAGAATGATGCCGGTCTTGGCCGCCGCCTTGGCCGCGACGATGTCGGCGGCGCGGCGGACCGGCATGATGAGGTCCGCGTAGCGGTCGAACCACCCGAGCCACTGCGCGATATTGTCGATCGTCTGGCGCGCGCTTTCCCACACCGCGCACGTGGCGTTGACCGCCGTGAGACCCCCCGCGCGAAGCGCCCGGAAGACCTCCGGCCCCCAGTTCGACACGATCAGGCCGTCGATGACGATCATCTGCTCGTGGCGGGTCATGCTCCCGGTCATAGCGCACTAGCACATGAGCCAGTCGCCGTAGGTCCCGCGGATCGGCTTGCCCTCTGCGAAGCGAGAGAGCCGGAAGGCGTCGACATCGTCGCCGGGTTTCTTGCCGTCGATGACGAGCCGGGCCATCATGTCGCCCACCGCCGGCGACAGCTTGAAGCCATGGCCGGAGAACCCGACGGCGATGTAAAAGCCGTCCACCGGTGAGTGGTCCAGGATCGGGTGCCAGTCGGGGGTGACGTCGAAGCACCCGGCGTAGCCTCTGGCGACTTCGCCCTGCTCCATGACCGGGAACCGGTGGGCTGCCCGCTCCATCGCGTCCGCCGTCTCCTCGAAGCTCACGCCCTCGTTGTAGTGGTCCGGGTCGACGCGATCGTCGACCTCTTCCGCGTCGAGCAGCCCCACGAGCGTGAGCCCGCCCGTCTCGGGCCGCGTATAGATGTTCTTGACGAAGTCGTACACCAGCGGATGCGGGCTCGCGGCCTCTCGCGGCCGGATGAAGAAGTTGATCTTGTGGCGGCAGACGGTGATGGGAATCTCGACGCCGACCAGGCGGCCGACGCGGTCGCCCCAGGTGCCCGCGGCATTGATGACGACCGGCGCCTGGATCTCGCCGTTGGCGGTGCGGACGCCCGTCACCCGGCCGTTGCCGGTCGTGATCCCGAGCACCTCTGTCCCCTCCAGGGTGCGCACGCCGCGCTCGCGCGCCGCCCCGGCGAGGCCCTGCGTGGTCTGTGAGGGGTCGGCGTAGCCGGCCTCGGGCTCATAGCACCCGGCCACGAAGTCATCGACCCGCACGCGGGGCTCGATCTCCCGCATCTCCTCGAGCGTGACCAGCCGCGTCTTGATCCCTGCGGACTGCTGGAGCGCGACCGAGGCTTCCATCGGCTTCCTGAGCCGGTCGTCCACCCCGAGGAGGTACCCGACGCGGACGAACGAGGCCGTGCGGCCAGCCGTCCGCTCCTCGAAGGTCTCGAAGAAGCGGAGCGACTCCCGCACCATCCGACACGTCTCCGGCGTCGAGTAATGCTGTCGGATGCAGGCCGAGCTCTTTCCGGTCGCACCGGAGGCCAGGAAGCCCTTCTCGAGCACGACCACCTGGCGCACCCCGCGCTCCGCGAGATGGTAGGCGATGCTGCACCCCGTCACTCCGCCACCGATGACGACGACATCCGCCGTCTGAACCATGGCCACCCTCCCAGCGGCGCGAGCACGGAGGGATCCAACGTGCGAGCCTCCGTGGCACCGCTGGCACTACTGAGACTGCTTCACCTCCAGGTCGTTCTCGACCCGTCGCACGCCTTCGAACTGCTTGGCGATCTCGGTCGCCCGCCGCTTCAGCTCCGGGGTGTCCACCACGCCGGTGAGATACACGACCCCCTGGACGGTCTTGACACTGATTCTCGTGAGCGTGACCGCCTGTTCCTTCGCGAGCGCGGTCTTGATGGCGAGAGTGATCCGGGCGTCTTCAATGTTCTCGCCCGCCGTCTCGCCAGTGAGCGTCTGGCAGCCGACCGAGGAAGCGCCGAATACGAGCGCAACCGCGAGGGCGATCAGCCGCGTCATCGTGACCTCCCTACTTCCTGCGTGCGGCACCGTGCTTCTTCGCGGCAGCCCCCTTCCGCTTCGCCCAGTACGTCTTCATGCGCTGGCTCACGGCACGGCGTGCCGCCGCACTCATGCGCCGACGTTGCCGCGCACGGACCTGCGACGCACCACCAGCGGCGCGGCCTGCGGCGTTATTCAGACCGCCGAGCAGGCCGCGAATCGCGGCAAGTTGACGGTCAAGCTGCGTCTTCTCGGCTTCGAGTTCTCGGACGGCCTTCCGAAGCGTCGGCATCACGTTCACCGGCATGCTGGTCCTCCCCAAGGATTGGGATCATTCGCCGGCCGAGTGTAACCGAAATGTGGTCAGTTCGGGTAGCGCCCGGTGGCGCGCGATCCAGGTCGCGGACCTGGGTGAGGTAGAGGTGCCCCTTGGCCGGGACGGCGGCGTGGGTGGCCCAACGGCTTCGGCGAGCGCTTGCGGGGTGAGATCGTGGTTGTATACTGGGCGCGCGCTGGTGACCCCCCTCGGCGAACGCGCGGTAGAGGCAGCGGTGCTCTTCGACTTCGGCGGCACCCTGGACGCCGACGGTCTCACCTGGAAGGAGCGATTGTTCCGTCTGTGCGTAGCCGAGGGCGCCGTGTTGACGCCCGGGCGATTCGACCCACTGTTCTACGCGGCGGACGACAAGCTCGTCGGGGCCGTCCCGCCGACCCTTTCGTTTCTCGACACGGTCTTTCGCCTCGTCGCTGCAGTTGCGGATGCCATGGCGCTCCGTGATAATCACCTGCCGATCGACCGCATCGCGAGACGTTTCGTCGGGGATGCCATGGAGACGCTCCGCGGCAACACGCCGCTCTTGTCGCGACTCAGCCGGAGATACCGCCTGGGAATCGTCTCCAACTTCTACGGGAATCTTGCCACCGTCTGCGAGGAGGCCGGAATCCGTCGGCTCTTTGGCGTCGTCATCGACTCGGGCCGAGTCGGCTACGTGAAGCCGGACTCCCGCATCTTTCACCGTGCCGTCGAGGAGCTGGGGTTGACGCCGGCGGATGCGACGTTCGTGGGCGACTCCCTGTCGCGCGACATGGCGGGTGCGCGAGCGGCGGGGATGCGTCACATCTGGCTCGACGGCGGCACGGACCCGACGGCGAAGCCTTGCTGCCCAGGCGACCGCGTGATTGCTTCGTTGCATGAGCTGGAGGGGCTCCTGTGACAGATGGGGCTCCGCTCGCGGGCGGGATCATCGCCGCCGGCGACGGCCGCCGCCTGCGGCGCGCGGGCTGGACCGTGGCGAAGCCGCTGGTTCCCGTTGCCGGTGTTCCTTTGATCGAACTCGTGATTCGAAACTTCCTCGCGGCCGGCATCACCTCGCTGGCCATCATCGTGAACGAGCAAGCGCGCGACTGCGTGGAGTGGATCCGAGCGTGCTTCCCCCAGATCGACCCCGAGTTCATCGTGAAGACCACGGGCTCTTCCCTGGAGAGCTTCGTCGAGGTGGCCGCCCGTCACCCAGGAGGCCGCATGGTGATCTCGACCGTCGATGCGTGGTGTCTCCCGGCCGACTTCGTGCGATTCGTCACGGCGGCCTCCCAACGTCCGCCCCAGGCCACGGTGCTGGCCGCGACACCGCTCGTCGCGGACGAGAACCCCTTGTGGGTGAGCCTCGATGAGGCCGGCCGCGTCACGCACCTCGGGGGGCGCACCGGAGAGCTGGTCACCGCGGGGATGTATCTGGTGCCGGAGCGCGTCCGGAAGATGAGGGCTCCGTCCGAGCTGGCGCGACTGAGAGAATTCTTGACATGGCTGTTCCGGAACGGGGAGCCGCTCTACGGCGAGGTCATCCAAACTGTCGTGGACGTGGATCGGGCCGAGGACCTGGCGCTCGCCGAAGCGCTGGCCCTCGCCTCGATGGGATCATGACCCCGCCGGGAGGTGTCATGTGAGCGGTTCGCGCTGCTGGGGCATTTTCCGAGAGCGGACCCATTCACCGGGTCGGGAGAGTGACGACACCGAGATCCTGCGCCTGACCGGCAAGCATCTCGAGGCCAAGGGGTTCCAGGTGGTCCTCAAACGCCCGGAGGGATTCGGTCCCGCCGACGCCCCGCCGCAGTGCGCCTTCCTGATGTGCGAGCGCGTCGAGGTCCTCCGCGAGCTCCGGACCTGGGAGGCGAGCGGCGTGCCTCAGGTGAACAGTCCGTTGGCAGTGCTGAACACCTATCGGGAGCGGATGATCGTGCAGTTCGAGGAGGCCAACGTGCCCTTCGTCGACAGTCGGATCGTGCCGACGGCTGAGTCGAACGGCCATTATCCCCTGCCCGTGTGGGTGAAGCGCGCCGACGTCCATAACGTCAAGCCCGGCGACGTGGTGTTTGCACCGACTGAAGACGCCGTCGAAAAGGCCCTCTGCGGGCTCGCCGAGCGTGGAATCTCCCGTGCCGTGATCCAGCCGCACCTGGAAGGGGATCTCGTCAAATTCTATGGCATCGGCACGGGTGGCCGGCAGCGGGGCGAGGCGGCCTGGTTTCGCAGCTTCTATCACAAGGAACAGGTCGTGGCCGGGCATCCGTTCGATCCGATGCAGCTCGCCAGGCTGGCGCGACGGGCCGCGGCGGCCCTGGGTCTCGAGGTATACGGCGGGGATGCCCTCGTCACGGCGCCGGGCCAGACCGTGCTGCTCGACTTCAACGCGTGGCCGAGCTTCGCGCTCTACCGCGAGGAGGCCGCGGAACGCATCGCGTCGTACCTGGCGCTCCGCTTTTCGGGTGTGCGCCGGTGACGAGGCGTCGTGCTGCCGGTCCACGATCGCAGGAGATCGTCGCGCGAGAGCAGCGGCACATCGCTCCAGGCCTCCAGTCCTACGCCCTGTACTCTGGGCTCGCGATGGCCCGCGCCACGGGGTGCACGCTCATCGACGAGGACGGCAACCAGTACATCGATTTCCTCGCCGGCATCGGCGTGGGCAGTATCGGCCACTGCCATCCGCGTTATGTCGAAGCGCTGAAGCGGCAAGTCGAACGATTGACGTTCGGCAGCTTCACCACGGAGACCCGAGCCCGGTTCCTCGAGCTCGTGGCCACCACGACGCCGGCAGGACTGACCCGTATCCAGCTGTTCTCCGGCGGCGCCGAGGCCGTCGAGGCCGCCTTGCGGCTCGCCAAGGCGGCCACCGGCAAGCACGAGGTCATCGGATTCTGGGGCGGATTCCACGGGAAGACCGGCGGGGTCCTGGGACTCCTCGGAAGTGAGTTCAAGCACCACCTCGGTCCCTTCCTGCCGGGCCAGCACCTGTCCCCGTACGCCGACTGCTACCGCTGCCCGCTCAAGCTCCGGTACCCGGAGTGCGGGATCGCATGCGCGGAGTACTTGCGGGACGTCATCCGGTATCAGACCGGCGGCGAGATCGCCGCGATCCTTGTCGAGCCGATCCAGGGCACGGCAGGCAACGTGATCCCACCGGAAGGGTTCCTCAAGGCGGTGCAGACGATCGCGAGGGACCACGACGCCTTGCTCATCGTGGACGAGATGCTGACGGGCTTTGGGCGGACGGGATCCATGTGGGGCTGTGACCACGACGGTGTCGTCCCTGACGTCATGACGATCGGTAAGGGGATGGGCGGCGGCTTTCCCGTGAGTGGAGTGGTCTCCACAGACGAGATCACGGCCCGGAAGCCGTGGTCCAACCCGAGCGCGAGCTCGTCGAGCTACGGGGGCAACCCGCTCGCGGCCGCGGCGGGCCTGGCCGCGCTCGAGGTCATCCTCGAGGAAGGCCTCGTCAAGAATGCCGAGCGCGTGGGCAGGGTCATGCTCGCGGGGCTCGAAGCCCTCAAGGAAAAGTATCGGTGCGTGGGGGACGTGAGGGGGAAGGGCTTGATGCTCGGGGTCGAGCTCGTCCAGGACCGGCAGACGAAGGAGCCTCTGGGGAAGGCAGTGGCGCAGGCGCTTTACCAGGAGTGCCTGCGGCGTGGTCTCGTCGTGATGGCATATTCGCACGCGATCCGGATCAATCCCCCGCTCGTCATCACCGAAGACACGGCGCTCGAGGGGCTCGCCGTCCTCGACGAGGCC
>QHRS01000334.1 GCA_003221435.1 Candidatus Rokuibacteriota bacterium
GGGCTCGAGCCGGGCCTGCTGGTCGCGCTGCCTTTGATCGCCCTGTCGATGATGCTTTCGAGCCACACCTTTCCGCCGATGGCTTGGCATACCGTCGACGGAATCCTGCTTGCGTCGCTGGGCTTTTTCGCATCGCGGCAGCCGTCACTCAGGAGCAGGCTTCCGGGCTACGTCTTGCTCGGGGCATCCGCCCTCTGCAAGCAGAACTTCCTCGCGCTGCTGCCGTTGGGGGTCATCTTGAATCGGGACGCCGGTCGCGTGCTCGCGTGGCTGGCGACGCTCCTTCCCGCGGTCGCATACCTCACGATCATGAGTGCTCTGGGAGCGGGCCCCGACATGCGTCAGCAGCTGCTGGCGCTGACGGGGCTTAAGCAGAGCGGGATCACGCCGTACATCGGTGCTCCGTGGTGGGCGGGTGGTGCAGCCCTCGGAGGGCTGGCCGCCTGGTTTCATCGCGCCGGGAACGGAGCGAAGATGGCACGGGGGAAGGTGGCCGCGGCCTGGCCAATGCTGGGGCTCGTCCTGATGTGGCTGATGGTCGCGGCGCTGGGCCGGCAGGTGAACGCTGACCGCTATCTGTTCCTCGACCGGTACAGCTTCGTACTACTCGGCTGCGTCTGCGGGTTCACAGTGGTCTCCGGGATTGGCAAGAAAGTCGAATCGATGATCCCGGTCGCGGCGTTCGCAGTTGGGCTGGCCTGGTGTAGCGGCATCTCCAAAGGCTATCAGACGCCGGCCCATGCCTCCGGACCGCTGGCAACAGTCCTGGTGATGGCCTCTTTGAGCTGCCTCGCTCCGGCCCGAGGCGATCTGGCCAGGCGCGCTTGGTCCCTGGGCGCATGTGCCGCAGCGCTCGTCATCCTCCCGTGCTGGTGGTCCGCGCGACACGACCGCATCTACAAGAGCGTACGGCTCCAGCGCTGACCGCGCGCCTGGACGGAGTGCTCCCAGGGGGAGTTGGGATCCGAACGAATCCGAATACCTTCGATGTCCTGGCCGACCTGAACCAAACCATCGGCCGCGTCGGCGCCAGACAATACGCAGTCGTTGTCGATGTGGCTGGCTGGTGGGCTTGTTCGAAGCAGCGGAATCCGTTGCCGGCGGACTGGCCTCAGTCGTTCGAGCTGTGCACAGGCGAACTCCGGAGGCGATTCTCAGCCAGCGCTCTCGCTCTCCGCGGGCGGACAACTTTCATCGTGCAGAAGGTCTATATGTCGTCGATCAGTTACAGCTTCGACCCGGTCGGTGACGATAACTTCTACTATGGGGCCGTCGTGTGGATCCTCAGCGCAGCCGGTAGAGCAGCATGCACCCCGCGGGCATCGCTTCGGGCCGGCGCTTCCATAGCGGCGTGAAGTCGAGCCTCAGGGCATCCTTCGTCCGCCCCTCGCGCAGCATCATGCGCTGCGAGAGCCCCACGAAGTAGTAGCTGCTGATCGCGATCCAGTCGCTCTCGGGTCCGGGGGCGCCTCCCAGGTAGGGAACGTAATCGATGCCGTACAGGGAAGGCTCGGCTGTGCCGTGGTAGGCGAGGTGCACGCGCCGGATGCCGCGACGCGCCAGCTCATCCCTCAGCGCGATCAGTCCCTGGCCCCAGTCCACGTTGGAATCGTTGACGATCCACTGCCCGCGCTCCGGCCCGCCCGCGAGCAGGTTGTAGAAGGACAGGTGCCAGGGTGCGTGCGCGCACGCCTCGATCGCCTGCACCGCCACCAGCGCAACTGCCGCCCGCCGCCACCAAGCTGCGTCGCCACGCCTCGCCGAAGCGAGCGCGCCCAGCAGCACGGCGAGCGCCGGCACGATGGGGAACACGTAGCGGATGCCGATGCCCAGCCGGCCCACGAACATCGCGATCCACAGGAACAGGACGACCAGCGCCGACGGCCACAACGCGTGGGAGAGTCGCGGGCGGCGCCGAAGGCCGTAGAGCGCGAGCAAGGCGAGCGCAGCCAGAAACCCCGCCGGCCACTTGACCGCGAGCGCCACCGGGAAGTACGCGAGCGGCGCGTCCGCGTGCAGCTCACCCATCAGGTAGCTGGGCGTGGCGTGCGCCTGAGATTCCACCGCCTGGCGGTCGAACCCGCCGACGTAGGTGTCGGGCAGCGGCAGAACCAGGTCGGGCGCACGGCGCGCGAGCGATTGGAACGCGTGCGATTCGAACCGCCATCTTCGCAGCGGCTGCCACGACGTGCGCCCCAGGTAGCCAATCTGCAGCGCCGCCAGGGTCGTGACAGCGAGCAGGGCGTAGCCGAGCCACACGCGGCGCGGCGCGCGCACCCGCCTGCGCAGGAACGGCTCGAGCGTGAGCGCGAGCAGCAGGGGCGGCAGGAACACCGCCGTGAAGCGCACGAAGAACGTGTACGCCAGGCTCAGCGCCGTCGCGGTCCACGCCCGCCAGCGGCCGCCGATGACGAACGCCTGCCACGACATGAGAGCCGTCACGAAGCCCAGCGCCGTGGGCACGTCCATGGTCACGACGCCGGCGTGCGCCAGCGCCTCGGGCGCGAACGCGTAGAAGCCGAGCGCCACGAGCGCGCCGCGGGCTCCCCACAGCCGGCGCGCCCAGCGCCACACCGCGAGAGCCAGCAGACCCGAGAGCAGCACGATCACCAGTCGTCCGGCGACGAAGATGCGCTGGTAGCGATCGGCATTGGCGCGCATGAACGCGATGCCGACCTCGCCCTGCTCGCCGCTCCCCAGCGAGTCCGGGATGCGCGCGCCCGCTGCGAGCGCGGCCCAGCCGGAGAGCGCCTTGACGAGCGGGGGGTTCACCGCCGAGACGCGCAGCTCGCCGCGCGATGCGATGAGGATGCCGCTCGGGAGGTGGAAGTTCTCGTCGAACGTGACGCTCTGGCGCACGGCGCCCCAGCCCGCGAGCAGCAAGTGCGCAGCCACCAGCAGCGCCACGAACAC
>QHRS01000333.1 GCA_003221435.1 Candidatus Rokuibacteriota bacterium
TGCTCAGTGATACGGATCTCGGCCAGCGCCGTGGAGATGTTGAAGTACGTGGCGGCGACGCCGGAGACGATCTCGATGTGAAGCGTCCGCCAGTCCTGCTCGGTCGCTGCGGCGAGCGACCGCGCCGACTGCAGCGCGAGCTTGTTCTTGTTCCAGAAATCGAACTCGTAGCTGAGGGTCACGGGCAGCGCGTAGACATCCGTCACCAGTCCGCGGGCGGCCGGGATCGTGTTGGCGTTGTTGGACGTGCGCCGCCAGTCGACCTGGGGGACGAGGTTCGCCTGGGGCAGCAGCGCGGCCCGGCTCCCCCGGGCGAGGGCCCGGGCGACTTCGACCTGCTGGGCCGCGACGGTCAGATTGTTATTCCGGGCGAGCGCTTGGGCGATCAGCGCTTCGAGCTGCGGATCCTCGAAGATCTTCCACCAGGTCAGGTTCGGCCATTCGTTCTGACGGATGGGGACCGGTCCCTCGAGCCTGGGGATCGCGCTGCCGGAGAAGGCCGGACGCGGCTCGACCGAGGGGGGCTCGAGCTTCGCCGTGGGCGCGCACCCCGCCAGCAGGAAGACGCCGATCCACGGGGCCCATCCACGCTGGAGGCCTCGCTTCCGGACCCGTTTGGTGGGCCAGATCACTTGGGGGGTTCGGCAGCGGGGCGGGCCGGCGCGGGGGCGGGCCGCTCGGGCGACGCCGCGGGCGGGGCGGACGGGGCAGGGCCACCGGGCTCCTTGCGCGCCACCGGCTTCACCTTGAGCCCCTCGCTCACCGTCTGCCCCAAGCCGAGCGCGATCGATTCGTCGCCCGTGAGCCCGGCCGTCACCTGGACTTCGGTGCCGGTGTCAACCCCGAGCGTCACTGGCTGGAGGTGGATCCGATTCTCGGCCGTCACGATCGGCACGAAGACCTTCTCGTTCTGAAACACGAGCGCCTCATCGGACACGGTCGGATACGGGCGGAGTTGCTTGCGCGTGAGCCGGACCTGGGCGTACATGCCCGGCAGCAGCGCCTGATCGCTGTTGGGGAGGTCGATCTCGGTGAGCATGGTCCGCGTCGCCGCGTCGAGCGCCCGGGAGAATCGCGAGACCTGGCCTGAGAAGACCCGGCCCGGAAGCTCGTCGAAGGTGATCTGCGCGGGATCTTCGAGCCTGACGAGCGAGGCGTCGGACTGCGGCACGTAGACGTAGACCCGCAGCCGGTCGGTCTTGGCGATGACCAGGACGGGCACCGAGCTCGTGCTCGTGCTGGTCGTCGCGGCCGGCACCAGGACGCCCGGGTCGAAGTTGCGGGCGATGACGGCGCCGGCGAACGGCGCCCGGAGCTGCTCGTAGCCGACCATGATCTTCAGCCGCTGGAGGTTCGACTGCGCCATCAGCAGATCGGCTCTCGACCGGTCGGCCGCCTGCTGCGAGACGGTGTGGTCGCGGACGAGGTCCTGGTTGCGGTCATCCGTGAGCTTGGCGATGTCGTAACTCGCCTGGGCCGTTCGATACTCCTGCTCGGCCTCCGGGTTCTCGAGCACCGCGACCAGTTGCCCGGCTTCGACCCGATCGCCTTTGTCGACCGTGAGCTTCTTGAGATAGCCGGAGATCTTGGCGTAGATCGGCGACTCGAGGTCCGCGCGGACGTCGCCGGGAAGCAGCAAATCGAGCGACTCGCCGCTCATCTTCGGCTTCGCGACCCGCACCGGCAAGCCCGCGTCGGCCTCGGAGGCGAGCGATGCCGCGACGCCGCCCGTGACCGCGAGCAGGACCAGATAGAAGAAGATCCCAGGCCTCACCGGGCGGTCGTGCCGGGCCGGCGGCTGGCCTTCCCGCTCGACGTGGCCGTGTTCAGCGTCGCTCACAGGACTACCTTCCTCTCGCGTCTGTCGACGGAGCCTCGAGCGCCGGCTTCGCCGGCGCAACCGGCTCCTGGGGGAGGCTCGGAGGGGGCCGGCGAGGCCCCCTTCGATGGTCGAGCGCCGGCTTTGCCGGCGCCGTTCGTTCGAATGGTCGCCTGCGCGGTGCAGGGCCCCAGCCCCGCGAACCGCTCGGCTCCCCAAACGGGGGGAGGTTCGGAAGGGGGGCAGAGCCCCCCTCCGAGGAAGCGCATGCGGAGTCTGGTCTCCACCGGAGTGTATCCACGAGGCGGCTACAGGGTGTCGGGCTCGAGCCGCTCGCCGATCTCGCGAGCGAATCGGGCGTCCAGCTCGTGCGACACCGGCGGCTTCCGGCGCAGCAGCGAATAGACGATCGGCACCACGAAGAGCGTGGTGATCGTCGCCGCGAGCAGCCCGCCGATGACCGCGCGGCCGAGCGGCGCGTTCTGCTCGCCGCCCTCGCCCAGCGCGAGCGCCATCGGCAGCATCCCGATGATCATGGCGAGCGCCGTCATGATGACCGGCCGGAAGCGGACCCGCCCCGCCTCGAGGGCCGCCTGGAAGGCATTCATGCCCTCTCGGCGCATGTCGTTCGCGAAGTTGACGATCAGGATGCTGTTGGCGACGGCGACCCCCACCGCCATGATCGCTCCCATGAAGGACGAGACGTTCAGCGTCGACCCCGTGATGGCCAGCATCCACAGGATGCCCGCCAGCGCGCCCGGCAGGGCCATGATGATGATGAACGGGTCGAGCCACGACTGGAAATTGACGACGATGAGCAGGTAGACGAGCACGATCGCCAGGAGGAGGCCGAATCCCATGCCGCCGAACGACTGCTTCATGGCCTCGCTCTGCCCGCGGATCCGGATGGCCACCCCGGGCGGCAGCTTCGGCAGCGTCGCGATCTTCCTTTCGATGTCGCCCGACACGCCGCCCAGATCCCGGCCGTCGACGTTGGCGAGCACGTCGATGACGCGCTGGACCGTGTAGTGGTTGATCACCGCGGGGCGTATCGTGCGGCTCACCTCGGCGACGTCACCCAGGCGCGAGGCGACGACCGGCGTCGTGTGGCCCGTCACGATGTTGGACTTGGCGAGCAGCCCCGTGCGGATGCTGCTGCCCGCCTGCGGCGTGATCGGGCTCTGCATCAGCGTCTGCAGGTCGTGGATCTGCCGCTGCGGGGTCTGGACGACTACGAAGTAATTGACGAGGTTCTTCGGGTTGAGCCAGAAGTTCGGCGCGAACACCGAGCTCGAGGCCAGCGAGGTGAGCATGCTGGTGGCCACGTCCTTCTGGCTCAAGCCCATCGTGGCCGCCTTCAGCCGGTCCACCTCGACCCGGAGCGTGGGAAAGTTCATGACCTGCCCGATGTGCACGTCGGCGGTGCCCGGCACGCTCCGCAGCATCGACTCGAGCTGGAGCGCGATCGGGAAGGTCTGGTTGAAGTTGTTGCCCTCGACCTGGATGTCGATCGGCGCGGCCAGGCCGAAGTTCAACACCTGGCTGATGATGTCGGCGGCCTGGAAGTAGAACTTGTTGCCGGGGTGCCGCTGCGCCAGCTCGCGGCGCAGCCGCCGGATGTAGTCCACGGTCGGTGCGTGCTCGGGGTGGAGCGCGATCAGCACGTCGGCGTCCTGCGAGCCGATGTTGTCGGTCTGGACGAAGGCGAGATTGAAGAAGATCGGCAGACCGATGTTGGAGCTGATGGAATCCAGATCGCGTGGCGGGATCACCTCGCGGATGGTCGCCTCGACCTCATCCACCCGCCGTTCGGTCTCTTCGAGTCGCGTGCCCGCCGGCGCGCGCACGTGGAGCCGGATCTGCCCGGCGTCCACGGTCGGGAAGAAGTCCTCGCCCACGTACCCGACG
>QHRS01000080.1:0-8199 GCA_003221435.1 Candidatus Rokuibacteriota bacterium
TCGCCGCGGAGGCGCCGAAGGAAATCGCGGTCAGCATCGAAGGCAACCGCTTCGCGCCCGCCGAGATCACGGTCCCCGCCGGGACGCCGTTCGTCCTCGTGGTCACCAACAAGGACAAGGCGCCCGAGGAGTTCGAGAGCCGCGAGCTGCGGGTCGAGAAGGTGATTCCCGCGGGGAAGACGGTCCGCATCAAGGTCGCGGAGCTCCGGAAGGGCACCTATCAGTTCATCGGCGACTTCCATTCCAAGACGGCCCAGGGCCGGATCATCGCGGAGTAGCCCATGGCGCCGACCTACCTGATCGTCCTGCGCGAGGCCTTCGAGGCGGCGCTGCTGCTCGGGATCGCGTACACCTACCTGCAGAAGATCGCCCGGCCGGGGCACTACCGGTACGTGACGTGGGGCGCCGTGCTGGGCGTCCTCGCGAGCGCCGGGGTCGGCGTGGCCGTGACCTACCTCTCCGGCCCCTTGCTCGATCTCGGCCCCGATGTCGTCGGCGCGGCCATCCTCTTCCTGTCGGTGGGCGTGCTGACCTGGATGCTGGTCTGGGTGCGCCAACACGCGCGCGGGCTCAAGGGAGATCTCCAGCGGCGCATCGATCAGGCGGAGACGACGCGGCAGCTCTGGGTGATCGGGGCCGTGGCGTTCACGGGCGTCTTCCGCGAAGGCGCCGAGACCGTGCTCTACGTCTGGAGCCTGATCTCGCAGGCCGCGGCGGGCGCGGGTTGGGCCAGCGTCGCCGGCGGCGTCCTCGGCGTCGCGACGGCCGCGGGCCTCGCGTGGGCGATCTTCAACGGCTCGAAAGCCGTGAGCCTGCCGAAATTCTTCACGATCACATCGGTGCTGTTGCTGTTTCTGGCGGCCGGGCTCTTCAGCGCCGGGATGGGACGGCTGCAGGGACTGGGCCTGCTCCCGCTGACGGGCGAACTGTGGGACACCTCGTCGATCCTCGACGAACGGAGCGTCGCCGGGCTGGTGCTGAGCGGTCTCGCCGGCTACCGGTCGCGACCGACCGCGATCGAGACCGGCGCCTGGGCGGTATATCTGCTCGTCGCGGGATATCTGCTGTTCGGCCACAAGGCGACGCCCGGACTCGCCCCCTCGGTCTCAGATCGCGACCGGGGCCGCGCCGTTCCGGAGCCGGTGATGTCCGGGTCGACCTCGAGCCCGGAGGAGCGTGCGCGGTCGGCGAGGGGAACTCAGCGTAGCGAAGCGACGCGCAACACGGTCTGACGAACAGGAAGGCCACTGGCTAACGGGCTCTAACAGATCCCGCCTACGGCCCTGGGCTCGGGACTTCCGGGAATCCCCCTGAGTCCGGCGCCGCTTTCATCTGGCAATCCTGCCCGGTAAATCAACGGGAACCTCGGGCCTGCGCGTTTTCCAGCACGATTGGAGGAGGACATGCCGGTGCGCACGGATCGACGACAGTTTCTCGCGGGGCTGGCCGGCGGCGTCGGCGGCATGCTCCTGGCGCTGCGCTCCCCGGGCGAGGCGGGTGACCGCGCCGAGCCCCGCACGGCCGTTGTCGGGCGGCTCATGCTCGGCACGCTCGTCGAGAGCGAGGCCACCCATCCCGATCTCTCCGTCGCGCGCGCGGCGCTGCGGGCGGGGTTCGACCGCATCGACGATGTCGACCGGATGATGAGCATTTTCAGGGCCGACAGCGAGATCAGCCGCGTCAACGGCCTCGCCGGCCGTGACGCGGTGTCCGTGAGCGACGACACCTACCGCGTGCTGCGGGAGGCGCGGGCGCTCGGGGCGCGCACGCGCGGAGCGCTCGACGTCACGATCCTGCCGCTGATGCGGCTCTGGTCCGGTGCCGCGCGGGACGGGCGTCTCCCGTCCCGCGTCGAGCTCGACACGACCGCCGGGCTCGTCGGCGTGGGCGATCTCGTCCTCGACGAGTGCAGGCGCGCGGTCGCGCTGCGCCGGCCGGGCGCCGGCATCGACCTCGGAGGCATCGCCAAGGGCTACGCCGTGGATGTCGCCGTCGAGGCGCTCCGCGTCCGCGGCATCGTGAGCGGGATCGTCAACGCGGGCGGAGATCTGCGGGTCCTCGGCCGGAGCCCGGACGGGAGCCTGTGGCGAATCGGCCTCCGGCATCCGCTCCGCCCCGACTCGCTGATCCTCTCGCTCGGGGTCGAAGACGAGAGCGTGGCGACGTCGGGCAACTACTTCCGCTACTTCACCGTGGCCGGCCGGCAGTACGGCCATGTGCTCGACCCGCGTACGGGCACTCCGGCCGAGACGGCCCTCAGCGCGACGGTCGTCGCGCCGCGCGCGATGCGGGCGGACGGTCTGGCGACGGGCGCGCTGGTCCGCGGGGTGGGGGGCGCGCTCGACGTGATCCGCGAAGCGGGTGTCGAGGGCATCGTCGTCAGCGACTGGCCGGGCCATCCCGGCGGGGTCGTCGCCCACGTCACGCGCGGACTCGCCGAGCGGGTCGACCTGCTGGATCCGACGGCCGTCATCGTCAGCTGACGGCCCCATCGCCGAGAGATCGGAAGGAACGGACCACGCTCAAAGACAGGCGTGGGGTTGGTGCCTGAAGCAGGAAGGATAAAGAGGCACAGCATGATTAGACGGACCATGCTCACGACACGCGTTGGGTTGGTGCTGACGGTCTCGATCGCGCTCGCCGCGCTCGCCGGGCCAATCGAGGCGCAGGAGCGCGCCGCGCCGCCCGCTTCGGAGGAAGAGCGACAGCAGCGGCTCAAGGCCCTGGAGGAGAAGGTGAAGATCCTGACCGAAGAGATCGAGGCGCTGAAGACCAAGGTGGTGGTCCCGGAGACCGCCGACCTCAAGAGCGCTTACGGTCTGGGGCCCGCCGCGTCGAAGGTGTATCAGGCCCTGCCCGGGCTCTCGATCGGCGGGTACGGCGAGGCGCACCTGAGCCTCCTCGTGAACGACAAGGGGAGCCGGAAGAACACGCTCGACTTCGAGCGATTCGTGCTCTACGCCGGCTACAAGTTCACCGACCGGATCCTCTTCAACTCCGAAATCGAGCTCGAGCACGCGAAGACCGAGGAGTCGGTGGGCGCCGGCGCCGGCGCGGTCGAGCTGGAGTTCGCGTACCTGGATTTCCGCGTGTGGGAGCCGCTCAACGCCCGGACGGGGCTCCTGCTGATCCCCATGGGCTTCATCAACGAGATCCACGAGCCGCCCTTCTACTTCGGCAACAATCGCCCGGAGGTGGAGCGGAGGATCATTCCCACGACGTGGCGTGAGCTGGGGGCCGGGATCTACGGCACGCTCCTGCCCGGGCTCGAGTACCGGACCTACGCGGTGAACGGCCTGAACGCCAAGGGATTCGCGAGCGGCGATTTCCGGGACGCGCGACAGGAGGGCAACCGCGCGCTCGCCGAGGATTTCGCCTGGACGGGCCGCCTGGACTCCACGCCCCTCCCGGGCCTGCTCATGGGCGCGTCGTTCTTCTGGGGGGATTCGGGCCAGGATCAGGTCTTCGACGGCCGGAAGGTCGCCGCGAACCTGTTCCTGTACGATCTCCACGCCCAGTTCCGGTACCGCGGCCTTCACGTCCGCGGCCTGTTCAGCGAGGGCTTCGTCAGCGACGCCCGGACCCTCAGCCGCGACCTCGCGGAGGGGCCCGTCAGCCGGAAGATCTGGGGGGCGTACGGCGAGGTCGCGTACGACCTGCTGCCGCTCTTCCTGCCCGGGACGCGCCAGGCCCTGTCCCCGTTCGCGCGGCTGGAATGGCTCGACACACAGGCGGACGTGCCTGCGGGCGTGAGGCCCGACAGCTCGAAGCGCCTCCGCGCCCATACGATCGGCTTGAGCTACAAGCCGATCCCGAGCGTCGTGCTCAAACTCGACTACCGGGAGCTGGACGCGGACCGCGGGTCCATCGCCGACGAGGTCAACGTGGGCTTCGGCTTTGCCTTATAGCCCATCCTCGAGCGCGCGGCGCGGATCCACGCGAGCCTGTCCGGCAATCGGCGCGGGGATTCTGGTGCTGAGCCTCGTGCTCGGCCTCGCCGGGAACGGGGCCGCCAAGGTCTTCTACTCCAAGGACGAGGCGCTCCACGCCGCCTTTCCGGACGCCGAGTCGATCGAGAAGGAGACGCTCTTCCTCACGGACGAGCAGGCCAAGCAGGTGGAAGGCCTGGCGAAGGTCAAGCTCGATTCCAAGATGATCACCGTGCACACCGGCAAGCGCAATCAGAAGGTGCTCGGGTACGCCATGATCGACATTCACATCGTGCGCACCCAGCTCGAGGCGGTCATGATCGTGCTCTCGCCGGACGGCTCGGTCGAGTCCACTTTGATACTGGCGTTCCACGAGGCGCTGGATTATCTTCCTTCAGCGCGCTGGCTCAGGCAGTTCAGCAACAGGACGCTGACCCCGGACCTCGCGCTGAACCAGGCGATCGCCGCCATCTCGGGCGCGACGCTCAGCGCGTATGGGGTCACCGACAGCGCACGGAGGGCTCTGGCCGTGTATCAGGTGATGATCGCGCCGAAGACGCGCTGATGCGGTTCACGATCACTGGTGAGTGGAAGCGAAACTCGCTGCTCCGCCTGATCATCGTCTCGTTCCTGCTCTACGGCGCCGCCCTGTGGGTCACCAACGCGCTCCTGTACTTCAACAAGATGAGCCTGAGCTACCGGTCGGTCGTCGAGTACTACCTCGGCTCCGAGGCGCGCTTCCTCCAGCCCCGCAGCTACCAGGGGCTCCTGGAGGTGACCCACTTCCACGTATTCGCGATGGGCATCTTCATCCTGACGATGGCCCATCTGACGCTCTTCGTGCCGCTTCGGCCGCGCACCAAGCTCTGGCTCATCTGCCTGTCCTTCTTCGCGGGGATCGCGGACGAGGCCGCCGGCTGGCTGACGCGCTTCGTGCATCCGGGATTCGCGTACGCGAAGATCGGCGCGTTCCTGCTGCTGCAGGGAACGCTCGCGGTCCTGCTCGTCGCCGTGCTGGTCGTCGCGCTGGGCGGCTTCCGCAACGCCTACACCGAAGACCTCTAACTGCCCTTGAGTCGGCCCGTGCTCGTGGCCGCGGAGCCGGACCCCTTCGCCCGCCGACATGTCTCCGACCCAGGACGTTGACACTCGGGTCCCGCTGGACGAGAATCCGCGATAGATGACTGAGCATGCATTCCTGGCCGCAATGCTGGCCGTGGTGGGATTCGAGGTCGTGGTGTTGGGATACATCACCTACCGTATCTTCCGGATTCTCGAGCGGATGGAGGGAGTCGGCGCGGCCACGTTTCTCGAAGTACGGAAGATCCTCAGCCAGCCCCGCTAGTTAGTGGCCTGAAACGCTGCCCTGTTTTAGTCGCATCAGCCGGTCCGGGTAGGGTTGAGCCTGTAGCCAAGGAAACAGCCCCAGGCTCACGGGCTTGACTTCGCCTGTCACGAATAGGGAGGGCGGGCGGCCGGACCACCTCTCGATTCGGTCCCCACCGCCCAGGCGGCTGGACGGACGATCACTACGAGGCTCGCGCGGACGGCGCGTAAGGCGGGGCTTAGTAGTGGAGCGCGAGCCAGACCGTCGGCTCGCCGGGATCGGTCCACTCCACGCGGTGACGCCGGTGGGCCGTGATCACCACGTAGTCGCCGGGATCGAGCACTCGCAGCGCGGGTTCATCCTCAAACCGCAGGCCCGCACGGCCGCGCAGCACCGCCACCCACTCGTTCGTGTCCTGGTCGTACCACTCGCCGGGGGAGGTGGCGTGCCCGGTGGAGACGATGCGCTCGAGCCGCACGCTGCTGGCCTCCGCCAGGATGTCGAAGCGCTCGTCAGCCAGGATGCGGGGGAGATCCGCGAAGAGGTTCTTCACTTCTTGAAGAGGTTGTCGAACCCGCGGTGGATGTCGCTGGGGCGCGTCGAGTCGGGCGAGGCATCCCGCTCGACCGTCACGCGGAGCGAGAACGAGGCGCAGTCGTTGCGAGCGTTCTTGTCCGCCAGCCGCTCGGGGATGGGCTGCGCGCACTCGAAGCGCCGGCTCGTGTCGAAGTGGGTGCATTGGCGGCAGGCGTGGATGGCGGCCCGGCAGTTCGGGCACTGTTCGAGCGACGCGGTCGCGATCGGCAGGACCGCGCCGCACGCGCCACACCTGGAAACGGTGTGCTTGGCGAGCATCCCGCCGCTCCGCCCCGCCTCGACCGCCGGCGGCTCTCGTCTGCGCGCTTCGCCGCCCTGGTCCCGATAACCCTGCTGACGATACCTTCGGTCGGCCATGCGAGTGATCCTCTCTACTCTAACCGATGCGGCGCGCCGACGCGCCCGGCGCGTCTCGCTCGTCTGGGCCCGTCAGCGCTCCAGCCTGAAATCGACCGGGACCTCGACCCACACGGCGACCGGCTTGCCGCCGCGCTCGGCGGGAACGAACCTGGAGTCGCGAATCGTGTCGAGCGCCGCGCGATCGAGGGCGGGGTTGCCCGTGGAGCGCTTCACCTCGGCTTCCTTGACCATCCCGTCGGCGCGCACGTATGCCTTGACGAGCACCGTTCCCTCGGCGCCCGCCTGGCGGGCCGCCTCCGGATAGCGCGGCTTCTTCTGACGCGTGAGCCGCGGGGCCGTAAGGGCGCCGCCGTCGCGGGTCGCCGGCGGAATCGCCGCGTGAAGTTGACCGCCGCCCGCTGTCGCCTGGGCCGGAGGTGCGGGCGTGGCGACTTGGGGCTGGCGCGACGAGCTGGAAGGCGGCGGCGCAGGGAGCGCGGCGATAACAGGCGGGGGCGCGGGTGCGGGCGGCAGCGGCTCCGCGCGCCGCTCGACTTGCCCGAGAAATGGTCCCACGTCCGGCAATGCCAGCACCGTCGCGGGAGGAAGCTGCTCGAGCGGTCGATCCGGGCGCGTGGGTGAAGGCGCCTGGACGATGTGCGGTGCGGCTCGCGCCGCCCGCGGGATCTGAAGGCTCGGCGGCTCCGGCTCCTCCGTCGCGAGGCGCTGCGCCGGCGACGCGATCACGCGTTCGGGCAGGCCACGCGTCACGGTAGCGACGGAGACGCGCGACTCGGTTCGCTGGGGCAACGATGGCGGCGGCTCAGCAGGAGCGGCTGCGGCCTGCTCCGGCTTGATCGCCTCGGGCACGGCAATCGCCTTCCTCGGCTCGGGCGGCTTGACGCGCGGCGTTTCGGCGCGCGGCGGCATGAACTCGACCAGGTGGACTTCGATCGGCGCCCGCGCGACGCCAAAGCCAACCGTGCCGAGCGCGCTGATCACCGCGGCGTGGATGAGGACCGAGCCGAGCAGGCCTGCGCCGAATGCCCGGTCGACTGCGATCCTAGAAGGTGTACTGGAGACCGACAATGACATTGATCGGGGGCGCTGGAGTCAGGAACCGCTCAACCGGGTTACCTTCGACGCGTCCATTCGGCGCGAAGGTCCCGAATGTCTCGTACTCGTTGTCGAGGGCGTTGTTGAGCCGGATGAACGTCTCGAACCCTCGGGCCTTCGCCGAGGCTCCGAGGTTGAGGACGGTGTACCCGGGAAGCGGCTTTCTGCGGTTCACCTCGTCGCCGCGGAGGAACTGGGAGCCCACGTACGCGAAATCGAGCGAGAAGGTCGCCCACCGCCAGGGATGATAGGCGAGTCCCACATTGACCCGGTGCTCGGGAACCAGCGAGAGCAGATCTCCGGGGCGCACGGTCTGCGTGCCGGGAGGCAGCGGCGTCGCAAGCGCGGCCCGGTCCTGAAACGTTGCGCGCGTATACGCATAGTTCGTGTACGCCTCGAGGAGCGTGCCCGCAGAGCCGCGTAGTCCGACCTCCACGCCCTGGCGCCGGGTCTTTCCGATGTTCTGGAAGAAGAGTCCTGTGGTGCCGCTCGGCGAGACGGAGAAGATGTCGTCCTCGATGTTCGTCCAGAAGCCCGAGACATCGGCCTCGAGCCAGTCGAATGGGCGGGAGCGAACACCGGCCTCGTACGTTCTGGCGACCACCGGGTTCAGCGGAGGATCGGGAGACACGCCGACCTGAAGCCCCGGGCACACCGCGCCGGGCCCCGCGCAGGTCAGCTCGAGGAAGGCGGGAGCCCGGAAGCTCTCCGAGTAGCTTCCGTAGACGCCGAACCGCTCGCTCACGTTGACGTTGAGCCCGGCGCGCGGGTTGAAGCGCTTGAACTCGTCGACGCCGCCGCTCGGCCCGCCGAGGCGGTCGTCGATGTCGTGCTGCAGCCAATCCCACCGGCCCGCGAGGGTGAGGATCACGGTCGAGCCCCGGACGAGCA
>QHRS01000080.1:8205-11285 GCA_003221435.1 Candidatus Rokuibacteriota bacterium
TTCTGGACGAAGGCGCCGGCCGCGTGCTGCGAGTCCGTCAGGTCGGCCCGGAGCGAGCGAATGGTCGCGTTCTCCTCGAATGTACGGCTGCCGACGTCGTGGTGCGTGTACTCAGCCCCGAAGATCAGGACGTTCTCGCGCCCCACGATCGTGCTGCGGTGGGTCGCCTGAAGGGTGCCGCCCGTCGAAAGCGTGTCATTGCGCAGGCGACTGTTGTCGCCGATCAAATTTACGTTGAACTGCTCGCTCTTGAGCGAGCGAGCGAAGGCGTTGGCCGACAGCGTCCAGTGCTCACCGAGCGGCTGCCGGCCGTTCAGGATCACCTGATGCAGCTCGGGGGCGAAGAAGTCGCCTGGCGTGAAGTTCTCCGCCCGATCCACCCGGAGCGCGCTCTCCGGCAGCGAGCCGGCCTGCTTGATCCGGTCGTTGCTGTACTGGTACGACAGAGTGGCGTCGGTGCCGTTCAACCTGAACCCGAGCTTGCCGAGCAGGCGCGACACGCGAGCGTCCGTGAAAGCCCGAAACCCGTCCTCGAGTGACTCGCCGAGGGACAGATAATAGTCGAAGGGCCGAGCCGGGCCGCCGAGGCGGAGCTGATACTCGCGCCGTCCGAAGCTTCCGCCCGAGATCTCCGGCACGATCTCGAGCGTGTCCTCGCCGCGGCGAGTGATCAGGTTCACGGCGCCACCGAGCGTGTTGCGGCCGAAGAGGACGGAGGCGCCGCGGATCACTTCGACCCGCTCGATGTCCGCGAGGGGGATCAGGTCGAAGTTCACCTCCTCGACCGTGGGTTCGTTGAGCCGGACCCCGTCGAGAAACACGCTCACCCCCTGCGGGATCCCGGTGACCGGCGATACGGCGAAGCCGCGGAGCGTGAGGCTCGGCTGGAACGTGTTCCCCTGCTCGTTCTGAAGGGTCACGCCGGGCGAACGCTGCATGACGTCGGGAAGCGCTAGCGGCCGCGTCCCGGAAATCTCGGCGCCAGGAATTACGTCCACTGCATTCGGCACCCAGGAACGCGGCAACGTCTCGGGCAGCCGGGCCGGCCCGGTGACCGAAATCTCGGGCAGGCGGATGACGGGCTCCTCGGCTGGGGCCTGGCCGCTTTTTTGCTGAGCCCGGGCCACGCGCGCCAGCCCGAGCGTCGCCAGCGACAGCAGCGCGAGCGCGACGGCGCAGCGCGGTATCAGGCGGCCTGCTGATTTCGAGAGGCGCCGGTCGTCGTTCGGACCTCGCCGGGGCCTCGCATGGCTCGTGTGCTCAACCATTAGGCGGGAGAGAATACAGGGGCCCCGGCGGCTCGCCTATCCCCAGGCGGCTACGTCTTCGTAGCCACCTGGACATTGACGCTCCCGGCACCGCTCCACATAGTGGCGAAGACCGGAAGAGGCGTCCAACCAGTTCAGCCGCCCGGTGCCCAAAGCCTTCCGCTCGGCGAAAGAGGGCCTGTAGCGGTGTAGAATCGCCTCGCTGGCCGGTGCTCTTTGCCGGCGCCAGAGGAGCCACGGTGGATTTCGCCCTGACCGAGCAGCAGGAACTGATCCGCAAGGAGGCCGCGGCGCTCGCGCGGGGCTTCTCGCTCGACTACTGGCTCGAGAAGGACCGCAAGGCCGAGTATCCCTGGGAGTTCGTCAAGGCGTTCGCGGCGGGCGGCTGGCTCGGCATGATCGTCCCCGAGGAGTACGGCGGCTCCGGCCTCGGCGTCACCGAGGCCTCGATCCTGCTGCACGAGATCTGCGCCGCGGGTGCGGGCACCTCGGGCGCCTCGCCGATCCACTTCTACATGTTCCCGCCGCTGCCGCTCATCAAGCACGGCAGCGCCGACCTCAAGGGCCGCTACCTGCGGCGCATCGCCACCGGCGAGATCGTGCTGTCGTTCGGGGTGACCGAGCCGAACGCCGGCTCCGATACGTCGCGCGTGGAGACACGCGCCGAGCTTCATGGCGACCGGTACGTGATCCAGGGGCGCAAGGTCTGGAACACGAACGCGCAGGAGGCGACCCACATCGTGCTGCTCGCGCGCACCGCGCCGCGCGATCCGGCGGCGCCGTTCAGGGGCCTCACGCTCTTCTTCGCGGACTTCGATCGGTCGAAGATCACGGTTCGCGAGATCGAAAAGCTCGGGCGCGCGGCCGTCGACTCGAACGAGATCTTCATCGACGGGCTCGAGGTCCCGGCGGGAAACGTCGTCGGCGAGCCCGGCAGCGGCTTCTATCATCTGCTCGACTCGCTCAATCCCGAGCGCATCTTCACCGCGATCGAGGCAGTCGGCATCGGCCGCGCCGCGCTCGATCGCGCGGTCCAGTACGCAAAGGAGCGGATCGTCTTTGACCGCCCGATCGGCCGGAACCAGGCGGTTGCCCATCCGCTGGCGCAGGCGTGGGCGAGGCTCGAGGCGGCGGAGGCCATCTGCTGGAAGGCCGCGTGGCTGTACGATCGCGGGCGGCCATGCGGCGCCGAGGCCAACACCGCGAAGCTCGTGGCGGCGGACGCCGGCTTCGAGGCCTGCGACGTCGCGGTCCAGACCCTCGGCGGCTACGGGTACGCCAGGGAATTTTACGTCGAGCGACTGTGGCGCGAAGTCCGGCTCTACAAGATCGCGCCGATCTCCCAGCAGATGGTCCTCAATTATCTGTCAGAGCGCGTTCTCGGCCTGCCGCGCAGCTATTAGTCCCGCCGTCGGAGCCAACGACGCAGGAGCTCGACGAGCCGGAGATCTGGGCGCCACCCCTCGCAAACAGCCCAGCAGGCCGCCGAAAAAGGTCCAGATGCGAGGCGGCGAAGGAGCGACGACTGAGACGTACGCGGTTGTACGTCGCAGGGAGGAGCGACCGAGCCAACGACGCAGATGGGCCTTTATCGGCGGCCTGCTAGTGCCGTTCCAAGTTACGAGCCAGACGAGGCCCGAGGGAGGAGGCGACCGGAGCGTACGCCGTTGTACGTGAGGATCGCCGCCGACCGCGAACGAAGTATGGCGAAGTAAATTGGAACGCCACTAGCCGAATCGGCGTGCTGGCGCGATCGTCGTATACGCTGAGATCATGCTGACTGGCATTCGCCGGCATCCGATTCTGTCGTCG
>QHRS01000081.1 GCA_003221435.1 Candidatus Rokuibacteriota bacterium
TGGAGACCTTGGGCGAGCTCACCCGGATCGCGTGGGAGCACGACTGCCAGGTCATGTTCGAGGGACCGGGCCACGTGCCGATGCATCTGATCAAGGAGAACATGGACCGTCAGCTCGCCGTCTGCCACGAGGCCCCGTTCTATACGCTGGGGCCGCTGACGACCGACATCGCCCCCGGCTACGATCACATCACGTCGGCCATCGGTGCCGCGATGATCGGCTGGTACGGCACCGCGATGCTCTGCTACGTGACGCCGAAGGAGCACCTCGGGCTCCCGAACAAGCGGGACGTCAAGGACGGCGTCATCGCCTACAAGATCGCCGCCCACGCCGCGGACCTCGCCAAAGGCCATCCGCGGGCGCGCGAGTGGGACGACGCGCTCAGCCGGGCGCGCTTCGAGTTCCGCTGGGAGGACCAGTTCAACCTCTCGCTCGACCCCGAGACCGCGCGGGAGTTCCACGACGAGACGCTGCCCGCCGACGGCGCGAAGCTCGCCCACTTCTGCTCGATGTGCGGACCCAAGTTCTGCTCGATGAAGATCACGCAGCGTGAGGCCGGGCTGCGCCAGAAGGCCGAGGAGTTCAAGGAGGCGGGCGGCGAGATCTACGTCAAGGGAGCCTAAGCGCCTCTACCTCACGACGTACAGCGCGGCCGGGCGGCCCGGCACGGTCCCCGTCTGGTTCATGCCGGCCGGCGAGGGCGTGGTCTACTTCACCACCCGGCGCGACAGTCTCAAGGCGCGGCGCATCCGCGCCAACGGGCGGGTGACGGTGCGCCTGGGAGCGAAGGACGCGCCGGCGCGACAGGGCCGCGCCGAATGGGTCGACGAGCGACCGGACCTCGAGGACACCGTGCTCGCCCACTACCGCCGCAAGTACTGGCTCCTCGCCCGGCTCTGGATGGAGCGCTACATCCGAAAGGCTCTCGCGTCAAAGGCCAGCGTCCTGATCCGCGTGACGCTGCCGGCAGGGTCGGCGGCCAGATAGGCGACACCGACTTCGAGCGCCGGCTTTGCCGGCGCAATGCGGTTCTGGGGGAGGCTCGGAGGGGGCCCGTCGCGGCCCCCTTCGACAGTCCAGCGCCGGATTTGCCGGCGCAACGAGGTTCTGGGGGAGGCCCGGAGTAAGAATCCGGACGCCCTCGGCGTCCTCGAAGATTCCCAAGAGCTCTTGCCCAGTTCGCTCGGCCAGGGCCTTCATGTCAGGAACCGCCCCGGGGTCGGTCGCGCGCACCTCGAGCACCTGGTTCACCGGGAGGGTCTTGAGCGCCCGTGAGACCTTGATCACCGGGTCCGGGCAAAGCTCATCACGGCAATCCAGGATCTGATTGGCGCGTTCCATGTCGCCTCCCGCTCTGGCCGCCTATTCTTCCCCGAGAGCATCGGGGTCGATGCCGTGCTCCTTCAGCTTCTTTCTGAGCGTGTTGCGGTTGATCCCGAGGAGCTGGGCAGCGCGAACCTGGTTGCCGCCGGTCTCCCGCAGTACGGCACGGAAGAGCGGCTTCTCCACGAGACCCACCATCAGGTCGTACAGGTTGGCGTTCGCGTGCTCCCGCAGGCCGCGCACGCAGTCGAGGAGCCGCCGCTCGATGATGTCCTCGAGCGTCGCGTCTACGGCCACCGAGGCCGCCGCGGAGACCGCGCCGATCGGCAGGTGCTCCGGCAGGATCACGCCGCCAGTCGCCATCACCATCGCCCGCTGGATGACGTTCTCAAGCTCGCGCACGTTGCCCGGCCACTCGTAGCCCACCAGCCGATCGAGCGCCTCCGGCGCCACGATCCGCACGCCGAGGTCGTCCGCGTACTTCGCCAGGAAATGGTCCACCAGGAGCGGGATGTCCCGCCGGCGCTCGCGGAGCGGAGGCAGCGGCAGCTCGACGACGTTCAGGCGATAGTACAGGTCGTCGCGGAACTTGCCCTCCTTGATGAGCGCTTCGAGCTCGCGGTTCGTGGCGGCCAGGATCCGGACGTCGACGCGGATCGGCTCCTGGCCGCCGACGCGCTCGAACGACCGCTCCTGGAGCGCGCGCAGGAGCTTGGTCTGCAGCTCCGGCGGCATGTCGCCGACTTCATCGAGGAACATCGTGCCGCCGTGGGCCAGCTCGAACTTGCCGAGCTTACGCTCCTTGGCGTCGGTGAACGCGCCGCGCTCGTGGCCGAACAGCTCGGACTCGAGGAGGGTGGCGGGGATCGCCGCGCAGGACACCGCGACGAACGGCCGCCCCGCGCGGCGACTGTAGTGATGGATCGCGCGCGCGACCAGCTCCTTGCCCGTCCCGGATTCGCCCCGCAGGAGCACGGTCACGTCGCTCGCCGCGATGCGCCCGATCGCCTTGTAGATCTCCTGCATGCGCGAGTGGCGCCCGATGAGCGCCCCGAACTCCCAGACCTCCTGCAGCCCGGTCTTGAGTTGCGCCACTTCCTGCGCGAGGCGCCGCACGGCGAGCGCGCGTTCGGCGAGCAGCAGCACTTCGTCGATGTCGAAGGGCTTGGCAAGATAGTCGTACGCCCCGCGTTGCATCGCCTGGATCGCGGTCTCCATCGTCCCGTGCGCCGTCATGACGATCACGAGCGCGTCGGGCCGACTCGCCCGCAGGCGGGCGAGCACGGTCAGCCCGTCGAGGCCCGGCATCCGGACGTCGAGGAAGATCAGGTCGTACGGCTCGGCCTCGGCGTGGCGCAGCGCGGCCTCGCCGTCCCCGACCGACGTGACCTCATAGCCCGCTTCGCGCAGGCCCTTCTCGAGGACCCACCGGACCCCGTCTTCGTCGTCGGCGAGGAGGATCTTCGGGCCCATCTACTTCGCGATCGGCAGGAAGCACGTCACTGTCGTGCCGCGTCCCTCGACGCTGTCGATCTTGATCGCTCCCTTATGCTCCTCGAGGATCCTGTGACAGAGCGCGAGCCCGAGTCCGAGCCCTCGCTCCTTCGTCGTGAAGAACGGGTCGAAGACCTTTTCGCGCACGCCCGCCGGGATGCCGGTCCCCTCGTCCGTCACCTGCATCTCCACCATGCTCCGCTGTCCCACGCCGAGATCCATCTTGGCGAAAAGCGGGTTCAGGCTGATCCGAGTCGTCAAGGTCAGCCGCCCGCCGCTCTTCATGGACTCGAGCGCGTTGCGCACGAGATTGTAGAAGACCTGCACGAGCCGGTCCTCGTCGCCCAGAATCGGCGGAAGCGAGGGATCGTAGCGGCGCACGATCGTGACCCCCTGGGCCTCCGCGCCCTCCACCGACAGGAGCGCCACGCGCTCGAGCAACTGGTGGAGGTTCAGCGGCGCGATCCTGAGCTGCACCGGCCGCGCCAGGTCGAGCAGCATCTGGATGATCCGGTTGACCCGGTCCACTTCTTTGATCAGGACGTCCGTGTACTCGCGGAAGCGCGCCTCGCCGCCCAGCTCGCGCGCCAGCAGCTGCACCGCGCCCCGGATGGCGCCCAGGGGATTGCGGATCTCGTGCGCGAGCCCGACGGCCATGCGCCCGGCCGCGGCCAGGGTCTCGCCGCGGCGCACCTCGGCCTCGAGCTCGCGGATGCGGGAAACGTCGCGCAGGACCGCGACGGCCGCTTCCACCGTGCCCCGGCGGTCGAACAGCGGGGCCGTGACGATGCTTACCGGGAGGAGGCGCCCGTCGGGCGCCTCCAGCGTCGTCTCCGCTTCCGAACGGCTCTCGCCCGTTCGTATGGTTTCCGCCAGGTGGCGAATCAGCGACGAGCCAGGCGGGAGCAGCTCCTTCAGCGCGCGATTCGCGGCCCGGCGCGCGGAGCGCCCGGTGAGCGACTCGGCCGCGCCGTTCCAGAAGACGACCCTGAGTGCATCGTCGACCGCGACGACGGCATCCGGAAGCCCCGCGAGGACCGTCTCGAAGTTCATCGACGCGCGACGGTCACGCGAGGGCGAGGTCGGGAAGGGCGTTCATGGTGAGCGGCGCGCGCTGGCCCGCGGCGATGCGGGCCGCGCCCGCCGCCGCGATCATCGCCGCGTTGTCGGTACAGAGCCGCGGGGACGGCACGTGAACCGTGATCCGGTGCAGGGCGGCCTCGGCGGCGAGCGCGCCTCGGAGGGCCTGGTTGGCGGCGACGCCGCCGGTCAGCACGACGCGCTTCACCCCGAGTCGGGACGCGGCTTTCATCGTCTTCCGCACGAGCATCTTGACCACCGTGGCCTGGAATGACGCCGCGATGTCGGCGACGGCGCCCGGCGAGAGCGGACCGTGGCGGTTGACGCGGAGCGACACGGCCGTCTTGATCCCGCTGAACGAGAAGTCTGGCGCCTGGTCGGTCATCTGCGCGAGCGGGAACGCGATCGCGCCCGGATCGCCGTGCCGCGCCGTGCGCTCGATGATGGGCCCGCCCGGATATCCCAGGCCGAGGAGCTTGGCGACCTTGTCGAAGGCCTCCCCGGCCGCGTCATCCCGCGTCCGGCCGACCAGCGTGTACGTGAGCGGAGCGGGGGCGTGGTAGAGCGCGGTATGGCCGCCGGAGACGACCAGCGCCAGGAACGGGTACTCCGGCGGTGGCGGCTCGAGGAACGCGGCGAAGATGTGCCCCTCGAGGTGATTGACGCCGACGAGCGGCACCCTCATGACGTAGGCGAGCGATTTCGCGAGCGAGCACCCCACGAGAAGCGAGCCGACGAGCCCGGGACCCTGCGTGACCGCGATGGCACCGAGATCGCCGAGCTTCACGCCCGCATCGGCCAGCGCGCTCTCGACGACCGGGACGATCACTTCGACGTGCCGGCGCGAAGCCAGCTCGGGCACCACGCCACCGTAGGGCGCGTGCACCAGGTCCTGGGACGCCACGACGCTCGACAGGATGCGGCAGCCGTCCGCGAGCACGGCAGCCGCCGTCTCATCGCACGAGCTCTCGATTCCGAGGACGTTCATCGCGCCAGCTTCGAGACAGGAACCATGCGGACCCCGACGACGGTCAGAAGAAGAAGGGGCGATGAGCCCGAGGGCGTCCACACCCGGGCGGCATCACCCCTCTTCAGATCAGGACCGGACTACCGGATCTGGGCTTCCGGGCTCTGCGCGCCCGGCCGCTGCTCGAGAATGCGTACGGCCTTGAGAAGATCGACCGCGCGCTGGAGCTGCGGATCCTTTTTCAGGTCCTCCATCGGGCTCGGCGCCGCCACCGGCGTCTTCTCCTTTTCGCCGTTCCCCTCCTTGGGCAGGGCCGCGACCACCTTGGGCGCCTCGACCACGATATCCGGGGCGATGCCCTTGCCGTGGATCGAGCGGCCCTTCGGCGTGTAATACTTGGCCGTCGTCAGCCGCAGCCCCGAGCCGTCGGACAGCGGAATGATGGTCTGGACCGAGCCCTTGCCGAAGCTCTGCGTGCCGATCACGATCGCGCGGCCCCAGTCCTGGAGCGCGCCCGCCACGATCTCGGAGGCCGACGCGCTGCCCTGATTGACAAGGACCACCATCGGCAGGGTGGTGAGGGGGTGCTTGGCGTGCGCCGTGAAGCGCATGTTCTGGTTGCGGATGCGCCCCTCGGTGTAAACGACCAGCTTGCCGTCCTCGACGAACTTCTCCGTCACCTCGACGGCCGACGTGAGCAGGCCGCCCGGGTTATTGCGGAGGTCGAGCACGAGCGCCTTCATCCCGCTCTTCTGGGCTTTGTCCAGGGCGGCCTCGAGGTCGGTCGCGGTCTGCTCCTGGAACTGCCGGAGCTTGATGTACTCGATGCCGGTCTCCAGCTCCTGCTCGCGCACGGAATGGATCCGGATCTGTTCGCGCACGATCGAGAAGTCCTGCGACTCGGCCCAGCCCTCGCGCGCGATGGTGATCGTCACCTTGGTGCCGGGCTTGCCCCGCATGCGCTTGACGGCGTCGGGGAGCTGCATGTCCTTGGTGACGATCCCGTCGATCTTGATGATGCGATCACCCGGGTGCAGGCCCGCCTTGTGCGCGGGCGTGCCCTCGATCGGGGATACAACGGTCAGGACGTCGTCCCGGAGCGTGATCTCGATGCCGAGCCCGCCGAAGCTCCCCGTCGTCTCGACCTGCATCTCTCTGTAGCTATCGGGATCGAGGAACGAGCTGTGGGGGTCGAGACCGCGCAGTGTGCCCTTGATCGCGCCGTAGATTAGCTCTTTGGGGGCGACCTCGTCGACGTACTGGTTCTGGACGATCGAGATGACTTCGGTGAACAGCTTGAGCTGCTCGTACGTCGCCCCCGTGTCGGTGCCCTTGCTGGCGACCGTCCCGCCCATCGAAAGAGTGATCACGAGCAAAAGCGACCCGACCACGAACGCCTTCTTCATCAACACTGTCCTCCTAGAATGTTGCCCGCTCAGCCCCGTTGTCGGAGCCACTGCTCCGGATCCTGCGGCTTGCCCTGGTAGCGCACCTCGAAGTACAGGCGCGGCCCCGTCAGGGAGCCGGTGTCCCCCACCGTGCCGATCCGTTGACCCTGGTGGACTTCTTCCTCTTCTTTCACGCCGATCTCGGCGACGTGAGCGTACAGCGTGTAGTACTCGTTGCCGTGGTCCAGGATGATCAGGTTACCATAGCCCTTGAACCACCCCGTGTATACCACACGGCCCGCGTAGACGGCCGTGATGTCCGTTCCCTCGCCGGCCTCGATGTCGATCCCGCTCTTGAATGTCCGGGTGCCGAACCTCGGGTGGACCTGCGCCCCGTACGAGGCGACCAGCCTCCCCTCGGCCGGCCACGGCAACGCTCCGCGGAGGGTCCCAAATCCGACCGCGGCGAGCGGCGCCCGGGGCTTGGGCGGCCTGGGCGCCTTCGCTGCCCGCCGCTGCTTTTCCTGGAGACTCTGGATGAATGCCTCAAGCCGTCGCGCGGCCTCTGTCAGTTCACCGACCATGCGCTCGTGATAGGCGCGCTCGTCACGCACCTTCGCGAGGAGACCGCGGCGCTTCCCGGCTTCGCGATCGACTTCCGCGCGCTCCTGCTCGGTTTGGCGGCGAAGCGCCTCGAACTCGGCCTGTCGAGCCTCCTCGCCCGACTGGCGCTCGGCCAACCCGTCACTTGTTACAAGATACTCTTGAATGAGCCGAGCGTCCACTGCCGCGAGCGTCGTCAGGTGGCGCAGGATGACCGCCCTGCGGATGGGGTCGTTGCCGCCGAACACCACCGGGAGGGCCCCACCCTGGGCCTGGATCGTGTAGATCGCGCGGAGCCGGGCGCCGAGCGCGGCCTGCTGCTGGGCTTTCCGGCCCTCGAGCCGGCGGATGTCGCCGCGGAGGGTCCCGATCTCGCCCTGGACTCGGCCGATTCGTGNGCCACATCGCTCCGCTTTCGGGCCAGCGTGAGGTCGATCTGCTCGAGGTCGGCCAGGAGCGACACCTCCTTCTTTCGCGCTTCCGCCGCCCTCTCCCGCTGCTCCCGAAGCTGCTTCTGCGTCTCCTGCAGCTTGCGCTGCTCGGCCGTCACCTCGTCCTTCTTCTGCGCAACGCCCACCCCCGCGCAGCAGAGGAGCAAGACGATCGCGGTGATCAACGCCGGAAGCCGCCCGGCCGAGCCGAAACCGGTCAGAATCACGAGCGACCCTTGGCCAGCCAGCCGCCGACGGCGCCGAGTAGCGCGCCGCTGCCGAGCAGCGTGACGATCGCCGTCCCGGAGAGGAAGGTCATGTGTGGGAGCCCCAGCGTGAGGCTCACGAGCGGCTCCACCCCGGGGCGCGCGAGGCGGTACCCGACGATGAGCCCGAGGAGCGCGAGGATCGCGCCGAGCAGCCCCTGCCCGATGCCCTGCAGCAGGAGCGGCAGGCGGATGACGGCCTCCGGGACGCCAACGAGCCGCATGATGTCCAGCTCGTCCCGGCGGGCGTACAACACGAGCGTCGTCGCGGTTGTCACCGTGAGAACCGCCGCGAGCACGAGCACGCCGCCGATGCCGAGACCGATGAGCTGCAGCAGGCGCTGGAACTGGGCGAGCCGCTCCACCCACTCGGTCCCGCCCTGCACCTCGGAGACCTCGGGCATCGAGGCGAGCCGCTGGATCAGCGCCCCCGTGGCGTCGGGCGTCGACGCGCTCGCGCGCGGCGTCACTTCCAGCGAGGCCGGCAGCGGATTCGGCAGCATGCCGGCGACCGCCGCCTGGGCGCCCAGCTCCCGCTTGAGCCGGCGCAGCGCCTCCGCCTTCGAGACGAACTCGATCCGCGCGACACCGCCCTCGGACCGGATCCGATCCATCAGCGCGCCAACGGCCGCGGGCGCCGGTTCTTCTTTCAGGTAGACGATGACGCGGAGCTGCTCGCGCCAACGCGCGACGGCATCGCCGAGATTCGTGGAAAACACCCAGAAGCCACCGATGGTGAGGAGCGAGAGCGTGGTCAGCAGCACCGAGCTGATGGCGATCCATCCGGCGCGAACGAGATCGCGCAGGGCCTCGCCCGCGAGAAACCCGAGCACGCTAGCCGTCATCCGCCAAATTCCGCCGATGCGGGCCACTTGATTGGTGCCGGTCCAAATTGCGAGCCAGACGAGGCCCGAGGGAGGAGGCGACCGGAGCGTACGCGGCCTCGCGCGTTGTCTCGCTCACTGGCACCATGCCATGCGGCACGTTGAGGCTGAATGATCGCCGACGACCGAGACCCTGTCGGAGAACCCGAGTTCGAGCGCCGGCTTTGCCGGCGCCATCGGTCCCCTGGGGGAGGCTCGGAGGGGGCCGCCGAGGCCCCCTTCGATGGGCAACGAAGTATGGCGAAGTAAGTTGGACCGGCACTAGCCGTCATCCTTGACAAGCCGACCGCCCTGAAAGACGAGGGTCCGGCGATTGAGGCGCTCGGCGAGCGCCGCCTGGTGCGTCGCGAGCAGCACGGTGGTCCCGCGGCTCCAGATGTCCTTGAGCAGGTCGAAGATCTCGGACGCGATGCCCTCGTCCAGGTTGCCCGTCGGCTCGTCGGCCAGGAGCAGCATCGGCTCCTTGACGATCGCGCGCGCGAGCGCCGCGCGCTGGGCTTCACCCTGCGAGAGCTGCGCGGGGTACGCCTGGGCGCGCGCCGACAGCCCGACCGCCTTCAGTGCGCCGAACGCCCGCGGCGTGATCTCGGGCCGCGGCGTGCCGAGCACGCGCAGGACGAACGCGATGTTCTCGTAGACCGTGCGTCCCGGCAGGAGCTTGGCGTCCTGGAAGACGATGCCCATCGCCCGGCGCAGCGCGGGCACCTCCGAGCGCGGGAGGGACGTGAGGTTGTAGTCGGCGACGTCGATCCGGCCTTCGGTGGGCAGCTCGTCGCGGTACAGGAGGCGGAGCAGCGTCGTCTTGCCCGCGCCGCTCGGCCCGCAGAGAACGGCGAACTCGCCCTTGCCGATCTTGAAGCTCACGTCGGATAGCGCGGGCACCTTCACCGGCCCCACGCGGAAGACCTTGGACACACGGTGAAGCGCAATCATGAGCCCGCTGAGTCGATTATAACTGTGACAACTTCTCCTGCAGGAGCGAATTGACGACGCCGGGATTGGCCTTGCCCTGCGTGGCTTTCATGACGTGGCCGACCAGCGCGCCGGCGGCGGCCTTCTTGCCCCGCTTCCAGTCCAGGACGGCCTTGGGGTTGGCGGCCAGGATCTGCTCGATGATCGCCGCGAGCGCCCCGGTGTCGGCGACCTGGATGAGGCCCTCGCGGGTCACGATCGTGTCGGCGTCCTCGCCGGAGCGGAACATCTTCTCGAAGACGTCCTTGGCGATCTTGCCGCTGATGGTGCCGCGGTCGATCAGCTGGAGCAGCCCGGCGAGGTTCTTCGCCGGGACCGGCGACGCTGCGAGCGCCTTCTCGTCGTCGGCGGGGATCTCGCGCAGCAGCTCGGACATGATCCAGTTCGACACGATCTTGGGGCGCGCGAACTCCCGCACAGCCGCCTCGTAGTAGTCCGCGAGCGCGCGGCTCTGCGTGAGCAGCAGGGCGTCGTACGCCGGCAGGGTGTACGCGCGCATGAACCGCTGGCGTCGGTCGGCCGGCAGCTCGGGCAGCCCCGCGCGGATCTCCTCCACCCGGGCGCGATCCATCGTGAGCGGGACGAGGTCCGGCTCGGGAAAGTACCGGTAGTCGTGCGCGAACTCCTTCGAGCGCATCGAGCGGGTGTAGCCGCGGTCGGCGTCCCAGAGCCGTGTCTCCTGCACGAGGCGCTCGCCCCGGGCGAGCGCCTCGGTCTGGCGGCCGACCTCGAACTCGAGCGCGCGCTGCACGTTCCGGAACGAGTTCATGTTCTTGATCTCGACCTTGGTGCCGAATCCGGTCTCGCCCCGCTCCCGCAGCGAGATGTTGGCGTCACAGCGCAGACTGCGCTCTTCCATGTTGCCGTCGCAGACGCCGAGGTACAGCAGGATCGCGCGGAAGGCGCGCAGGTACGCGGCCGCCTCCTCGGGGGAGCGGATGTCCGGCTCCGACACGGTCTCCATGAGCGGCACGCCCGAGCGGTTGAAGTCCACGAGGCTCGACCGCGCCGTCTCGAGGGGGCCGTCGTGGATCAGCTTGCCCACGTCCTCCTCGAGATGCAGCCGCTGGATGCCGACGCGCCTCTCCTGGCCGTCGACCGTCACCTCGAGCCAGCCGTGCTCGGCCAGTGGCTCCTCGTACTGGCTGATCTGAAAGTTCTTCGGCATGTCGGGGTAGTAGTAGTGCTTGCGCGCGAACCGGCAGCCCGGGTTGATCGTGCAATGAAACGCGAGCGCCGTCCGCACTCCGAACTCGATCGCCCGCCGGTTGATCACGGGCAGCGTGCCGGGCATGCCCTGGCAGATCGGACAGGTCTGGCTGTTCGGCGCGGCGCCGAACGTGGTCGGGCATCCACAGAACATCTTGGAGCGCGTGAGGAGCTGCGCGTGCACCTCGAGCCCGATGACCGTCTCGTAGTCCTTCGCCGCGCTCCTCATCCGAGAGACGGCCTCCGGTCCCGCCAGGGCGTGGCCTGTTCGTAGGCGGACGCCGCACGGAGCAGCGTCGCCTCGTCGAACGGCCGCCCGATGAACTGCAGGCCGATCGGCAGCGACGCGAGGCTGAAGCCGCACCGCACGGAGAGCCCGGGGAGCCCCGCGAGGTTGACCGGAATCGTGAAGATGTCGTTCAGGTACATCGCGAGCGGGTCTTCCTTCTCTCCGAGCTTGAACGGCACGTTGGGCGTCGTCGGCGCCACGATCACGTCGACGCGCGAGAAGGCGGCCTCGAAGTCCCGGCGGACGAGGGTCCGCACCTTCTGCGCCTTGGCGTAGTAGGCCTCGTGGTACCCGGCCGAGAGCGCGTAGGTGCCGAGCATGATCCGGCGCTTGACCTCCGCGCCGAAGCCCTGCGCCCGGGTCTTCGAGTACATGTCGATCAGGTCCTTCGCGCTGGCGACGCGGCTCCCGTACTTGACGCCGTCGTAGCGCGCGAGGTTCGACGACGCCTCGGCCGGCGCGATCAGATAGTACGCCGCGAGCGCGAAATCGGTGGTCGGCAGGGAGAGCGGCTCCGCCGTGGCGCCGAGCCGCTGCAGCACCTCGATCGCCTCGCGCACTGCGCGCTCGACCTCGGGATCCATGCCCTCGACGAAGTACTCCTTCGGCACGCCGATGCGCAGGCCTGCGATCGGCCGGGACAGCTCCGCCGCGTAGTCCGGGACCGGAACGTCGGCCGAGGTCGAATCGAGCGGATCATGCCCGGCGATCACGCGGAGCACCAGCGCCGCGTCCGCCACGTCCTTCGTCAACGGCCCGACCTGATCGAGCGATGAGGCGAACGCGACGAGGCCGTAACGCGAGACGCGGCCGTAGGTCGGCTTCAATCCGACGGTGCCGGTGAAGGCGCCCGGCTGGCGGATCGAGCCGCCGGTGTCGCTGCCGATCGCCGCCGCCGCGAGGTCGGCGCCCACGGCCGCGGCCGACCCGCCCGATGACCCGCCCGGCACGCGCGAGAGATCCCACGGGTTCCGCGTGGCGAAGAAGGCGGAGTGCTCGGTCGACGAGCCCATCGCGAACTCGTCCATGTTGGTCTTGCCGAGAATGACCGCACCCGCAGCCTCGAGCCGCTCGATCACCGTCGCGTCGTACGGCGGCACGAACCGCTCGAGGATCTTCGAGCCGCACGTGGTGCGCACCCCTTTCGTGCACAGCACGTCCTTCACGGCGGTCGGCACGCCATCGATTGGGCCCTTCGGCCGACCCGTGCGCCACCGCTCGTCGGCGGCCGAGGCCGCCGCGAGTGCACGCTCCCGGGTCACCGTGATGTAGGCGCGCACCGTTGGATCGAGCGCCGTGATGCGGTCGAGATAGGCGCGGGTCGCCGCTGACGGCGTCGCCGCGCCGCTCCGAAACTTCTCGACCAGCTCGTGAGCCGTCGATTCGGTCAGGGGATTACTCACCGACAGCCCGGCGCCGCCTCGCATCGCTCATCTAGTCCTCGATAATGCGGGGGACGCGGAAGAACTCGCCGCTCCGATCCGGGGCGTTGGCGAGCATCTCCTCCGGCGACAGGCACGGCCGCGGCTCGTCGTCACGAAACACGTTGACCATGGGCACGGCGTGCGACGTGGGCTCGACGCCCGCCGTGTCGAGCTGGCGGAGCTTGTCGATATAGCCGAGGATCCGGTCGAGCTGCTCGCGCATTCGCTCCCCTTCCTCGGGGGACAGCTCGAGCCGCGCCAGCCGCGCGACGTGCTCGACGTCCTGCATCTCGATCCTCCGGCTCATGACCCTAGATTTCCTCGAGGTGCGCGTAGGCGAGCGAGAGGCGCTTGCGCCCGACGCTCGCGAAGCCGACGGTCACGATGACGTCCTTCCCTTCCCGCTCGATGCCGACCAGCAGCCCTTCACCCCACCGCGCGTGTCGCACGTGAGCGCCGACCTTGAACGGCAGGTCCTCCGGCAGCTCGGCCGGCGAGGCCGCCGGCTCGATCCGCGACTCCGCGCGCCCGGCATTGACCAGCGTGACCTGCTCCTCCGGGATTTCCAGCAGGAAGCGGGACGGTTCGCCGAGGTCCCCGCCATGGAGCCGACGGTGTAGGGCGTACGAGAGGAACACCCGCTCCTGCGCGCGGGTGAGGCCGACATAGCAGAGACGCCGCTCTTCCTCTAACTCCTCGGGGTCACCCATCGACCGCGAGTGGGGGAAGACCCCCTCCTCCATGCCCGTCATGAAGACGACGGGGAACTCCAGCCCCTTGGCCGAGTGCAGCGTCATCATCGTCATGCCGTGCATCGCCGCCGGCAGCTCGTCCACCTCGCTCACGAGCGTGACGGCGTCGAGGAAGCCCTCGACCGACGGTTCCTCGTCTGAGAGCTGATAGTCCTCGGCGGCCGAAACCAGCTCCTTCAGGTTCTCGAGCCGGCCCTCGGCCTCAGCGGTGCGCTCCTCGCTGAGCGCGTCGCGGTACCCGGACGCGTTCAGCACCAGGTCGATGAACGCGGGGGCCGCCATGGTCGCTCGCTTGTCGCCCAGGCCCGCGATCAACCGCGCGAACTCCTCCAGCCCACGGCGCGGCTTCCCGGTAATGTCCGGCGGCAGCGCCGCGCACTGCTCCAGCAGCGAGCGTCGCTCGCGCGCGGCCACCAGGTCCAGCCGGACCAGGCTCGCGCGCCCGATGCCGCGCGCGGGCGCGCCGACGGCGCGGCGGAACGCCACGTCGTCGCGCGCGTTGACCACCAGGCGCAGGTACGCGAGCGTGTCCTTGACCTCCTTGCGCTCGTAGAAGCGGACCGCGCCGACGATGATGTACGGAATCCCGCCGCGGCGCAGCGCGTCTTCGAGCACACGCGACTGGGCATTGGTGCGGTAGAACACCGCGACATCGCGGTACTCCACCCCCTCGTCACGGAGGCGGCGGATCGTCCGCGTGACGAAGTTCGCCTCTTCGTGCTCGTCCCACGCGCGATAGATCTCCGGGCGCTCGCCTTCGGCGTTGTCGGTCCAGAGCGTCTTCTCCTTGCGGGTGACGTTGTTCGCGATCACGGCGGACGCGACCGCGAGAATGCGCTTGGTCGAGCGGTAGTTCTGCTCGAGGCGGACCACGCGCGTCCCCGGATAGTCGCGCTCGAAGTCGAAGATGTTCCGGAGGTCGGCACCGCGGAATCGGTACACAGACTGGTCCGGGTCGCCGACGACGCAGATGTTGCGGCGCTCTTGGGTGAGCGCCCGGATGATCCGGTACTGCGCGCGGTTGGTGTCCTGATACTCGTCGACGAGCACGTACCGCCAGAGCCCGCGGTACCAGGCCAGCGCCTCGGGCACCCGCTCGAAGAGCCGCACCGCCAGGAGCAGGAGGTCGTCGAAGTCCACCACGCCCGCGTCGGTGAGCCGCTCCTGGTACCGGCGGTACACGGCCGCCACGTGCGCCTCGCGCGGGCCGAGGGCGAGCCGCTCCGCGTCCTCGACGGACAGCATCTGGTTCTTCGCGTGGCTGATGCGGTGCCCGACGCTCGCGGGCGTGGTCGCGCGCTCATCCACGCCCAACTCGCGCATGCACTCCTTCACGACCGCCAGCCGGTCGTCCTCGTCGTAGATGACGAAGTGGGAGGGGTAGCCGATGTGGCGGACGTGCCGGCGTAGGATTTGAGCGCAGGTGGAGTGGAACGTGGCGATCAGCGGCGAGCGCAACCCGACCGGCGTGAGGAGCGTCTCCACCCGGCGGGCCATCTCCTCGGCCGCCTTGTTCGTGAAGGTGACCGCCAGCACGTTCCGCGGGTCGATCCCGGTGACACCGAGCAGGTAGGCGATGCGGTGGGCGATCACGCGCGTCTTGCCGCTGCCAGCGCCCGCGAGCACGAGGACCGGCCCCTCGGTGGCGGTCACTGCCTCGCGCTGGGGCGGGTTCAGGTCCTGCAGAACCGCGTCGGCGTCGAGCACGCGGCTACTTGCGGCGGAATTCGGCGGGGAGCAATCTCCACTGGTACACCCCGACGTTCACCTGATCGAGCGTCCACCGCTCGGGGTACACGTACCCCAGGGTAGTCTCGGCGATGTGGTAGCCCGGAATCGTGACCACCTGCGGCTGCAACTGCAGCGGCCCGCTCTCCGGTCCAGCGGCCGGGACCGCGATTGTCACCTGCTCCGGCGGGACTTCCAGATAGCCGATCACCTGCCCGCGCGCGTCCGGTCGAGTCGCGCCATTCCACGGCATCGTCGGATATGGGAAGTTGCTCGGGTTAGCCCGGATGTTCCCGGGCGTGGCGGGAACGTTCCCTCCCGAGGGCGCCGGCACCCCCTGGGCCGCCGCGACCGCTGGAAGCAGCGCAAGAAGCAGCGCGGTCACCCAGGCGCACATGCGCGAATTCTAACACGC
>QHRS01000082.1 GCA_003221435.1 Candidatus Rokuibacteriota bacterium
TGCTCCGCTCCGTGTTCGCCGATCACTCACCGGGAGGTCATCCATGAAAGCAGTGCGAGTCCACACGCCCGGCGGTCCCGACGCGCTCACGTTCGAGGACGTGCCGGAGCCCGTCGCGAAGGCCGGCGAGGCGGTCATCAGGATCGATGCTGCCGGGCTCAACTACATCGACATCTACGTGCGCAGCGGCCTGTACAAGAACGAGCTGCCGTTCACCGCGGGATTCGAGGCGGGAGGCACCGTCGCGGGCGCGGGTCCCGACGTCACCGACGTGAAGGTCGGCGACCGCGTGGCATACACAGGCGTGCTCGGCGCGTACGCGCAGTTCGCCGCGGTGCCGGCCGCGCGCCTGGTGAAGCTCCCCGACGGCGTCAGCACGAAGCACGGCGCGGCCGCGATGCTCCAGGGCATGACGGCCCACTATCTCGCGTGCACCACGTACCCCCTCAGGAAGGGCGACGCCTGCGTCATTCACGCCGCGGCGGGAGGCGTCGGCCTGCTGCTCTGCCAGCTGGCGAAGATGCGCGGCGCGCGGGTCATCGCCACCGTATCGACCGAGGACAAGGCAAAGCTCGCCCGCGCCGCGGGCGCCGACGACGTGATCTTGTACACGAGGCAGGACTTCGTGGCCGAAGTGAAGCGGCTGACGGACGGCAAGGGCGTCCAGGTTGTCTACGACGGGGTGGGCCAGACGACCTTTGACAAGGGCCTCAGCTGTCTCGCGCCGCGGGGCATGATGGTGCTGTTCGGGCAGGCGAGCGGCCCGGTCCCGCCCTTCGATGCGAGCATCCTCAACGCGAAGGGTTCGCTCTTCCTGACGCGTCCGAGCCTCTTTCATCACGTCGCGGCCCGCGAAGAGCTGGTGGAACGCGCGCGCGACGTGCTCGGGTGGATCCGCGACGGCAAGCTGAAGTTGCGGATGGAGACCGAGTTCGCGCTCAAGGACGCCGCGGAAGCCCACAGGGCGCTCGAGGGACGGAAGACCACGGGCAAAGTGCTGTTGATTCCATGAGGCCGGTCACGCGATCCCATCGCGCCGTGTGCGGCCCGGCGATTCTGGTCGCCCTCGTCATGATCGCGTGCGTCCTGGCCGAAGCGCCGGGCGAGGTGTGGGCCCGCGCGGGTGGCAGCGGGAGCCGGGGCTCGCGCAGCTATTCTTCGCCTGTGCGTCCGGCCCCGCGGAGCCCCGACCGTTCGGCCGTCCGTCCCGCGGCGCCGGCGCCCGCGCCGGTCTCGCCGTCCTCGCCCCCGAGCCTCTTTCGCGGGCTCATGGGCGGCGTGGCCGGCTTGCTGATCGGCGGCTTCATCGGCAGCTTGCTGTTCGGCGGATTCCGCGGGGGCTTCGGCGGCGTCGGCCTGCTCGACCTCCTGCTCGTCGGCGGCGCCGCCCTCGTGTTGCTGTCGTTTCTCCGTCGGCGGCAAGCGGAAGCTCCGGCCCTCGCGACGCCGGCAGGGTACGGCGGTCACGGCGGCGGGGGCGCCGGAATAGTCGCCGAGATGCCGCCGGAAGCGGCCGATCGCGAGCGAGGGATCAGCCACATCCGGCAGATGGATGCCTCGTTCGACCCCGCGCAGTTCGTCGCCACTGCGGCGGCCATGTTCACGCGCGTCGAGGGCGCCTTCGGCCAGGGCGACATGGGCGCCCTGCGCGACGTGCTGACTCCCGAGTTGCAGGCCGAGATGCAGGCCAGGTGTGACCGTCTGCGCGCGGAAGGGAGGACGAACCGCGTCGAGCAGATCGAGGTTGACCGGGCGGAGGTAACCGAGGCCTGGCAGGAGACCGGGCAGGATTTCGTCACGGTCTACCTCTCGGCCTCGATGCTCGACTACGTCGTCGACGCGCGGGGCGGCCTCGTGGAGGGGTCGAACAGCGCGCCTGTCAGCGTCGAGGAGTACTGGACCTTCACCCGGCCTGTCGGCGCGGGGCGGTGGAAGCTGACGGCGATCCAGCAGCCATCATCCTGACTCGCGCATGCTGAAGTGGGTCGCCGCGGCAGTGGCCGTCGCCCTCGTGCTCGTTGGCGCGGCGGTCCTGGCCGTGCCGTACGTCGTCGATACCCCGAGGGTTCAAGCGCTGATCTCGCATTCCGCGAGCCAGGCGCTGGGGCGGCCGGTGAAGTTCGCGTCGCTCTCGGTGAGCGTGTTCCCGCTCCCGGCCGTGATGCTCAAGGACCTGCGTGTCTCCGAGGACCCGCGCTTCGGGACGAAGCCGTTCCTCACCATCGGCACTGGAAGCCTCCGCCTCCGCGTCTGGCCGCTGCTTTCGGGTCGCGTGGAGTTCAGCGAGCTGGTGCTCCAGAAGCTGCAGGTCACGCTCGTCCGGGACCGGGGCGGCCGCATGAACATCGCCACGCTTGGCGCGCCGGCCGCCGCGCCCCAGGGCGGGCGGTCGAGCGCCGGGCGGGCCGGTGGGGCGCCCGGCGCGGTGCCGGTCGTGTCACGGATCCGTATCATCGGCGGGCTCGTGACGTACACGGCGCAGGCAACCTCCGCGGCCACGTCCTATCGCCTCGGCGATCTGAACCTGACGCTCCAGGGGACCAACTCGGCCGCTCCCGTGCGGTTCACCGGCGAGGCGAGGCTCCAGCCCGGCGGTCTGCGGTTCACGATCACGGACGGAAGCGTGACCGTCGCCGGCGGCCGCTTGCCTCTGGACGCGCCGCTCAGTGCGCGCGTGGCGATCGAGGGCGCGAACGTAGCCGATCTCGCCGGGCTGGCCCTCGGGCCGGTTCCCGAGCTCGGCGGGCCCGTCAAGGGGGCGCTCGTGGTGTCGGGGACTCTGGGAGCGCCGAGCATCGCGGGCGCGATCGAGTCGAGCAAGCTCACGGTGAGCCAGGCCCGGCCCGCCTGTTCCGAGCCCAAGCGCCGCACGCTGACGCTCGAACCCGTGCGCCTGCCGGTCTCGTTCTCGGACGATGTCCTGACGAGCCAGCGATTCGCGACGAGGCTCGCCGGCGCGGCGATCACGGCGGTCGTGGTTGTGAGCCTCCGGGACGGCACGCTGTTGCGGGTGAGGGACCTCGCGATTCGGACGCTCCCGCTCGCGCCGGTGCTCGTGGATTACCTCTGCGAGCGCTACGCCGTCACGGGCCCGCTTGACTTGACGGGAGAGGTATCGGCGCGCCCGGCCGCGCTGTGGGCGACGCTCTCCGGCTCCGGCAGTTTGAAGATCGGCCCGGGCAAGGTCGTCGGCCCCCAGGCGCTCAAGCTGGTCGAGGTGGTGCGCCTCGGGGGCGTGGTCGCGTCAGCGCTCGGCGCCGATCTGCCGGCCCGCTCGGCGATGTCGCCCCTCGACTTCGATTCGATCACCGGGACCTACGTGATTCGGAACGGTGTCGTCACCACCGACGATTTGCATTACACGAGCCGCGCGATGCAGGTGAGCGTGGCGGGGCGCTACGGGCTCGTGGACGAGCAGATGAACCTCGATGTAGTGATGAAAGCGGGCCGCGGCGAGATCGCGGCGAAGGTGACCGGCTCGGCCGCCTCGCCGTCCGTCCGGGTCAACCCGAGCGCGCTGCTCAAGGGAAAGCGGCTCGAGCGCGGCGCCCGCGAGCTCGAGCGAGGCGTGCGCGGCCTGTTGGAGCGGCTGCGGTAGGAAGCCGCCGCGTCCGGTTGACCGCTCCGCGACGGTTGGTGTACAGTTCGCCCCATGAAAAAGCGAGCGCCCGCGAAGAAAGTTGCTGGAGGGAAGCCCGTGGCGAAGCAATCGGCTCCGACGCAGCCGGCGGCGAAGAAGGCCACGCCGAACCGATCGACGGCGCCGGCGCCGGTGAGCGTCGCGAGTGACCGGGTCGCTCGGCGCGTGACCTGGGAGCCGCCGGCCGAGCCCCCGGGGATGGGGTGGCCGGCGTTCCGATACCCGCCGGAGTCGCCGGCTCAGGCGGTCGCGTCGAAGGCGCCGCCCCCGAGCTTGCCGCGTTCGACGAGCCCGACGAAGAAGACGTAGAGCTGGTCGTACTCGTCGTAGCGCGCTTGCCCGAAGCGCGCGACCGTATCCTCGCGCAGGCTCCGGAACATCTGGAGTCGCTGCCGCAGGACGCGAGCCCAGTTCGCTGAACGATCCTCCGCCTCGATTTCCGTGAAGCCGCTCTCCGCCAGCAGCGCGCGGTAGCCGTGGAGCGTCTGCACCGTCGTCGCCGCCATCCACTCGCGGAGCCGGGCGCGCTCGCCGTCCGCCAGCCGCGGGTGGGCGATCCAGTCGGTGAACGCGAGGCGTCCGCCGGGACGGAGCACGCGGCGGCACTCGGCGACGACGGCCGCCTTGTCCTCGATGTGCAGCCAGGCCTCCTGGCTCACGCAGGCGTCGAAGACGCCCTGGCGGAATGGCAGCGCCGTCGCGTCGCCGCGGACGAACCGGACCACGCGCTCGAGCCCGCAGAGGCGGGTCAGCCGGTGCGCGCCCGCGATGCGGCCGGCGTTCAGGTCGATTCCGGTCGCGACGCATCCGAACCGCCACGCCAGGAACCGCGCGGGGCCTCCGAGGCCGGCGCCGACGTCGAGGACGCGGCTGCCCCGGCCGATCGCCGCGCGCTTCGCCAGCGTTTCGACCGCCGGCAGACCGCCGTAGTGATCCTGGTCCAGGTCGAACAGGTCTTCGGGCGTGACGCGGCCCGGCAGGCGGCCCTGGCGGCGCAGGGCCGCGAGGATCTGCTCCTCGTTGATCGGGTGGCGGTCGTAGAAGTCGACGACGCCCACGCCGCCGTACCCTACCTTGAACGGGTCTCTGAACGTGTGCTAAAAGGGCTGGCCATGAGCGGGGGCCCGGAGTGATCGCGGCGGGCTCGGGGCTCGTCATCGGCCCGCGCGCCGACGAGGGGGCCCGCGAGGCCTCGCACGCCGCGATGGCGGCGAGCGGCGCCGAGCGCGCGGACATCGCGATCGTCTTCGCGAGCGCAGATGCCTACCGGCACGCGCCATCCCTGCTCGACGCGGTCCGACGGGTGACAGGGGCTCGGTCCATCGTCGGCTGCAGCGGTGCGGGAGTGCTCACGGAGGCCGGTGAGGCCGAGGGCCGCCCCGCGATCGCCGTGATGGTGGTGAGCACGAGCGGGACGCCGCTCCTCACTCCGTTCATGGTCTCGGACAGGGACGCGCTCGACGCTGATGTCGGCGCCGAGCTGCTCCGCCGCACGAATCTGGCCGGCGCGGAGGACGGGACTCTCCTGATCCTGCCCGATGCGATGAACCTCGATCCAGCCGACCTCCTGCTCGGCCTCGCCGGCCGGCTCGATCCGGCCCCGGTGGTCGGGGGCGTCGCGGCGGGGATGCCGTTGTTCGAGATGTACGACACCGGGGTCGCGCACGGCGCGCTGCCCGGGCTGGCGATCGCGGCGACCCCGCTCGTCGGTGTCGGACAGGGCTGCGAGCCGATCGGCGAGCCGTACGTCGTGACGGACGCGGTGGCCAGGGTCATCCACTCGATCGCCGGGCGCTCGCCGCTCGAGATCCTGAAGGAGGCGATCGAGACCGTGCCCGAGTACGAGCAGCGGGTGCCGCGGGCGGGCGTCTTCGCGGGACTGGCGGTGGACCTCGGAAAGTCACCGCTCGGGCGCGGCGACTTCCTCGTACGGAACCTCGCCGGGCTCGATCGGGAATCGGGCGCGATCACGCTCACAGAGCCCGTGTTCGTCGGCCAGACGATCCAGTTCCAGCTCCGCGACGCGCAGGCGGCCCACGACGACCTGGAGGCGATGCTCGCCCGCATGCGGGCCGCGCTCGGCGACCGGAAGCCGGCGTTCGGCGTCTACTTCAACTGCGCCGGGCGCGGCCAGGGGCTCTACGGCACGCCGAATCACGACGTCACCCGCATCCGTGAGCGCCTCGGCGAATGGCCGCTGATCGGCTTCTTCGGCAACGGCGAGTTCGCCCCGGTCGGAGGCGAGAACTTCTTCCATACCTATACCGGCGTCCTCGTCCTCTTCCCGCAGATGAATTGATCGATTCTCCCCGTCCTCCACACTAGATGTTGGCAGCTTGACAGTCGCGAGCCCCCACAGGTATGGTGGGCCTCGTATGTCGGTCATTGCCGTCGGAGCCGATCATGCCGGGTGGCAGCTCAAGGAGGATCTCAAAGCCTGGCTCACCCGGAACGGGCACCAGGTCCTCGACTTCGGCACGCATTCCCCTGAGTCCGTCGACTATCCGGACTACGCCAGCCAGGTCGCCGAGTCGGTGGCCGCCTCCAAGGCCGAGCGGGGGGTACTCATCTGCGGGACGGGGATCGGCATGGCGATGGCCGCGAACAAGGTGGCGGGCATCCGCGCGGCCCCCTGCGGCGACGCCTTCGCGGCCCGCATGAGCCGGGAGCACAACGATGCGAATGTCCTCGCGTTGGGCGCTCGGGTGACCCAGCGGGACACAGCGATCGAGATCCTCCGGATCTGGCTCGAGACGGCGTTCGCGGGCGGCCGTCACACCCGGCGCGTCGAGAAGATTGCTGACCTCGAGCGCCGGACACGTCCGGCCTGGAGTGCCGGTGAGCCGGCTTGAGCACGTCGATCCGGAGATCGCGAAGGCGCTCTTCGCCGAGGCCCTACGCCAGAGCCGGAATCTCGAGCTGATCGCGTCGGAGAACTTTGTCTCCGAGGCCGTGCTCGAGGCGATGGGCTCGGTGATGACCAACAAGTATGCCGAGGGATATCCGGGACGCCGGTACTACGGCGGCTGCGAGTGTGTCGACGTCGCCGAGAGCCTCGCGATCGCGCGGGCCAAGGAGCTGTTCGGCGCCGAGCACGTCAACGTCCAGCCGCATTCCGGCGCCCAGGCCAACATGGCGGTCTATTTCACGCTGCTGAAGCCCGGCGACACCGTGCTCGGACCGAACCTGTCCCACGGCGGCCACCTCACGGCGGGCAGCCCCGTGAACTACTCGGGCAAGCTCTACTCGATCGTCGCGTACGGCGTGCGCAAGGACACGGAACTGATCGACCTCGACCAGGTGCGCGACCTGGCCCGCCGGCACCGTCCGAAGCTGATCATCGCCGGCGGCTCCGCCTTCCCGCGCGCGATCGACTTCACGCCCTTCGGCGAGATCGCCCGCGAGGTCGGCGCCGCGCTGATGGCCGACATCGCGCACCCGGCAGGGCTCGTCGCGGCTGGGCTGCATCCGTCGCCGGTCGGTATCGCCGACTTCGTCACGACGACGACGCACAAGACGCTCCGCGGGCCCCGCGGCGGGATGGTGATGTGCGGGCAGGCGTACGCGGCGGCGCTCGACAAGACGGTGATGCCGGGCGTGCAGGGCGGTCCGCTGATGCACATCATCGCCGCCAAGGCGGTGGCGTTCCGTGAGGCGCTGACGGCCGAGTGGCGCGCGTATCAGGGACAGGTCGTCAGGAACGCGAAGGCGCTGGCCGGGGCGCTGCTGGCGCGCGGATACCGCCTGGTCTCGGGCGGCACGGACACGCACCTGCTGCTCGTCGATCTCTCGCCGAAGGGCGTCACCGGCAAGGACGCGCAGGAGGCGCTCGATCGCGCGTGGATCACCGTGAACAAGAATACGGTCCCGTACGAGACCAGGAGTCCCATGGTCACGAGCGGCGTCCGGATCGGCACGCCGGCGGTGACGACCCGGGGCATGAAGGAGCCGGAGATGGTACAGATCGCGGATCTGATCGACCGGGTGCTGGCGGACCTCAACAACGCGGCCGGCGAGGCGGCGGTCCGGACGGACGTGCAGGAGCTGACGTCCCGGTTTCCACTCTATGCGGAACGACTCGCCGTGTGACGGCGTGAACGAACCT
>QHRS01000335.1 GCA_003221435.1 Candidatus Rokuibacteriota bacterium
CGCCCTCCGGCACTTCTGCACCGTCCCGGTGCTTGCGAGCATCCCCCGTATCGCGACGGCGGCGGATACCCGACGGAGGCGGTGGCGGTTCCGATTCGCGGCCGGCGCAGCCATGCTGGCTCTGGCAATCCTCATGAGCGCTGCGTACTTCGTGGCAAGGGGGAACGAGGAACTCGTCTGGATGCTTGGGCAGGGCCGGTCCTGAGGATCCTATCGATGAGCACATTCTTCAGCGCGCGAGAGCAGGCCGAGCGGGACCGGGCCCTCCGGGGGCAGATTGAGTCCAGTTCTCTTCCCGCGGGTGTCGAGCCATCGCCCGCGGCCCCAGTGCGCGCCCGGTTGTTCGCCCTTGCCTGGAACAGCGGCGACCAGCGGATGACTCCGAATCTGGTCCATCGTGACGGTTTCTGCCAAGGCTTCGCCCCCTTTGGTCTGGCGCTCTTTCGCCTGACCAACGATCCTGAGCTCCCGAGATGGCTAGAGACACGAGCCATACGGGGTGTGCCTCTTCCCCGCGACGACCCCGTCGGGGGTCGGTGAGAGAGCACCTCGGGCTCGGAGGCCGCCAGAGTCCAGGTCTGGTGGATGCGATCCTGAAACCGGCTTTGGCGCTGGAGGACGTGACGCAGCTTTGTCCCTCGTTCAACCTTTCGGTCGTGCTGGCTGGCCGCAGTCCGACCACGCACTACGAGCTCCTCAAGTCCCCGCGACTGGGGGAACTCCTCGGGGAGGCCCGGCACCGGTACGACTATGTCCTGCTGGACACGCCCCCTGTCGTTGTGGTCCCAGACTGCCGTGTTATCGAGAAATGGGTCGATGGGTTCCTCCTGGTCGTGGCGGCTCGCAAGACGCCACGCAAACTGCTCGAGGAAGCGTTGACCGTGATGGATCCCGCGAAAATTCTCGGCCTCGTCTTCAATGGCGAGGACCGGCCTCTCTCCCTGTACTACGGCGGGGCCGAGTACTACGGCGAAGCCGATGGCCGATTGGCGAGCGGCGCCGGCATTGCCCGGTGGCTCCAGTGGGCCAAGCGAGGCGGGGACGCGCTGCGCCGCCAACGGTCCCGAAGAGGACCGTGAGGAGGGCTCACGTGAGGACGCCACGCTACACGGTGGAGTTCAACAGCGGCCCGGGCCTCTATCGCCTGATGCAACAGCGTGCAAGGCACGGTCGCTTGACCACTGCCCGACACCCTGGCGGAGGTCTTGCAGCGTAGACATAAAGCCTCTCCCGCAACGCCGGTCGTCGCGGGGAAGAGGCACACCCCGTATGGCTCGTGTCTCTAGCCATCTCGGGAGCTCAGGATCGTTGGTCAGGCGAAAGAGCGCCAGACCAAAGGGGGCGAAGCCTTGGCAGAAACCGTCACGATGGACCAGATTCGGAGTCATCCGCTGGTCGCCGCTGTTCCAGGCAAGGGCGAACAACCGGGCGCGCACTGGGCCTTCGACGTCTTCCTCCCCACCATCGACGCGTGGGTGCGTCGGGGTGGCGTCCGACTCCGCTCGCGAGTGCCTCTGTTCCGGAGCTATCTCTTCGTGCACCACGCGATGGACAAAGCCAGCTATCTCGAAGTCACGAAGACCAAGGGGCTGGTGCGCCTCCTCGGGGAGCGGTGGGATCGTCTGGAAGTCGTTCCGGATGGTGAAGTCGAGGCGATCCAGAGAGTCGTCCGAACTCGCCTCCCGGTCTTGCCCTATCCCTATCTTCGGGACGGGCAACGGGTGCGCATCACCAGGGGCCCCCTGGCTGATGTGGAGGGCGTCCTGGTCCGGAGCAACCAGAACAAGGGCCTCCTGGTGATTTCGGTCAACCTCCTCCGGCGAAGTCTCGCGGTCCAAGTCGATTGCACTCTCGTCGAGTCCGCGTAGGGGCGCGAGTATGTGCGGGATCGTCGGTTACGTCGGCCACCGGGACGCGGTTTCTTACCTCCTGCCCGGTCTTCGCCGCCTGGAGTATCGCGGGTACGATTCCGCCGGGATCGCGACGATCCACGGGACATCTCTCGACGTCCGGAAAACGACCGGCAAGATCGCCGATCTTGAGCCGTTGCTCGCGTCCGCCTGGCCGAAGGGACACCTGGGCATCGGTCACACCCGCTGGGCCACGCATGGCCGCCCGTCGGACGCCAATGCCCATCCTCACGCGGACTGCCACGTGCACCTCGCGGTCGTCCACAACGGGATCATCGAGAACTACCGGGAGCTTCGAAAGACGCTCGCCGCGCAGGGCCATCGGTTTCGCTCCCAGACCGATACGGAGGTGATTGCCCATCTGGTCGAGTCCTACCAGACCAACGGGCTTCCCGCCGCCGTCCTCCGGGCGGCCCGGGACCTGAAGGGCAGCTACGCCATCGCCTGCATCGCCGCCAGTGAGCCGACCTCGCTCGTCGCCCTCCGCCGCGGCAGTTCCCCGCTGGTGATCGGCTTCGGGAAGGGGGAGATGTTTGTCGCCTCCGACATCCCGGCATTGCTGGGGGAGACGCGGGAGCTTCTCGTCCTCGAGGAGGGTGAGCTGGCACAGCTAACACCCGACGGAATGACCCTGCGCACGCTCGATGGGGTTCCTATCCGGCGAAGGTCGAGCACGATCCGCTGGGACAGCGAAGCAGCCGAAAAAGGCGGCTATCCCCACTTCATGCTCAAGGAGATTTTCGAGCAGCCCGAGGCCGTCCGGAACACGACGCGGGAACGGGTCGACCCAGAGGGCAGCGACGTCCGGGTTCCCGAGCTCGGGCTCAAGGATCGGGAGCTGGCCGGACTCAACCGCGTCTGCTTCGTCGCGTGCGGCAGCTCGTGGCATGCCGCCCTGGTCGGCAAGTATCTCGTGGAGGCCTTTGCCCGGTTGCCGGTCGAGGTGGACATTGCCTCGGAGTTCCGCTATCGCCGACCGGTCCTCGACAGCCGCGTGCTCACGGTCCCGATCTCCCAGTCGGGGGAGACCGCCGACACCCTGGCAGCCCTGCGCGAGGCGCGGGACCACGGCTCCCGCGCGGTCGCGATCTGCAATGTGGTGGGAAGTTCGCTGGCCCGCGAGGCCGATGGGGTGGTGTACACGCGTGCGGGCATCGAGATCGGCGTCGCCTCGACGAAAGCCTTCACGGCCCAGCTCGCCGCGGTCACACTGCTCGCGCTCAAGCTGGGCCTCGCCAGAGACCTCGTCGATCCCGCGCTCGTGCGCCAGGTCGCCAAAGGGCTCTGGGAGCTCCCCGACCTCATGTCGATCGTCCTCCAGCGGAGCGATGCGATTCGCCGGATCGCTGGGGCGCGGTCTCCACTATCCCCTGGCTCTGGAGGGCGCCCTCAAGCTCAAGGAGATCTCGTACATCCATGCCGAGGGGTACCCTGCTGGCGAGATGAAGCACGGCCCCATCGCCCTCATCGATCGGCGCATGCCGGTCGTCGCGATCGCCCCGATGGGATCCACGTACGACAAGATGACCAGCAACGTCGAAGAGGTGAAGGCACGAGACGGGGTCGTGATCGCCGTGGCGACGGAGGGTGATGAGGACATCGAGACCAAGGCCGATCTTGTGATCCCCATTCCTCCTTGCCTGGAGTGGCTCCAGCCAGTCCCGATCGCCCTGGCGCTTCAGCTCCTGGCGTATCACCTGGGGGTGCTTCGGGGCTGCGACGTGGACCAGCCGCGGAATCTCGCCAAGAGCGTGACGGTCGAGTGAATCCCCTCGTCGCCGTGGCGCACGCGATTCGCCGGGGAACCATTCCCGGGGGGACCGTTCGTTGACTGAGCTGCATGGTGTTCTGCCGGAGCCGCTGTTCCTGCGGGCGCTCTGCTTGGAGAGAAAGCGGGCCGAACGCTCTCGAAAGCTCTTTGTGTTGATGTTGCTCGATGCAGCGAAACCGCTCTCGAACTGCAACGGAGGCAATGTTCTTCTCAACAAGGCGGTGTCCGCTATCTTCCCCTCAATCCGAGAGACAGACATCGGCGGTTGGTACAAAGAAGACACCGCTCTTGGGGTCATTTTTGTGGAGCTGGGTGCGATGGACAAGCAGTCCATCCTCATTGCCCTGCGCATAAAGGTAATTGCGGCCCTGCGATCCAACCTGCCCACCGAAGAGCTGATTCAAATCCACGTCTCGTTTCACTGCTTCCCGGAAGACTGGGAAGATCATCGACCGGGACTTTCGACGATTTCCGCATTGTACCCGGATCTAATGCAGCGCGACGAAGCGAGAAAAGTGTCCCGGGTGATCAAGCGAGCCATGGACGTTGTGGGTAGCTTCATGGCGATGATCATT
>QHRS01000045.1:0-521 GCA_003221435.1 Candidatus Rokuibacteriota bacterium
TCTTTGACGGCCGCCGCCAGCTCGAGGTCCCGCCGTCCAGTGATGAACACGTACGCGCCCTCGTCGGCGAACTCCTTCGCCGTTGCCAGGCCAATTCCGCTATTGCCACCGGTCACGAGTGCGATCTTGCCGTCGAGCTTTCCCATGTTTCTGCACCTCCCTGGTCAGGAGTACTTGGGCGTCGCTGACCCGGCAGAGTCAGGCACGTCTCTCCCTGGCCCTTCAGACGCCGGCGTATGGTAATCCGATTCGGCGATCAATGTATACACATTTTGTACATGCCTGCGCATGCACAACGCCCCCGCCGCCGCTAGATCGATGGTAGGATGGCGCGATGGAGCGAGGTGCCACCGGAGTGACCGACAGACGTGAGCCCGGGCGGCTGTCCCCCTGCGTCTGCAGCACGCTCCGCATGGTCACCCGTGCCGTCACTCAGCTGTACGACGACATCCTGCGGCCGAGCGGGCTCCGGGTGACTCAGTTCAGTATTCTCGCGGCCATCGCGCGTAGCGGCACGGCGA
>QHRS01000045.1:543-8048 GCA_003221435.1 Candidatus Rokuibacteriota bacterium
TCTGGAGCGTGATCGTCTCATCGAACGTGTGCCCCACCCCGACGCGCGGATCAGGGCAATGCGGCTCACGGCAAGGGGAAGACGGGTGCTGGACGTTGCGCGGCCACTCTGGGCACAGGCCCAGGACAAGGTGCTCAGGGAACTGGGCACGAGGGCATGGGATGATGCCCAGCGCCGGCTGTCCCGCTTGCTTCACGTCGCCGTCAAGAAGCGCCGGCTGCGGCGGGATCGAATGCGCAAACCCGTACGAGCGTAAGGTACAGAAGAAACTCGCCGAGGCCTCCGCCACGATCGACAAGGCGGGAGTACGGACGAGGGCGATCACCGCCTCGATCTCCTCAAGCAGCCGGGCCGTAGTCCCGGCGTCGGCGTCGCGGGCGGTCCACAGCTCGCGCGCTAGGTCCAGCAGTTCGCGCGTGCGGCTCCCGTCGTCCTCGGCGTTGGCGACCAGCGTGATTGCGACGAGCGGCGACCGGCGGTCGACGGCCCGGTCGACGGCTGGGCACAGTTTGGTCACAGTTGAGCCCCAGAAAGCATCAAGGGCCTACGGCCGCACGCCGTAAGCCCTTGACTCATCGAACATCGGTTGGTTGCGGGGGCTGGATTTGAACCAGCGACCTTTGGGTTATGAGCCCAACGAGCTACCGGGCTGCTCCACCCCGCGGTGACGCCGTCACCTTAGCGCAGGCGGCCCACCAAGTCAACGCGCCGGGCGAGAAAACCGCCCGGAGGGCGGGCGGCGCGACGGCTCAGCGGCTGATGCGGTCGGTCTTGGCCGGCTCGTAGCGTCCCGTGCGCGCGAGCGCCCACAGCACGCGCCAGGCGCCGCGCGTGGCGAGCAGCCAGTAGGTCTGGCACCGGAACGTGCCCAAGAACTTCGCGCGCAGCGTCGTGCGCGCGAGATCCACGGGGCGGGGGAAATAGGGGCGGAGGCGCTCCAGCAGGTCCTGGGTGACGATGCCGCCGACCCAGATCGTCAGGCCGAGCGAGATCGACGGTAGCGCGATCGAGAGCGTGAAGAGCACCGGGCGGTCCCAGAAGCGGTACGCGAGGTGCCAGCCGAGGAAGCCCACCACAGGGTAGAGGAACGCCGCGGTCGGCCACTCGACGACCTTGTTGCCGATGTGGCGGCAGAGCTGGGCGAGGTTGAACGGGGTCGGCTCGGCGCGCCAGGTCTGCCGGAGGTACGCGATGTCGTCGAGCACGCCCTTGTACCAGCGGGCGCTCTGCCGGATCACCTTCTCCGGCGTTTCGGGCAGGTCGGTCAGCTCGAGCATCGGGAGCGGCCTGATCAGGATCCCGCGCGCGCCGAGCGCGTAGCCGAGCGTCGAGTCCTCGGTCGCGCCGCTGACGGGAAAGCCCCCGATCTTCTGGAGCACCGAGAGCCGCACGAACTGGTTGTGGCCGAGACAGATCTGCGAGCGCCGGAAGCAGAACTCGAACGCGGGGCGCACAACGGAGGCGAGCCGAGGCGTGCAGGCCGCGAGGCGCTCGTAGAGGCGGACCCGCTTGGGCTCGTTGAGGAGCCGGGCGATCGAGACGCGGATAAAGATCGACGACTGCTGCGCGGCGCAGATGCGTCCGCGGATCGCGAGCCGGTCGAAGTTCGCCAACGACAGCGTGATGCCCTGGTACGCGTCGGCGGCGCGGCCGGCCAGCTCTTCGGCGGCGATCCAGCGGAGCGCGTTCGGGTCGGGCAATGAGTCGGCGTCGCTCACGCCGACCAGCACCTCTTCGGGCCGGTACTGGTCGCCGAGCATGGCGGAGAGGTGCTCGGGACGGAGCGCCCAGTTGAGCTGGTGCGCCTTGCGCCCCTCGCCGGGCATGACGAGGGACGAGACCATCTTCTGCTGGTACGGCGGCAGCTCGGCCCGCAGGCGGCGGACGATCTCGCCGGTGCTGATCGCCATCGCCGAGTGCGGCGCCTGCTCCTCCACCTCTTTCGTCACGACGGCGAGGTGGAGCTTGCCGTGCGGGTAGCGGGACGCGAGCAGCGCGCGGACGGTCTCGCCGACGTCCGGCTCCTGGTAGGCCGGCACCAGGTGGAGGAACACGGGCGTGCGCTCGTCGGCCTCGAGCGCGGGCTCGTCCGGGAGCGCGTCGACCCGCGCGTAGGCCTCGGCCACGAAGCGGCAGGTCGTCAGCATCCCCTTCCAGTCGAGCAGGAGCTTGAAACAGGCGCGGAAGTTGAAGAGCAGCGCGACGAAGAACAGCAGGGACCAGACGGGTTCCACCTCAGCGGCCTCCAGGGGTCGGGGGAAACTTCAGCACCTTGTCGCCGGCGCGCACGAAGCCGTACTCCTCGCGCGCGATCTTCTCGACCGCGCCGGGATCGTTGCGCAGCTGGTCGGCGGCGCGCTCGAGATCGTGCGCCTCGCCGCGCAGGGTGACAATCTCCCGCTCGAGCGCCTCCACTTCCTGCTTCATCTGCCAGACGCGGAGGAGCCCGGTGCTGCCGTAGACGACAATCGCCAGCGCCAGCACACCGAGCGCCCCCGCGACCATGCGGGGGCTCACCGGACGGGTCGGGTGAAGATGCCGCGTCCAGGCCATGAGGCCGACTGCCCGAGCTCTTCCTCGATGCGCAGGAGCTGGTTGTACTTCGCCGTGCGCTCCCCCCGGGCGAGCGAGCCGGTCTTGATCTGCCCCGCGTCGACGGCGACGGCCAGGTCGGCGATGAAGGTGTCCTCGGTCTCACCCGAGCGGTGCGAGATGATCGTGCCGTACCCGGCCCGCTTGGCCAGCTCCACGGCCTCGAGCGTCTCGGTGAGTGTGCCGACCTGGTTGACCTTCACGAGGACGGCGTTCGCGATGCCGTTCTTGATCCCCTGCTGGATCGTGGCGGGGCTGGTGACGAAGAGGTCGTCGCCCACGAGCTGCACTCGCCCGCCCAGGCGGCGGGTCATCAGCCCCCAGCCCGCCCAGTCGTCCTCGCCGAGGCCGTCCTCGATCGAGCAGATCGGGTAGCGCTCGAGCAGCGACTCGTACAGCTCGATCATCCCCTCCGCCGTCCGCTCGCTCCGGTCGACGCGCAGCCGGTAGCGGCCGCTGTCGAGCGCGAACTCGCTCGCGGCGACGTCGAGCGCCAGCAGCACGTCGTCGCCCGGGCGGTAGCCCGCGCGCTCGATCGCGAGCAGAAAGAGGTCGAGCGCGGCGGTGTTGGAGCCGAGCGCAGGGGCGAAGCCACCCTCGTCGCCGACGCCGGTCGAGAGGCCCTTCTCCCTGAGGAGCGCCCTGAGCGTGTGGAAGATCTCGGCGCCCATCCGGAGCGCGGCGGAGAAGTTCTCCGCGCCCGCCGGCACCAGCATGAACTCCTGGATGTCGAGGCCGTTGTCGGCGTGGACGCCACCGTTCAGGACGTTCATGAGCGGCACGGGCAGCAGGCGCGCTCCGACGCCTCCGAGGTAGGCATAGAGCGGCAGGCCCGCCTCGTCCGCGGCGGCGCGCGCAACGGCGAGCGAGACGCCGAGGATCGCGTTGGCGCCGAGGGCCGACTTGATCGGCGTCGCGTCGAGGTCGATCATCGCCTGGTCGATCGCGGCCTGTTCGGTCGCCTCCATGCCCTCGATCTCGGGGCCGATCGTCTCCTCGACGTTCTGGACCGCACGCAGGACCCCCTTGCCGCCGTAGCGCTTGGCCTCGCCGTCCCGCAGCTCGACGGCCTCGCGCTTGCCCGTGGAGGCGCCGGCGGGGACCGCGGCCCGACCCCAGGCGCCGGATTCGAGCGAGACTTCCACTTCCAGGGTGGGATTGCCGCGCGAGTCGAGAATCTCGCGGGCGAGGACGCCGGTGATCGCGGACACGCGCTACGACCTCCGCTCGAACACGAAGTCGGCGAGCCCGCGAATCGGATCGGCAGCGCGCCCGAGCGGGACCAGGGCGGCTTTGGCGTCTTCGATCAGCGTCTTCGCCCGCACCCGGGAGGCCTCGAGACCATGCTGGTCGGGATACGTCGCCTTGTGCTTCCGCCGATCGCTCCCGGCCGTCTTGCCGAGCTCGGCCAGGCTGCCTTCCACGTCGAGGATGTCATCGACGATCTGGAACGCGAGCCCGAGGTCCGCGCCGGCTGCGTTGATCGCGGCGAGCTGCCGGGGCGTGGCACCCGCCAGGCGCGCGCCGCTCGTGAGCGAAGCGCGGATCAGCGCGGCGGTCTTGTGCGCGTGGATGTACTCGAGCGTCTCGGCCGGAATCGCCCTGCCCTCGGATTCGATGTCCACCACCTGCCCGCCGACCATGCCGAGTGTGCCCGCGGCGTCGGCGATCTCGGCGATGACGTCCCGCAGAACCCGGGGATCGGCCAGGGTGGCGCCGTTGTCGGCGATCAGGCGGAACGCGAGAGTCAGGAGCCCGTCGCCGGCCAGGATCGCGATCGCCTCGCCGAAGGCCTTGTGGCTCGTGGGCCGGCCACGGCGGAAGTCGTCGTCGTCCATCGCGGGCAGGTCGTCGTGGATCAGCGAGTAGGTGTGGATGCACTCGAGCGCGCACGCGGCCGGCATCACCTGCTGCATCCCGCCCCCGACCGCCTCCGCGCCGGCGATGACCAGGATGGGCCGCAGGCGCTTGCCGCCCGCGAACATGCTGTAGCGCATGGCCTTGTGGACCGTCGCCGGGGGGGCGTCCTCGCGGGGAAGCGCGGCGTCGAGCGCGCGATCGATCGCGGCCCGGCGCTCGGCCAGGTAGGAGGGCAGATCGAACGGGCTCACCGTTCGTCGTCGGGTTCGATCGCGAACGGCTGGGTCTTCAGCAGCCCCGCTTCGTCCTTGAGCAGGAGCTCGACGCGGCGCTCGGCCTCGTCGAGGTACTTCGCGCAGTGGCGGGCGAGCGCGATGCCTTCCTCGAACGCCTTGAGCGAGGCTTCCAGCGGGAGATTGCCGGACTCGAGCGCGCCCACGATCTGCTCCAGGCGCGCCAGGCAGTCTTCAAACTTGAGGTCGGCCATCACGCTCCCTCGTCTCCTCGACCGTGCACTCGAGCGTCCCCTCGTGCAGCAGCACGCTGACCGGATCGCGGGGCGCCACCTGGTCCGCGCTCCGCACGATCTCGCCGGAGGCCGTACGCGTCAGGCTGTAGCCCCGCCCCAGCACCGCCAGCGGCGACAGCCCGTCGAGCTTCCCCGCGGCGACCCGGAACCCGTGCACCGATCGGTCGAGCGACCGCCGGGCGCCGGCGTCGAGCCGCCCCTGGAGCTGGCCGAGCCACCCCCGGCCGCTGGAAATCCTGACAGCGGGATTGCCCGAATGCAACCGTTGAGTTGCGAGGGCCAGCCGGTGGACCGCGTGGCGGCGGCCGGCGCCGAGCGCGCTGCTGAGCCGCAATCCCAGCTCGTCGAGCCGCCGCTGCGCGTCGCGAAGCGGCCGCGACGGATCGCTCAGCACGCGCCGCTCGGCGTAGAGCACGAGCCGCTCGCGCTGGCGCTCGAGCCGGCGCGCGAGCGCCCGGCTCAGGCGGTGATGGAGATCGCGAAGGCCGTCCACGACGGCTTCCTTCTCCCGCACCACCAGCTCGGCGGCGGCGGACGGCGTCGGCGCCCGCAGGTCCGCGACGAAGTCGGCGATCGTGAAGTCCACCTCGTGGCCGACGGCGGACATGACCGGCGCCTTGGAGCCGACGATCGCGCGCGCCACGACCTCCTCGTTGAACGCCCACAGGTCCTCGAGCGAGCCGCCGCCGCGGCCCGCGATGATCACGTCGACGTCACCGAGCGCGTTCAGGTCGGCGATCCCCTCGGCGATCTCCCGGGCCGATCCTTCGCCCTGGACGCGCACGGGCCGGACCACGATGTGCAGCTCGCCGAAACGCCGGCCGATGACGCGGAGCATGTCGCGGATCGCGGCGCCGGTGGGCGACGTCACGATCCCGATCTTCCGCGGAAACCGCGGAAGCGGGCGCTTGCGTCCGGGATCGAACAGGCCCTCGGCCTGGAGCCGCGCCTTGAGCTGCTCGAACGCGACCTGGAGCGCGCCGAGCCCCTTGGGCTCCATCAGCTCGACCACCATCTGGTACTCGCCGCGCGGCGCGTAGACCTCGAGGGCGCCGAAGGCGAGCACGTGCAGGCCATCCGCGGGCTCGAAGCGGATGCGGCGCAGCCGGTTACGGAAGAGCACGACGCGGATCTGCGCGGCGTCGTCCTTCAGCGTGAAGTAGGCGTGGCCGGAGCCCGGGACCCGGAGGTTGCTGATCTCGCCCTCGACCCAGAACGGCGCCACCTGCTCCTCCAGCACGTCGCGGATGCGCGCCGTGAGCTGCGACACCGTGTAGACCTGACGATCGCCCATTCCTTATGTCGTCCTAGGAGCCGGCGACACGCGAGTCTGTCCTGCGCTGGACCACTCGAGGAATTCGCTACCCGAGGCCGAGCTGGCGGCGGGCGGCGGCCAGGGTGTTCTTGAGGAGCATCGCGACCGTCATGGGGCCGACGCCGCCGGGGACGGGCGTGATCGCGGCGGCGCGCTCTCGGACCGACGCGAAGTCGACATCGCCGACGAGCTTGCCGGTCTCGAGTCGGTTGACCCCGACGTCGATGACCCACGCGCCCTCCCGGACCATGTCACCCGTGATGACGCGCGGACGGCCCGCCGCGACGCAGAGCACGTCGGCGCGGCGCGTGTGGGCCGCGAGGTCGCGGGTGCGCGTGTGGCACATGGTGACGGTGGCGTGGCGCGCGAGCAGGAGCTGGGCGAGCGGCTTGCCGACGATGCGCGACCGCCCGACCACGACCGCGTCGGCGCCCGTCAGGTCGGCCCCGTAGTGGTCGAGAATCTCCATGCACCCCGCGGGCGTGCACGGCACCACGGTCGGCGAGCCGGCCAGGAGCCGGCCGAGGTTGAGCGGGTGGAAGCCATCGACGTCCTTCTCGGGCGCGATCGCGGCGATCGCCGCATCCTCGTCGAGCCCTTTGGAGAGCGGGAGCTGGAGCAGGATGCCGTGAACGTCGGGGTCGGCGTTGAGCGATTCGAGCAGCGTGGACAGCTCGGGCTGGCTGAGCCCCTCGGCATAGACGTGGTCGCGCGAGGCGATGCCGACGCTCTCGGCCGCCTTTTTCTTGTTCGCGATGTAGATCTTCGAGGCCGCGAAGTCGCCGACCAGCACGACCGCGAGCGTCGGCGTGGCGCCGGTGCGGGCCCTGAGGTCGCGGACACCGGCCCCGACCTCGCCGAGGACCTTCTGGGCGACCGCTTTGCCGTCGAGGAGCTTCAAACGACGACGCGGAGACGCTGGATGCCGGAGGCCCGGCCTGACTCCGGGTCCACCGTGATGACGACGCCGTGCACCGCCGCGGGCCCTTTCGCAGGCTCGAAGCGCACCGGCATCTGCGAGATGAACTTCTGCAGGATGAGGTCCTTGTCGACGCCGATGACGCTGTCGATCGGGCCCGTCATGCCGATGTCGGTGATGTATGCGGTGCCCTGCGGGAGCACCCGCTCGTCGGCCGTCTGCACGTGGCGGTGGGTCCCGACCACCGCGCTCACGCGGCCGTCGAGGTGCCAGCCCATCGCCTGCGATTC
>QHRS01000045.1:8077-21997 GCA_003221435.1 Candidatus Rokuibacteriota bacterium
TGCGGGACGACCTCGTCGGCCTTCTGGAACGGACAATCGTTCGGCTGCATGAACACGCGTCCCATCAGGTTCAGCACCGCGACCCGGTGCGGCCCCGTCTTCACGGTCACGAAGCCCGAGCCGGGCGTTCCGGGCGGGAAGTTGGCGGGACGCAGCAGGAGGTTTTCCTTCGCGATGTACTCGACGATCTCCTTCTTGTCCCAGATGTGGTTGCCCGACGTCATGACGTCGACGCCCTGGTCGAGGAACTCGCGGCACATCTTCGGCATCACCCCGAAGCCGGCCGCCGCGTTCTCGACGTTCACCACGGTGACGTCGATCTCGTATTCGCGCTTGATCCGCGGGAGCAGCGTCTGGAGCGCGCGCCGCCCCGGCTCTCCGAATACATCACCGACCATCAAGACGTTCATCGCGGCCCGGCGCCCTGCTTAGCGCGCCACCTCCACGGCCCGGGTCTCCCGGATCACAACCACCTTGATGTGCCCGGGGTACTGCATCTCGGCTTCGATCCGCTTGCTGATGTCCTTCGCGAGCTGATGGGCGTCCAGGTCCGAGTACGACAGCGCGATCTCCTCGAGCTTCGCGAGCCGCTTGATGTACGACTCGAGCACGTCGCGCCGCGCGCCGGGCCGCGCCGCGGAGATGCCGTCGGCGGCCTCCGTGAGCACCGCCTCGATCGTCATCGGCTCGGCGTTCTCATGCCCGGCGAGCGCCGCGTTGATCACCACGGGCGACTCGTTGTACTTCGTCAGCACCTGGAGCGACAGCTCGGGGTGGCTCCCCTCCTGCTCGTGGGTCAGCGCCTTGCCGATGTCGTGGAGGAGCCCCATGCGCTTGGCGAGCTTGACGTCGGCGCCGATCTCCGCCGCCATCATCCCGGCCAGCCACGCGACCTCTTTCGAGTGCTGGAGGCAGTTCTGACCGTACGAGGTGCGGAACTTCATCCGGCCGACCAGCTTCACCAACTCGGGGTGCAGCCCCTGCACGCCGACCTCGAAGCAGGCCTTCTCGCCCTCCTCCTTCAGGTGCTGCTCCATGTCCCGCTTGACCTTCTCGACGACCTCCTCGATCCGGGCCGGATGGATCCGGCCGTCCGCAATCAGCGTCTTCAGCGCCAGGCGCGCGATCTCCCGGCGGTAGGGGTCGTAGGCCGAGATGATCACCGCCTCGGGCGTGTCGTCGACGATCAGGTCCACGCCGGTGTGCTGCTCGAGGGCGCGGATGTTTCGCCCCTCGCGCCCGATGATGCGGCCCTTCATGTCGTCGCTCGGCAGGTCGACGATCGAGACGGCGGTCTCGACGGTGTAGTCCGGCGCCAGCCGCTGGATGGTCGTGGCGAGGACTTCCTTGGCCTTGGCGTGCGCCGTCTCGCGCGCTTCCTCCTCGAGTCGCATGGCCAGAAGCTGGGCGAGGAGCTGGCGCTTGGCCTCCTCGGAGGTGAGCCCCGCGATCGCCTCGAGCTTGCGCCGGTGCTCGTCGAGCGCCGAGGCCAGGCGCATCTCCTTCTCGATGCTCTCGCGCTCGCGCGCGAGGAGGCTCCGTTCCTTCGTCTCGTGGTCGACGATGCGCCGTTCGATCTGGTCGAGCTTCCGGGTCAGCTGCTCGTCTTTCTGGCTGATCCGCTGCTCGACCTGCTGGATCTCGCGCTGCCGGCGGCGGGTCTCCTCCTCCAGCTCGGCCCGGGTCTTGAGAGCCAGCTCCCGGGCTTCCAGCTCGGCGGACTTGCGCCCGGCGTCGGCGTCGCGCTGGCCTTCCTCGAGGATTCGGCGGACGCGCTCTTCCGCGCCGCCGATCTTGCGGTTGGTCAGTAGCTGGTGGAGGGCGACTCCGACCGCAAGCCCGATGACGATCCCAACGGGCAACAGCAATAGGTAAATCGGGTCCATGTGCATCTCCAGAGGAGGCACGGAGTTGACGTCAAATACTCAACGGACTTGGTGATTATAGCAGGCAGGAAGGTCCACAACAGAGTAAATCCCCGCCTCTGCCGTGTGCCGACGGTGTTTCGAACCTGGTATCCCAGGTGGGCGCCGAAGGAGGGCTTTAGGCTTCCCCTTCTCGGAGGGGCTTGCGCACCACCCTCTGCACAGCTCCCGTTATGTCAACGAGGTTGAAACTTCCCCCCGGCAGCACAAACAGCGCAGGGACACTCCTGCGTACCAGGGGACGGCCGGGCTCGTCAAGGGCAATCTGTGGCGGGCGGGGCGGCGCGGTCGAGGAGCTTGAGCATCGTGTCGACCCGGGCATTGACGTCTCCCGCGGCGCGGGCCTGCTCGGCCCGGGAGCGAAACAGCTCGTCGACGATCACGAGGGTCGCGAGCCCGAGCCGCTTGAGCGGCTCTGGATTGGCCGGGCCGCCCGCCTCCTTGAGCTTGTCCTCGATGTACGCGACCAGCTCCCGGACGTACTCGGGCGAGGCTTCGCTGCGGATCGTGTACTTCTCACCGAGCAGCTCGAACTCGACCCGATTCGACACTTAATCTCGGAGGGGGGGGTCGCCCCCCTTCCGAACCTCCCCCCGGTCGGATTGCGCCGGCGAAGCCTCGTCGGAGGGGGGCTGAGCCCCCCTCCGAGCCCCCCCCAGGAGGGACTGCGCCGGCGGAGCCGGCGCCCGATAGGGCGCGCGAGTTGGCGTCACGGCGTGTCGTGGAGCTTGGCGAGGTCTTTGAGGATGCTGTCCACCTGGGCCACCACCTGCTTGCGCTCCCGCACCAGGCGCACGTTGTCTTCGCGCAGTCGCGCGATCGTCTCGGTAGCGCGGCGCACCGCTTCTTCGAGCTGCGCCAGCCGTTCAAGCAGCTGGTCGCTGCTCACGTCCCTCTGACCTCCACCCCCAACCGATGTCGAGCCGCCTCGATCACGTGGTTGTGCATGTCGTTGACCTCGGCGTCCGTCAGCGTGCGGTCGTCGGCCCGGAAGGTCAAGCGCCACGCGACGCTCCGCGTCCCGGGAGCGACCCCCTCGCCGGCGTAGAGGTCGAACAGCGTCACACCCCTGAGCAGCGGGCCGCCCTCGGCGCGGATCACCCGCTCGACGTCCGCCGCGGAGACGCCGGTCGGGATCACGAAGGCGACGTCGCGTTGGACCGACGGATGCTTCGGCAGCGGGACGAACTGTACGCTTCCGACGCTGAGTTGCGCGACCACGTCGAGCGGGATCGTCGCGGCGAAGACCGGGGACGGGATACCGAACGCCTCCCGCACGGCCAGCGCAATCTCGCCGAAGGTCCCCACCTCTGTGCCGCCCGCACCGAGCCGGCCCCACCGGTCGCGCTCGAAGTACGGGTGGCCCTCCCGGCCCGGCTCCGCTGCGGGCTCGCGCACGCCGAGAACGGCGAGCGCATGCTCGGCAAGCCCCTTCACGTCATAGACGTCGGCCGGCTCCCGCGTTGCGTACCATGCAAGGTCGGCCCGCGGGCCGCTCTGCGCGATCCCGAGCCAGCGCGATTCCGCCGGCTGCTCACCGACCCGCGCGTAGTGTTTGCCGACCTCGAAGATCCGGACGTTCGGTCGCTGCCGGCGGACGTTGACGGCGGCGACCCGCAAGAGCCCCGCGAGCAGGCTCGATTTCAGGATCGACGCATCTTGGCTCAGCGGGTTCAGGAGCCTGAGGCACCTGTCGGCCTCGGCGCGTTGGCCGAGCGCGGCTTCGTCGGCCGGGTCCCCGAAGCTGTACGTGATGACTTCGTTGAGACCGGCAGCGCGAAGCGCCCGGCGAACGACCTCCTCCTGTCGCAGCGTGGCGGGCTGCTGCGCCGGACTCACCGTCCCGTCCGGCAGCGTCGACGGAATCTTGTCGTAGCCCCAGACACGGATGACCTCTTCGACGAGGTCCTCCTCGATCGCGATGTCGCGGCGAAAGGTCGGAACGTCGACCTCCAGCTCCTCACCGACCCGGCGCACGGGGAGGCCGAGGCCCCCCAGGATCCGCGCCATTTCTTCGATCGAGGGGCTCGCGCCGATGACCCGCTCGAGGCGGCTCATCCGAAGGCGGACCTGTGGCCGCCGGCGCGGCGAGGGATAGGCGTCGACGACGCCCCGGGCGATCGTGCCGCCCGCGACCTCTGCGATGAGCTGCGCCGCGCGGTCGAGCGAATCGCGCAGGCCCTCGATGTCGGCGCCGCGCTCGAAGCGATACGACGCGTCGGTCTTGAGCCCGAGATCGCGCGACGTGCGGCGGATCGACCCCGCCTGGAAGTAGGCGCCTTCGAGCAGCACGCGCGTGGTCCTGTCCGTGACCTGTGTGGCGGCGCCCCCCATGACACCCGCGATGGCGATCGCGCGGCCGGGATCGGCGATCACGAGCATCGCCTCGCTGAGCGCCCGGTCCTGGCCGTCGAGCGTGGTGACACGCTCCCCCGGCCGGGCCCGCCGCACGACGATCGTGTGCTCCCCCACCGTGTCGTAATCGAACGCGTGCAGCGGGTGTCCCAGCTCCCAGAGGACGTAGTTCGTCACGTCGACGACGTTGTTGATCGGCCGGAGCCCGACCGCCCGGAGCCGGGCGGCAAGCCAGTGGGGCGACGGCGTCACGCGCCCACCCGTGATCACGCGAGCGGCGTACCGCGGGCACAGCTCCGGCTCCTCGATGCGCACACGCGCGTGCGCGCGCGCCTCCGCGCCGCGCTCGGCGACGGTGATGGCGGGATACTGGAACTTCGCGCCGCTCAGCGCGGCGATCTCGCGCGCGATGCCGACGATGGACAGGCAGTCCGGGCGATTCGGCGTGATCTCGACCTCGAGCACCCAGTCGTCGAGCCCGAGATGCGCGAGCAGATCCGCGCCGAGGGGAGCGTCGTTGGCGACGAGCAGGATGCCGCTCTCGTGCTCTTCGCCGAGCCCCAACTCCTTCGCGGAGCACAGCATCCCCTGCGACTCTACACCGCGGATCCGCGCGACCTCGATCTTGCGCGGCCCCGGCAGCGTCGCGCCGGGCGGCGCGAAGGCGGCCCGCACCCCCGGCACGCAGTTGGGCGCCCCGCAGACGACCGAGAAGCGCTCCCGCCCCGTGCCGACCCGCACGAGCACGATGTGATGGCCGCGGTGCTCCCCGAGGTCGCGCTCGATCGCCTCCACCTCGCCCACGACCACGCGCTCGACGTCCGGCGCGAGCCGCGCGACGCTCCCCACCTCCACCCCGCCATTGACGAGCCGGTCCGCCGCGTTCTGCGGGGTGAGGTCCGTCGGCACGAACTCGGTGATCCACCGCCAGGAGAGCTTCATCGCGCGCGCGTCATTGCGAGGGAACTTCCGCGCGTTTCCGCGGGCTGGGGGCGACGACCGCCGGCCAGACACTCGCGCACACCGGGGTATTCACGCGAACTGTTCCAGGAAGCGGAGGTCGTTCTCGAAGAAGAGGCGGATATCGTCGACGCCGTACTTGAGCATGGCGATCCGCTCGACGCCCATGCCGAAGGCCCAGCCCGTCACCTCCTCGGGATCGTAGCCGACGTTGCGCAGCACCTGCGGGTGCACCATGCCGCAGCCCAGGATCTCGAGCCACCCGGACTGCGCGCAGAAGCGGCAGCCCGTGCCGCCGCAGTTGAAGCACAGCACGTCCACCTCGGCCGACGGCTCCGTAAACGGGAAGAACGAGGGCCGGAAGCGGATCCGGGAGCGCTCGCCGAACATCTCCCGCGCGAACAGCTCGAGCGTGCCTTTCAGGTCGCCCATCGAGATGGTCCGGTCGACGGCAAGCCCCTCGACCTGGTGGAACATCGGCGAGTGGGTGACGTCGGGGGCGTCGCGCCGGTACACCTTGCCGGGGCAGATGATGCGCACCGGCGGCCGCTGCGCCTTCATGGTCCGGATCTGCGCGGGCGACGTGTGTGTCCGCAGCAGCGTGTCCTCGGAGAGATAGAAGGTGTCCTGCATGTCCCGCGCGGGATGGTCGCGCGGAATGTTGAGGGCCTCGAAGTTGTTGTAGTCCGACTCGACCTCGGGCCCTTCGGCCACTGAGAACCCGAGCCGCATGAAGATCGCGACGATCTCGTCGTTCACCTGCGTGAGCGGGTGCAGCGTGCCGAGCGGAGGCCGCCGCCCGGGGAGGGTCAGGTCGAGCCTGGCCGCCTCGAGCTGGCGGCGGCGCTCCTCGGCGCGCGCCGCCACGAGTCGCTCGGACACCGCGGCCTCGATCTCGGCCTTGAGCTCATTGGCCTGTCGCCCGACTTCCGGCCGCTCTGCGGCGGGGAGGGACGCGAGGGAGCGCAGGAGCTGCGTGATCTCGCCCTGCCGGCCGAGATACTTCACGCGGACCGCCTCGAGTTCGGCGCTCGTCGTCGCGCCCTTCAGCTCGCGAGCGGCGGCGGCGCGAATCCGGTCGATCCGGAGGACTGCCACTCTCAGGCCGGCTTCTGGGCCCTGGCGGTCTCGGCGAGCTTCGCGAAGCCCGTGGGATCGTTGACGGCGAGGTCGGCGAGGATCTTCCGGTCGAGCGCGATCCCCGCCCGCTTGAGCCCCGCGATGAAGACGGAGTAGGACAGCCCCACCTGACGGCATGCCGCGTTGAGACGGATGATCCAGAGCTCGCGCGCGCGCCGCTTCTTCTGCTTGCGGTCGCGATACGCGAAGACGCCGGCGCGGAGCACGGTCTCCTTCGCCGTGCGAAAGAGCTTCCGGCGCCCGCCGAAGTACCCCTTCGCCTTCTTCATCACCTTCTTGCGACGCTGGCGGGTCTTGGGCCCGCCCTTGGCCCGTGGCATTCGGCTATGTCCTCCTTCGCTCTGCCCGGCCGCTCAAAAAGGCCCAGCTGCGTCGTTGGCTCGGTCGCTCCTCCTTGCGACGTACGACCGCGTACGTCTCAGTCGTCGCTCCTTCGCCGCCGAGCATCTGGACGCTTTTTGAGCGGCCGGGCGGGGTTGTCAGCATCCTACAGGTATGGGACGAGCGGCTTCAGCCGGTTTTCGTCGGCCTGGGAGACCAGGGCCGACTTCCGGAGGTGCCGGCGGCGCCTGGGCGACTTGCCCTCGAGCTTGTGCTGCTTCCAGCCGTGGGCACGCTTGAGCTTGCCGGACTCGGTCTTCCGGAGGCGCTTCGCCGCGCTCCGCTTGGTTTTCATCTTCGGCATCGCCGGATTCTCCTAGTGATGGGCCTTGGGGCTGAAGATCATGCTCAGCATCCGGCCTTCCATCCGCGGGTGGTTTTCGACCGTGGCGATGTCGGTAATAGCCTCGGTCATCTTGTTGAGCATCTTCCAGCCAAGCTCGGTGTGCGCCATTTCGCGGCCCTTGAACCGCACGGTCACCTTGGCCTTGTTCCCCTCTTCGAGAAAGCGGCGCACGTGCTTGAGCTTGAAGTCGAAGTCGTGCTTCTCGGTCTTCGGGCCCATCTTCACTTCCTTCACGACGATCACGGTCTGCTTCTTGCGCGCCTCCTTCTGCCGGCGCGCCTGCATGTACTTGTACTTGCCGAAGTCCATGATCCGGCAGACCGGCGGCGCCGCTTCCGGAGCGACCTCGACGAGGTCCAGCTCGCGCTGCCGCGCCGTCTCCAGCGCCTGCTGGATCGGCATGACGCCGAGCTGTTCGCCGTCGGCACTGACCACCCGCACCTCGCGGACGCGGATGCCCTCGTTGATACGGATTTCTTGTGCTTTCGCTGGTGGTATGGGTGTCTCCTAGACGCCGTCGTGGACAGCGCGCGCGGTGGAGGTGACCGCCCGCGCTCGCGGGGCGCGGCGGGCCGGCCGCCCGGTCACGAGCGGCCCACGGTGAGGGTCACGGTGCGCGAAGCGATCTCGTGGCCGAGGTCGGCCGCTACGCGGTCGAGCGCGACGGCTCCGAGGTCCTCGCCGGTGCGGTAGCGGAGGCTCACGGTCCCGTTCTGCGCCTCCCGCTCGCCGACGACCATCATGTACGGAACCTTCTGCAATTGCGCTTCGCGGATCCGGTAGCCGAGCTTCTCGTTGCGGTCGTCGAGCTCCGCGCGAAGTCTGGCCTCCACCAGCCGGCGGTGGACCGTCCGCGCATAGGCCGAGCTCTTCTCGCTGACCGGCAGGACGCGCGCCTGCACGGGCGCCAGCCAGGTCGGGAACGCCCCCGCGAAGTGCTCGGTGATGATGCCGATGAAGCGCTCGAACGAGCCGAAGATCGCGCGGTGGATCGCGACCGGCCGTTTCGGCTGGCCGTCCGAGTCGACGTAGGTCAGGTCGAAGAGCTCCGGCAGCATCGTGAGATCGAGCTGGATGGTCGCGATCTGCCAGTCGCGGCCGAGCACGTCCTGGACCCCGATGTCGATCTTGGGCCCGTAGAACGCCCCCTCGCCGGCGTTCACCTCGTAGGCGAGGCCGTTGGCCTCGAGCGCGGCGTGCAGGGCCGCCTCGGCGGCGTCCCACTGCGCCGGGGTGCCGAGGTAGTTCTCCGGCCGCGTGGCCAGCCTGAACGATGGCTCCAGGTTGAAGACCTTGTAGAACTCGCGGACGAGGCCGAGCACGCCCGCGATCTCCTCCTGCATCTGGTCGGGACGGCAGTAGATGTGCGCGTCGTCCTGCGTGAACTGGCGGACGCGGAAGAGCCCGGTCAGCGTGCCCGAGCGCTCGTTCCGGTGCAGGCGACCCATCTCGCTGAGCCGAAGCGGAAGGTCGCGGTACGAGCGCAGCGCGTGCCGGTAGACGAACGTCGAGGGGGGGCAGTTCATCGGCTTGAGGCTGTAGAGCTGCCCCTCGACCTCGAGCGTGAACATGTTGGTGCGGTAGTGCTCCCAATGCCCCGATTGCTCCCAGAGCTTCTTGTTCACCAGGATCGGCGTCGAGATCTCGGTGTAGCCGCGCGCATCCTGCGCCTCGCGCGCGAAGCGCTCCAGCTCGCGGACGAGGACCATGCCCTTCGGCAGCCAGAACGGCGCGCCGGGCGAGACGTCGTGGAACACGAAGAGGTCGAGCTCGCGCCCGAGTTTGCGATGGTCGCGCTTCTTCGCTTCCTCCAGGCGCCACAGATACCTGTCGAGGTCTTCCTGCGTCTGCCAAGCGGTGCCGTAGATGCGCTGGAGCATCGGGTTGCGTTCGTCGCCGCGCCAGTACGCGCCCGACGACGAGAGCAGCTTGAACGCCTTGATGTGCCCGGTCGAGGGCACGTGCGGCCCGCGGCAGAGGTCCTCGAAATCGCCCTGGCGGTAGAGCGAGACGGTGTCGGCGTCGATGCCTTCGAGGATTTCCACCTTGAACGTCTCGCCGCGCTGGCGGAACAGCGTGATCGCCTCCGCCCGCGGCAGCTCGCGCCGCTCGAACGGCAGGTCCGCCTTGATGATGTCGCGCATCACGGCTTCGATCTTTTCGAGATCCTGCGGCGTGAACGCCTCGAGCTTGGCGAAATCGTAGTAGAAGCCGTCATCGATGGCGGGGCCGATCGCCACCTTCACGTCCGGAAACAGGCGCTTGACCGCCTGCGCCATGACGTGCGAGGTCGAGTGGCGCAGCGTGGGCAGCGGGGAAGGATCACAGTCGGACGTTCCCGAAAACTTGAGATGACGATCTTCTTCGGATTCGGCCATATGCTCCTACTGGGACACACCATCCGCGCGTCGTGCCGGGTCGCGGCTCGCCGATGGACTCCCCTCCACGCGAAATTATAAGTGGTAGGCTCGGGCGGTTTCGAACCGCCGACCTCCTCTGCGTCAGAGAGGCGCTCTCCCACTGAGCTACGAGCCTACACGGAGAAAAACACGGCTCATCCTACACACCCGGTTCGGGACTGTCAAGCGAAGCGCCCGTCGAATTGACCGTTTTCAGCGCAGGACGTTATAGAGAGAGCCCGCGACGATGTAGTTGAAGACCGCCAGTACGGGGATGCCGCCGCGGCTCATCTCGTCGGGAACGCGGGGAAACGGCGACGCCAGCTTGACGGCGTTCATCGCATAGTCATCGAGCACCGCGACGCCCGACGAGCGCCGCAGCTCGATGAAGCGCAGCTCGCCGTCCTTGGCGATGCCGAACTCCAGCATGAGCTGCCCGCCGATGTTCTTGTCGGCGGCCTCGCGCGGATACGACCACTTGTCCTTGATCGCTCGACGCAACTGGTCGAAGTAGTCGCTGAACCTCGGGTCTCTTGTGTCGAGCGGGATCGGCTCACCCTCGATGCCGCCGTGTCCGTCCCGAAGACCCCCGCCGCGCGCATGCGAGCGGAGCGCCGCGAGGCGGTCGCCCGGGGGACCCGGCTCGGCCGGCGTGCGCCCAGGCACGCCGCTCGGCGCCTGTGGGGCGGGCGGCGCGGGCTCTTCGGGCCCGGGCGCCTGGCTGACACTTGGAGATTCCTTCGATACGGGCGGCACCGGTGTCTCGGCCTTGGCGACCTGCGAATCCGGGCGGCTCGAGGGCTCTGCCGGCGACGGCGGCGGTGTCGGGCGTTCCTGGGCGGGCACCGCCTCGGGCTTCGCCAGACCCGGCTCGGGCCGCGGGAGTGGAACCGGCCGATCGCCGGCCTGCGGCGCGGCCTGCGCGTCGGGCCTGGCCATGCGAGGTTCCGCCCGCGGGACCGGCAAGGTCCGTTCGCTCACTCGCGGCGCCGGCGGGGCCTCGGGCTTCGGAACGCTCGCTACGCGAGGCTCCTGGGGTGGCATCTTGGCCGGCGGCTCGGTGCGCGGCGCGTCCCTGCGCACACCCGGGGGCACGGGCGGCACGTCTCGCGCGGCGCGGCTCGGCGGTCCCGCGGGCTCTGCCTGCGACTCCCGCTTCGAGCGCTCCGCCGGATTCCCGCGCGGCGCGGGCTCCGCGATGTTCGTCAGCTCGACAAAGAGCGGCTCCCCGCGCTTTTGCACGAACGGGGGTGTGTGCCTGGCGAGAATGACAACGGCGCCAAAGAGGGCAAGGTGCAACAGCAGCGACAAGGCCACCCCCCGGGCAAATCGCGCCCGCCGGGGCTCAGGCTGACTCGCCGTCATCGTCCCATGATTTTAGCAACGGGAGCCACCCTATCAATCGCGGCCCACGGCCAGCGCGACGGGCCTGAGCGACTTCATCAGGAGCGCGAAGCGCTCGGGCTTGAGCGACTGCGGTCCATCGGAGAGCGCCTCTTCGGGCCTGGGATGCACCTCGATGAGGAGCCCGTCGGCACCGCACGCGACGGCCGCCTTGGCCATCGGCTCGACGTACTCCCAGTGGCCGGTGCCGTGGCTCGGATCGACCACGATCGGCAGATGCGAGAGCCTCTTCATGACCGGGACGGCGTTCAGATCGAGCGTGAACCGCGTCGAGGTCTCGAAGGTCCGGATCCCGCGCTCGCAGAGGATCACGTTCGGATTGCCACCGCTCAGCACGTACTCGGCCGAGAGCAGGAACTCCTGGACGCTCGTGGCCATGCCGCGCTTGAGCAACACGGGCCTGCCGCACTCCGCGACGCGCTTGAGGAGCGAGAAGTTCTGGACGTTGCGTGCGCCGATCTGGAGGATGTCCGCGTGTGCCGCGACGAGCTCCACCTTGTCCGGCTCCATGACCTCGGTCACGATGGGCAGCCCGGTCGCCTTCCGGGCTTCCGCCAGCAGCTTCAGGCCTTCCTCCTCGAGGCCCTGGAACGCGTAGGGCGACGTGCGCGGCTTGAAGGCGCCGCCCCGGAGCACGGTGGCTCCGGCCGCTTTCACCTTCCGGGCGGCCTCGAGCAACTGCTCGCGCGACTCGACCGAGCAGGGGCCGGCCATGACAGCGATCCGCGCGCCGCCGATCACCACGCCGTCGACCACGACGGTGCTCGACTCGGGGCGGACTTCGCGGCTCGCGAGCTTGAACGGCTGGAGGATCGGCGTGACGCTCTCCACGCACTCGAGCGATTCGAGCGCGCGCAGCCGTTCCTTGCCGCGGTCGTCGCCGACGGCGCCGATCACGGTGCGGAGCTCGCCCCGGATGGTGTGCGGCCGATGCCCCATGGCCTCGATCCGCCGGCAGACGTCCGCGACGTCGGCGTCCGTCGCGTGCGACTTCAGTACGATGATCACCTGTTCCCCCTGAACGCGAAAGGCCGCGGGTTGTGTCGACCCGCGGCCTCGAATCGCATCGCCACGGGTCGTCTGCCCGTGGCTCTCGCGTGTCTAGTCGGTCAGAGCCCGAGGGCAGACCTCCCGGGACGGGAAGCATGAAACGTAACACCCCGTGCATGCCGCGCGGCTCCGCATAGTGGGCCGTACTCTACGGATCAGCGCCTCCGCCTGTCAAGGCCTTTGTGGGATCGCTCCGGTCCGCCACGATGGAAGTAGCCGGTGATCTGCCGGCGGTAGTAATAGAGCGGCACGCTGACGGCTGCGACCAGCGCCAGGAGGAGGAAGGCGTAAATGAACTGGTGCTCGGCCACGTTCGCACCGACGTAGGACGAGATCCACGTGCCGGGGAGGCGGCCGAGGGTCGAGACGAGCGCGAACTCCCAGAACGGAATCGGGCTGATGCCGAAGAGATACGACACGATGTCCTTGGGAAAGCCTGGGATCAGGTAGATGATGAAGCAGAAGATCGCGCCTTCCGCTTCCAGGATGAAGTTGACCTTGTTCCAGTTATGCTCGCTGAGCCACGCCCGCACCAGCGGCTCACCGTACAGGTGCCCGAGCCAGAAGCAGAAGAGCGTGCCGAGCGTGAGGCCGATCGTCGAGTACACGACGCCCCAGAAGGTGCCGAAGAGGGCGCCGCCGACCGGTCCCGTGATCTCGCCCGGGATGGGGGAGATGATGACTTGCAGCGCCTGGATCACGATGAAGACGATCGGCGCCGCCCAGCCCCAGGCGGCGACGGTTTCCTTCAGGAAGACGTTGTCGCGATACAGCCGCAGGGTGAAGCGAAGGATCGGCGCGTCGATGACCACCAGCCACACGAGCACGGCGAGCGAGCTCGCCAGGACGGCGAGCCCGATGGCCCAACGGCCGCGATCGGTCACACGCGAGCCCGCGCGATCATCGCTCCCATCTTACGCGGCGGCCCCACCGAAGCGTCCGAATGCCCCGTATCGGGGCCACCAGCACGGGAGCAGCGGCCGCTTGCCCAGGGCCGCTGCGACGAGGGCGAAGCAACGGGTTGGCGCGTAGGTCGCGAGCCACTGAGCGCCGCGGAGCACCGCGTAGGCGCGGCGGTATCGGTTGACAATGCGCGTGTACTCGGCGAGTGCCGCGTCGAGGGTGAGCCGGCCCTCGAGGACCGTGCGGAGCAGCTCGCCGCACCGGTCGCCGAAGTACAGCGCGGGCCGGATACCCTCCGCCGTGAGCGGCAGGCACTGCCCTGCGGCATCACCGACCGCGAAGATCCGGCCGACGGTCGGCCTCAGCATCCGGCTCGGGAAAAACGTGCCGTGATAGCTCGCCGTCGGGGCCCCGAGCGCGCAGAGGAAGCTGCGCAGCGGCGGCCCGAGCTTCGAGGCGCCCACGTAGCTGCCGAGCCCAACGAGGCTTCCGCGGCCGACCGGGAAGATCCAGCCGAGCCCGCGCCGCATCACGCGCCGATCCAGAATGAGCGTGAGCTTATCGTCTTCGAGTGACGTCGGCGTCTCGAGACCGAAGGAATAGCCGCCGCGCTCGGTCGGCGGCCGGTCGCGCTCGTGCACGAGGACGCCCCGCCAGCCCGAGGCGTCGACGACGACCGGCGCGGTGAAGCGGCCACTCGCCGTGGTCACCGCACCGTCCTCGATCCCGGTCACGGCGGCGCGCAGGAACACGACGCGCGACTGCGCGAGGAGGCCCTGCGTGAAGGCGCGGTAGTCGAACGTGCAGAACGGGATCTCGCGGAGATCGTAGGTGATCGTGCGCGACGGTGTCCGGAGGTCGAGGCGATCGTGCACCTGGAGCACGCTCGACTCCACGCCGAGCGCGCGCGGCACCCAGAGCGGCGTACCGCATGCCGACGTCTGGACCGTGCCGACCTCGTGCCGGTCGAGGAGCAGCACGTCACCCGTCAGCCGACGGGCAACCGCGAGGCCGGCGAAGCTCGCGCCGACGATGATCGCGTCGTACTCGCGCCTCG
>QHRS01000336.1:0-2520 GCA_003221435.1 Candidatus Rokuibacteriota bacterium
TGGCGCGGCTACCGGGAATTCGTCATCATCGTGACGAAAGGCCGGACCGACCGACAGATGCCGCCGTGGAACGAGGTCCTCGATGAGACAAAAATCTCCCAGGTTGGCGCATACCTGGAGACCCTCGCCATTGAAGACGCAAACTGGAGATAGCATGAGGACCGCGTCCCTCGTCACGTTGCTGTTGACTCTGGTCGGCGGGGCGGCATACGCCACCGAGTACTTGCAGACTCTGAAAGAGGGGTCGTGGGTGTGTAGCACACCGGAGGCGTATGACGTGGCGGTTGCGGAAGAACGAAATTGGCAGGGCGCAAAACTGGAGGAATTGAAGAGGGACTTACTGGAACGACGGCTTTGCATGTACGTGGACGCCGAGTACGTCGAGAAGATGATGGTGCCCTTTGCGACCGTTGTTGAGCGCCAGGGCAACAAGGTCAAGGTGACGTTCACGGTCGAGTTTCGCAAGCGCCTCGAGATCCTCCACAGACAGATCACCCGCGTAACGTTTGCGGGGTGGACGGATGCGGGGAATCTGAGGGACAAGGAAATCCTGTAACCTCGCCTTCCGGGCCGGGTAGAACCCGGAGAAGACGAGGCGACGCTACTCGTAGCGGAGCGCTTCGATCGGATTGAGGCGCGCCGCTTTCCGAGCCGGATAGAATCCGAAGAAGACCCCGATCGCGGCGGCGAAGCCGAAGGCCAGCGCGATCGCTTCCGGCGCGACGAGCGTCCGCCACTCGGCGACGTAGCTGATGGCGCGCGAGCCGCCGAGACCGACGGCAATGCCGATCGCGCCGCCGATCAGCGAGAGCGTGATGGCCTCGACCAGGAACTGGACGAGGATGTCGCGCCTGCGGGCGCCGACCGCCATTCGCAGGCCGATCTCTCGCGTCCGCTCCGTCACCGACACGAGCATGATGTTCATGATGCCGATGCCGCCCACCACCAGCGAGACAGACGCGATGGCCGCGAGCAGATAGGTCATGACGCGCGATGACTCTTCCTGTGTCTGCAGCACATCGGCGAGATTGCGAAGCCAAAAGTCATCCTCTTGGTCGGACTTCAGCTTGTGGCGTTGTCTGAGGAGTGCGCGAATCTGGACCTCGGCTTCGGCCATGTCCTCCTCGGGTCGGATCTTGATGGCGATGGTGCCGACGCCTCGGGGGTTCGCCTTGCCCACCCCCAGTACCGCCTTCTTCGCCGTGGACAGCGGAAGGAGGATGACGTCGTCCTGGTCTTGTCCCCACGAGCTCTGCCCTTTGCGCTCGAGCACGCCGATGACGACGAAGGGGACATTATGGACGCGAATGACCTGCCCCAGGGGATCGGCGTCAGCGAATAGGTTCTCGATGGTCGTTTGACCGAGCAGCGCGACCTTCGTCGCGCCCTCGACGTCGTCGCTCCCGATGGGCCGCCCGGCGACGAGGGACCAGTCGCGTGCTTCGAAGTATTCGGCGGTGACGCCCTGCACCGTGGTGGCCCAGTTCAAGTTGCCGTACACGACCTGCTCGGTCCCGCGCACGGACGGTGCGGCCACCTGCACCGCGCGCACCTCGCGCTGGATTGCCCACGCATCATCCTCCGAGATCGTGGGCCTACTTCCGTGGCCCAGCCGGAGGCCGCTCGAAGTCACGCTGCCGGAAAGGACGACGATAAGGTTCGAGCCGAGGCTCTGGATCTGCTCGGCCACGCGGGCCTGGGCGCCGGAACCCACGGCCACCATCGCGATGACGGCGCCCACCCCGATGATGATCCCGAGCATCGTCAGGGCACTCCTGAGCTTGTTCACGCGCAGCGCACGAACGGCGATCCGGGCGCTCTGCCAGACGTTCACGCGATGACCTCCTCCTCGAGCACCGCCCGCGCTTCGGCAGCGTCGCGCGGCGAGGCGACGGGTTCGTCACGCAACAGTCGTCCGTCGCGAAACGTGAGTACGCGGCTCGCGTAGGCAGCGATGTCCGGCTCGTGGGTGACCAAGACGATCGTCAGCCCCTCCCGGTTCAGTCTCTGGAGGAGCGCCAGGATCTCAACGCTGGTTTGTGTGTCCAGGTTCCCGGTGGGCTCGTCGGGTCGTTGACGAGCGCTCGCGCGATGGCCACGCGCTGCTGCTGGCCGCCCGAGAGCTGACTCGGATGGTGGGATTCCCGGTCGGAGAGCCCGACCGCGGCCAGCCGCTCGCGGGCGTGAGCGCGGCGGGCGCGTGTCGAAAGCCCTGCGTAAAGCAAGGGGAGCTCGACATTTTCGACCGCGCTCGTGCGCGGCAAGAGGTTGAACGTTTGGAAGACGAAACCGACCTTGCGATTGCGGATGCGCGCCAGCTCATCCTGCGACACGCCGGCCACGTCGGTGCCGTCCAGCACATAGCGCCCGGCCGTCGGCGTATCGAGACAGCCCAGGAGATTCATGAGCGTGGACTTGCCCGAGCCCGACGGGCCCATCACGGCCACGAATTCGCCACGCGCGATCGTCACCGAAATTCCCCGGAGCGCATGGATGGTGTGTGGCCCGAGGCGATAGTCC
>QHRS01000336.1:2580-4323 GCA_003221435.1 Candidatus Rokuibacteriota bacterium
GCCGATGGTCCCCGTGATCACCTCCTGGCCTTCCTTCAGGTCGCCCTGAAGCACTTCCGTCGCCGCGCCGTCACTGAGGCCGAGCAAGAGAGCGATCGGCTTGGGCCGCCCGCCCGGGCCCGGGACCCAGACGCGGCCAGGGACACCATCCGCGGGCGTCGTGGTGGCCGCGGCAATTTGATCGTATCGAGCGTGCTGATCCGGCGTCAGGATGTCGCGAATCCGCTCTCGTGTGGCCTCCCTGACCTTTTGCGATCGTACCTTGCGTTCCGATTCAGGAAGCGCCGCTTCTCTAATCACCCTTCGCTGGTCACGGCCGTCCCCGAGGATTCGGTCGAGCTCCGCCTGTTGCTCGTCGCTCAGCTTGAGCTCGCGCACCAGCCGCTCCCGCGTGGTCTCGCGTACCGCCCCATCGCCGCCGGCGCTCACTGCAGGCCGCTCCGCCGGGGACGAATCCATCCCGACTTCGACACCAGTCGGCCGAAACCGCAGTGCCGCGTTTGGCGCCTTCAGCACGTTCGCCTTTTCGGCCGCGACCACCTTCACGTTCGCCGTCATGCCGGGCATGAGCTGCCCCTCGGGATTGGCCACCGCGACGACGACAGTATACGTGACAACGTTCTGCACGGTCTGCGCAGCCTTGCGAATCTGCACGACCTCCCCGGTGAACTGCGCGGTTGGAAAGGCGTCCACCGTGAAGGTCGCTCGGTCACCGAGTTTGATCCGGCCGATGTCCGCCTCGACCACGCTCGTGTCGACCTGCATCTTGGTCAGGTCTTGAGCGATGGTGAAGAGGGTGGGGGCCTGCAGGCTCGCGGCGACGGTCTGGCCGACGTCCACCGCCCGGGAAACGACCACCCCGTCGACAGGCGCCCGAATCGTCGTGTGCTCGAGGTCGGCCAGCCCCTGCTGCAGGGCGGCCTCCTTCTGCTTCACCTGCGCGCGCGCCGATTGCAGCATCGCTTCCGCGACGTCCAGTTGCGCCTCCGCAGATACGATGGCCGCGGCGAGCGACTGTTCCTTCGCGCGCGCCGCGTCGACCTGAGTGAGGGCCGCATCGTATGCGGCCTGCGCCGAGTCGTACTCGCTCTTCGCGATGAGTTGGCGGCCGACGAGCTCCGTCTTGCGGTCGAGATCGCGCTTGGTGTCGGCCACCGTCACGCGCGCCCGTGCCGTCTGCGCCTTGCCCTCGGCATGCGCCGCTCGCGCGTTCTCGACGTCAGCGCGGGCCCGCCCGACCTGGGCTCGCTGAGTCAGCACGGTCGCCTGTGCCGAGTCGACCTCGGCGCGCGCCTGGTTCACCTTCGCCGCGAAGATCTCCGGATCGATCTGCGCGATCACCTGGCCCTTCCGGACCACGGAATTGAAGTCGGCGAGTAGCTCCTTGATCTGGCCGGACACCTGGCTGCCTACCTGGACGCTCACGACGCTGTTGAGCGTGCCGTTTGCGGAGACCACCGAGGTGAGGCGCCCGCGGTCGACGCGGGCGACACGGTACTTGGGCGCGCCCCCACCGCCTCGGGCGAGGAAATAGCCCCCGACGACCGCGCCGGCGAAGAGAGCGGCGAGCACGAACATGGAGACCCGCTTCATTTCGACCAAGACGACGCCACCAGGTGAGAGATTCTACCGCCGCGCCAGCGCCACCACTCGCGGCGACGAGGCCCGCTCCCGTGGTCGTCCATTATACCTGTCTCCCTCCCAGAGGACAGCTCTACCACGAGCACTTACAACCCGGATCCC
>QHRS01000046.1 GCA_003221435.1 Candidatus Rokuibacteriota bacterium
TCCCTTGGGGGAGGCTCGGAGGGGGCCTCTGCGGCCCCCTCCGACGGGCAACGAAGTATGGCGAAGTAAATTGGAACGGCACTAGCGCCAGCGGGAGAGGCGGTCGTTGAGGGCGTCCAGCGCGAAGACGATCGCGATCGACACCGTCGAGACGAGCAACGTCGCGGCGAACAGCTCGGGCGCCTGGAAACCGTTCGCGAGCGCGCCGAGCTGGTAGCCCATGCCCCGGACGCCGGCGAACATCTCCACGATGAGCACACCGAGCAGGCAGAAGACGATCCCGAGCCGCATGCCGGCCAGCGTCGCGGGCACGATCGCGGGCAGGATGACCCGCCGATAGAGGTGCCATGGGCGGGCGCCGAATGCGCGCGCCACCGTCAGGAGCGCCGGATCCACGTCGCGCACGCCCCCAATCACCAGCAGCAGCACGGGGAAGGCCCCGTGCAGCGTCCCGTAGAGGATCGCCGGCGACACCCCCGTGCCGAAGAGGAGGATGATCCACGGCAGGATCAGGATCTTCGGGAGCCCGTAGGCCGCGATCAGGAAGGGGCTCAGGACGTCATGCAGGTAGCGCGCGGACCCGATGACGAGCCCGAGGCCGACGCCGAGGCACACCGAGAGCGCGTACGCGACGAGCGTCTTCGCCAGAGTCTCGCCCAGTTGCGGGAGCGCGACGCCGAGGATCCGCGGGAGCGCTCCGGCCACCGCACTCGGCGTAGGCACGAACAGCGGGTCGGTGAGCCCCACCCGCGCGACCGCTTCCCACAGCGCGAGCGCGGCGAGCGCGCTCCCCGCCTGGAGCGCGCGCGTCTTCACGCCCACCGCCGGGCGCGCCGCTCGCCGAGCGCCGCGACGCCGTCGATCGCGAGGACCAGCGCGAGTGCCACGAGCACGAGGGCGACGTAGTCGGCGGTGCGCAGCAGGCCATAGGCGTAGTTGATCAGGTAGCCGAGCCCGGCCTTCGAGCCGAGCACCTCGCCCACGATAACGCCCACGACGGAGAGCGCGAGGCCCGCCCGCAGCCCGCCCGTGAGCGTCGACAGCATCGACGGCAGCATCACCCTCGCGAAGACCGTGCCCGGGCGGGCGCCGAACGCCCGCGCCACCGTGACCAGGTGCGGGTCGACCTGTCGCACGCCCGCGAGCACGGCCAGGGTGATCGGGAAAAAGCCGAGCAGGAACCCGAAGGCGATCTTCGACGCCGCACCGAGACCGAAGAGGAGCATCAGCGAGGGATACCAGACCACGCTCGGCACGGCGTAGAGCGCCCCGAGGAGCGGCGCGTAGATCCGCCCGAGGCCCGGCCGGAGCCCGAGGGCGAAGCCGGTCGCGATGCCCCCGCCCACGGCGAGGGCGTACGCGATCAATATTTCCCTGAGCGTGAGCCACAGGTGCTCGGGCAGATACGGAAAGGACTCGAGGGCGACGAGCCGGCCGAGCGCCGGCAGCACGCGCGAGGGTGGGACGTAGAGCAGCGGGTCCATCGAGCGCGCGGTGATCTCCCACCCGAGCGCGAGCACGCCGACGATCGCCGCCCGCGGGAGGACCACTCCGCGGCGCATCACTGGTTCATGGTCTTGAGCGACTCCTCGCGGAGCTCGCCCCAGAGCTTGGCGCGGAACGAGGCGATCTCGGGCGATTCGAGGTCGCGCGGGTACGGCAGTGGCAGATCGATGACGCTCTTGATGCGCCCGGGCCGCGCCGTCATCACCACGACGCGCGTGGAGAGCGCGAGCGCCTCCTGCAGGCTGTGGGTGACGAAGACGACGGTCTTGCGGGCGCGGGTCCACACGTCGAGCAGCCACTCGCCCATCAGGAAGCGTGTCTGCTCGTCGAGCGCGCCGAACGGCTCGTCCATCAGCACGATGCCGGAGTCGATCGCGAGCGCCCGCGCGATCGCCACGCGCTGGCGCATGCCGCCCGACAGCTCGCGGGGGTACTTGAGGGCGAACTCGCGCAGCCCGAGCGGGCCGAGGAGGTCCGCCGCGATCCGGCGGCGCTCGGCTCGCGGAATCCCCTGCAGCTCGAGGCCGAACGCGACGTTGTCGAGCGCGGTGAGCCAGGGGAACAGGCCCGGGTCCTGGAACACCATCGCGACGCGGCGGGGGTCGGGGCCGGCGACGCGGCGTCCGTCGATGACGATCGAGCCTTCGTCCGGCCCGAGGAGGCCGCCGATCATCGCGAGCAGCGTGGACTTGCCGCAGCCAGACGGCCCGATGACGGTGCAGAACTCCCGGGGCCCGACCGACAGCGACACATCGGTGAGCGCCTGCACGGCGCCCGTCGATGTGTCGTACCGTTTCGATAGCCGGTCGACGACGATGTGCGATCCGGTCACTCGCAAAATGCTGAAGACCCGGCCGGCCGATCACAAAGGCGCCGGACCGTCGTCATCGGCCTGCTACGGAGCGAGGGCGATCATCCGCAGCGCCGAGCCCGTCGCGCCCTGGATCTTCAGCGGCGTGGTGATCAGGACCGCCACGTACGCCTTCGCGTCAGACAGCGGCTCGAGGTTCGCGGCCTCGACGATGTAGATGCCGTTGTCAGCCAGCAGCATCATGTGCACGCTGAACAGTTCCTTGCCGTACGCGGCCGGCCGCCGCTCGAACGTCGCGGTGTCGTTGCCCGCGAGCCGGACGCCCCTGGCGATGATCCAGCGCGCGCCGTCCTGGCCCGGGCCCGGCGACTGCTGGCCGAGGTACTTGGCGCCCTGGGTGAAGTACTGGCTCCAGCCGGTGCGGATCAGGAGCGAATCGCCACGCCGCACCTCGACGCCCTGGGCCCGCATCGTGTCCTCGAGGTGCCGCGCCGTGATCTCGAACTCGGCCGGGAGCGGGTCGGAGCCGCCGCTCGCGACGTGGCGCGCGACGTCGAGGAACACGACGCGGTTCACCATGAGATCGGCCGGGAAGCTCTCGATGCCGAGGTTCGCGCCGATGCCGCCGGGCGTCGACGTCGCGGCGACGGCGTCGACGCCGCCGTGCAGCTTCAGGCCGCGGCCGATGTGGCCGATCGCGTCGATCGTCGGCGAGCCGTGCTGGCCGCTGAAGTACATGATGTCCGAGGCCCAGGAGAGCTGGCTGCCCGGGGCCTGCCCGAACAGCTCGTACGTCATCTTGTGGGTCCGGTTCAGCGCGAACGCGTACGGCGGGTTCAGGCCGAGCACCGGCGACTGATCGTTCCACGTGAACGACAGATCGAAGACGCGCGCCCCCGTGACGGTGCGCACAAAGTCGTCGGCGGACCGCCCCTGGGCGCCCGCGCTCCCGGTGAAGGCGGCCGCCGCCGTCAGAGTGCCAGCCACCGTGAGCCATTGCCGACGTGAAAATTCATTCATGGGACTACCCTCCTGTCGCGACTGTCAACGCACTGTTCGAGCGCCGGCTTTGCCGGCGCAATCCCCTTCTGGGGGTGGCCCGGAGGGGGCCGTCGGATAACCAACCGTTGCACCTCCGACGTGCCCTCGCCGATCTCGGTGAGCTTGGCGTCCCGAAAGATCCGCTCCACCGGGAAGTCCGTAATGTACCCCGCGCCGCCGTGGATCTGCACCGCTTTCGACGCCGCCTTCATGGCGACTTCCGACGCGAACAGCTTGGCCATCGCCGCCGCGTTCTTGACGGGCTGGCCCGAGTCCTTCAGGTACGCGGCCCGGAGCGTCAGGAGCCGCGCCGCCTCGATCTCGGTCGCCAGCTCGGCCACCATGCCCTGCAACCCGTTGAACTCCGCCAGCGTCTGGCCGAACGCCGTGCGCTGCTTCATGTACTTGACGGCCTCGTCGAGCGCGGCCTGCGCGATGCCGACCGCCATCGCGGCCATGGCGATGCGGCCGCCCTCGAGCACCTGCATCGTGTTCACGAAGCCCGCGTTCAGCTCGCCGAGCAGGTTCGCCGCCGGCACACGCGCGTTGTCGAGGACCAGCTCGGCCGTATCCGACGCGTGCAGGCCGAGCTTGCGGTAGCGCTGACCTGCGCTGAAGCCGGGCATCCCCTTCTCGAGGATGAACGCCGAGATACCCTTCTGGCGCTTCGACGGATCCGTGATCGCGATGACGACGGCCGTCTGGCCGACGCTGCCGTTCGTGATGAAGGCCTTCGTCCCGTTCAGGACCCACTCGCCCTCGTCCCGCACGGCGCGCGTGCGCATCGCCGCGGCGTCGGAGCCGGAGCCCGGCTCGGTCAGCGCCCACGCGCCGAGCCACTCGCCCGACGCGAGCCGGGGCAGGTACTTCTCCTTCTGCGCCTTCCCGCCGAACAGGGCGATGTGGTTCGTGCAGAGGGAGTTGTGCGCCCACATCGTGATGCCGACCGACGCGTCGCCACGGTTCAGCTCTTCCACGATCAGCGCGTACGAGACGTAGTCGAGCCCGGCGCCGCCGTACTCCGGCGGCACCAGCACGCCCATGAACCCGAGATCCCCGAGCTTCCGCACGATCTCGTGCGGGAACTCGTGCCGTTCGTCGTACGGCGCGATCCGGGAGCCCAGCTCCGCCTCGGCGAACTCGCGGGCGACGGCGCGGATCTGGGTCTGCTCCGGGGTCAGCTCGAAGTTCATCGGAGCAACCCCTTCATCACCTTGCCGTTCGGATTCCGTGGGAGCGCGTCCAGCACGGCGACGTCGCGCGGCACCTTGAACTTCGCGAGCCGCGCACGCACCCACGCCCGAACCTGCTCCGGCTCGACGGTGGCGCCGGGCCTCGGCACGACGCACGCCTTCACCGACTCCCCGTAGACCGGGTCGGGGACGCCGACGACCGCCGCCTCCATGACGGACGGATGCGCGCAGAGCACTTCCTCGACCTCGACGCAGAAGATCTTCTCGCCGCCGCGGTTGATCATGTCCTTGATGCGGTCCATGATCGTGACGTAGCCGTCACGGTCGATCCGCGCGAGATCCCCGGTCCGGAGCCATCCGTCGCCCATCGTTGCGGCGGTCGCCTCGGGGTTCCCCCAGTAGCCCGGCACGACCATCGGCCCCCTGATCAGCAACTCGCCGACCTCGTCGGGCGCGCAGTCGCGCTCGCTGCCGGGTTCGACCGTGCGCACCTCGGCGGTGGGCACCGGCCAGCCGACCGAGGAGACACGGCTGAGGGCGTCGGCGTCCGGCAGGCACGTCGCCGGCGACGACGATTCGGTCAGCCCGTAGGTGTTGTGCAGGCGACAGCCGGGCAGCCATTCGCGGAGGCGCGTCACCGTCTCGGACGCGATCGGCGCGCCCCCGTAGCCGAGCGCTTGAAGGCTCGCGCCGGCGCGCCGGTACCCCGGCTGCAGCATCAGCATCACGAGCACCGTGGGCGCCGCGACCATGTGTGTGATGCGCGCCGCGTCGATCAGCCGCAGCGCCTCGGCCGCGTCGAACGTCGCCATGACGACGGTCGTGCCGCCGAGGTACGCCATCGTGAGGAACTGGGCGATCAGACCCGTGACGTGGAAGAGCGGCACCGCGACGAGCGTCCGCTGGTGGCCGGACAGCCGATAGCAGCGCTCGAAGGTGATCGCCGAGTTGATGATGCCGAGGTGCGTCCCCATCGCGCCCTTCGGCCGTCCGGTCGTCCCCGAGGTGTACATGATGAACGCGGTGTCGTCCTCGCTGCTCGGGGACGGGCCGGCGGACGACGCGGGCTCGCTGAACAGCTCCGGGTACGGCGTCAGGTGGTACGCCTCGCACGGCAGGCGGTCGCGGATCGACTCGATCTGCGGCCACCACTCGGGGTTGGTCAGGAGGACGCGGGCGCCCGAGTTCTGGAGCATGAACTCGAGCTCCGTCGATTTGAGCTTCGTGTTGAGCGTGACGGCGATGGCGCCGAGCTGGGCGCAGGCGAACACGCCGACGCAGAACGGCGGGCCGTTCCTCAGGAGCAGCGCGATCCGATCGCCGGCCTTGATCCCGTGGCGCCGGGCCAACGACGCCGCCAGGCGCCGCACGCGCTCGCGCAGCTCGCGCCAGGTCAGCTGCTCCGACGCATCCACGACGGCGTCGCGGTCGGGGAAGCGCTCGACCGCGCGGTCGAGCAGCTCGGTCAGCGTTCGCGGCCGATCCGCCGGATAGCACCGCATCCGGCGCCCGACGTGCGTCTCCTCCACCAGGTTTCGCACCATCTCGGCCGGCCACAGATCGATGCCTCTCACATGCATGGATCAGCTCGGACGGGTCCTTTTCATCGGCCTGCTACACGGCGGCGCGGATGCCTTCCCTGACGAACTTGATGATGTCCTGGGTCGACGTGCCCGGCGCAAACAACTCCTTCACGCCCAGCGCCTTGAGGGCCACGACGTCCTCGGGGGGAATGATTCCGCCGCCGAAGACGACGATGTCGTCGGCCCCCTTCTCCCGCAGCAGGTCGAGCACCCGCTTGAACAGGTAGTTGTGGGCGCCCGACAGCACGGAGAGCCCGATCGCGTCGGCGTCCTCCTGATCTTGCGGTCGCTCATCCGCTGTCCTCGGAGGGGGGCGCCCCCGGCGCTCGATCATCGAAGAGGCGCTGTGCCTTCCTCCGAGAGGTTGCGCGGGCGAGGCCGGCGCGCGACGCACGACTCCGACGACGCGTCATGTCGTGTCGCGCAGCTACATGGCGATCAGCATGCGGATGCGCTCGCCGTTTTTCATGATCTGGTTCCGGATGCCGGGGACGGGCTTCCAGTCGAACCCCTTGCCGTCGTTGTTCCAGCGGGGGATGAGGTGCAGGTGGAAGTGCGGCACCGACTGGAACGCGGCGGCGCCGTTGGCCTGCAGCAGGTTGAGCCCGTCGGGCTTGACCGCCTGCCGGAGCGCCGTCGCGACCTTCTTGGCCGTGGCCATCGCGGCGTTGAGGTCCTCGGGGTCGGCGTCCCAGATCGTCGCCGCGTGCGGCTTCGTCAACACGAGGCAGTGGCCGGAGGTCAGCGGGTTGATGTCCATGATGACCATCGTCCGCGCGTCCTCGTAGATCTTCATCGAGGGCACCTCGCCGTCCCGGATCTTGCAGAAGATGCAGTCCGTCACGTGCTCCTCCTGTCGATCATGCCGCGCGGCTCTGGCGGGCAGCGCGTCGTTGACCGCCGCGCACACCCAGCAACCGCTCCGGGCTTCGTCGGCTCGTCCCGCCTTCGGCCGCGCCTCACACGTCCACCGTCCAGCCCCGCGTGTCGGGGGCGGTGGCGTACTGAATCGCGACGATGGCGTCGTAGAGCCGCTGCGTCAGCCCGCCGATGCGGCCGCCGTGGATGGCGATACGCTCCCCTTTATACGCCAGCTCGCCGACGGGCGAGATGACCGCAGCCGTCCCCGTGCCCCAGACCTCGTCGAGCGTGCCGCGGTGGGCAGCCTCCCGGACCTCGTCGATCGAGATCTGCCGCTCGCTCACCCGAAGCCCCCACTCGCGCATGAGCGTCAGCGCGGAGTCCCGCGTGACGCCGGGCAGAATTGCGCCCGTCAGCGGCGGCGTGATGATCTCATCCCCGATCTTCACCATGATGTTCATGGTGCCGACCTCGTCGAGGTACTTGCGATGCACGCCGTCGAGCCAGAGCACCTGGGTGTAGCCCGCGTGCTTCGCCTCCTCGGCGGCGAGGAGGCTCGCCGCGTAGTTGCCGGCCGTCTTCACGGCACCGACGCCGCCCTCGACCGCGCGCACGTACGTGTCGACCACGAGGATCTTCACCGGGTTCATGCCTTCCGGATAGTACGCCCCGACCGGAGACAGGATGACGAAGTAGATGTACGAGTGCGCGGGCCGCACGCCCAGGAACGGCTCGCTCGCGACGATGGTCGGCCGCACGTAGAGCGCGTGGCCGACGGACGCGGGGACCCAGTCGCGATCGATCCCGACCAGCGTGACGAGCGACTTGAGCGCCAGATCAGGATCGAGCGGCGGGATGCACATGCGCTTCGCGGACGTGTTCATCCGCTCGAGGTGCTTCTGGGGGCGGAACAGGCGCACCCTGCGGTCCCGGCCGCGAAACGCCTTGAGCCCGTCGAATGCCGACTGGGCGTAGTGCAGCACGGCCGCGGCGGGGTCGAGGCTGAACGGCGCATACGGCTCGACGCGCGGGTCGTACCAGCCCTTCTCCTCCTGGAAGTCCATCACGAACATGTGGTCGGTGAACACCTTCCCGAAACCCAGGTCGGAGTCCTTCGGCCGTTTCTTCAGCGTCGTCGCCCGCGTGATCCTGATCGGCTCCATGAATGGCTCCTAACACTCCCTCGAATCTAAAAAATAATGGGTTCGCGGTACAGCCCGAAGACCTGGCGATACACGTCGGAGACCTCGCCGAGGCTCGCCCCGTCTCGCACGGCGTCGATCAGCACGGGCATCACGTTGGCGCCGTCCCGGCACGTGTCCGCGAGCTGCTTCAGCCGCTTCTCGACCCTCTTCATGTCGCGCGCGGCCTTGACGGCCCTGACGCGCTCGATCTGCTCCAGCTCGACCCGCTCGTCGATCCGGAGATAGCTGATCCCGCGTTCCTCAGCCATCGCGTACCTGTTGACGCCGACGACCACCTTCTCGCCCCGGTCCTCCATGATCTGGTACCGGTACGCCGCGTCGGCGATCTCCTGCTGCGGATATCCCGCGTCGATCGCGCGGAGGATGCCGCCCAGCGCGTCGATCTTCCGGATGTAGTCCATCGCGGCCGCCTCCATCCGGTCGGTCAGCGTCTCGAGGAAGTACGAGCCGCCGAGCGGATCGATCGTGTGCGGCACGTGCGTCTCCTCGGCGATGATCTGCTGTGTCCGGAGCGCGACCGTCACAGCCTCCTCGGTCGGGAGCGCCCACGTCTCGTCGTAGGAGTTGGTGTGGAGTGACTGGGCGCCGCCCAGCACCGCGGCGAGCGCCTGGAGGGCGACGCGGGCGACGTTGTTGAGCGGCTGCTGGGCGGTCGCCGACACGCCGGCGGTCTGCGTGTGCGTGCGCAAGCGCATCGACTCGGGCTTCGTCGCGTGGAAGCGCTCCTTCATGACGGTCGCCCAGATCCGGCGCGCGGCGCGGAGCTTCGCGATCTCCTCGAAGAAGTCGTTGTGGATGTCGAAGAAGAAGCTGAGCCGCGGCGCGAACGCGTCCACGTCGAGGCCGCGCTCGACGCACGCGCGGACGTAGCCGATGCCGTCGGCGAGCGTGAAGGCCAGCTCCTGCACCGCGGTCGCCCCCGCCTCGCGGATGTGGTAGCCCGAGATCGAGACCGGGTTGAACTTCGGGACGTGCCGGGACGTGAACTCGATCATGTCGACGACGATCCGCACGGCCGGCTCGACGGGACAGATCCACTCCTTCTGCGCGATGAACTCCTTCAGCATGTCGTTCTGCATCGTGCCGCCGAGCCGGTCCCAGCCGATCCCGCGCTTGTCGGCGACCGCGAGGTACATCGCGAGCGCGATCGAGGCCGTGCAGTTGATCGTCATCGACGTCGTGACGTCGCCGAGCGGGATGCCGTCGAACAGCCGCTCCATGTCCGCGAGCGTCGAGATCGACACACCCTCTTTCCCGACCTCGCCGCGCGCGCGGGGGTGATCGGCGTCGTAGCCCATCAGCGCCGGCATGTCGAACGCGGTGGAGAGCCCGGTCTGCCCTTGCTCGAGCAGGTAACTGAACCGCGCGTTCGTGTCCTCGGGCCGCCCGAACCCCGCGAACATCCGCATCGTCCACCGCTTGCCGCGGTACATCGTCGGATACGGCCCGCGCGTGAACGGGTACTGCCCGGGGGCGCCGAGCTTGTCGTCGTAGCGCCAGCCCGTCAGGTCCGCGGGCGTGTAGACCGGCTTGAGCGGGAGGCCGCTGAGCGATTCGAACCGCACCGGGCGTTCCATCATGCTCCTCCGAGCAGCGATCGGGCGATCACGAGCTTCTGGATCTGGGAGGTGCCCTCGTAGATCTGCGTGATCTTCGCGTCGCGGAAGTAGCGCTCGACCTGAAAGTCCTTGATGTATCCGTAGCCGCCGTGCACCTGGATCGCGTCCGTCGTCGCCTTCATGGCCGTCTCCGACGCGAAGAGCTTCGCCATCGCGGCCGCAGTGCCGAACGGCTTCTTGGCGTCCTTCAGCGCGGCCGCGCGCAGCGTCAGGAGCCGCGCGGCGTCGATGGCCGTGGCCATGTCGGCCAGCATCCACTGCACCATCTGGTGCTGGCCGATGGGCACGCCGAACGACCTGCGCTCCCGCGCGTACGCGACCGCCAGCTCGTACGCTCCGGCGGCGATCCCGAGCGCCTGGGCGGCGATGCCGATGCGCCCGCTGTCGAGCGAGCTCATCGCGATCTTGATGCCCAGCCCCTCGTCGCCGAGCCGGTTGGCCACCGGCACCCGGCAGTCCTCGAAGAGAAACTCCGCGGTGTCCGAGGCCCGCAGCCCGAGTTTCTCCTCGACCTTCGGCACCAGGAAACCCGGCGTGCCCGACTCGATGATCAGCACGGAGATGCCGCCGTGGCCTTGCCCGCGATCGGTCTGGCAGAAGACCAGGGCCGCCGAGGACTCGCGGCCGCTGGTCACGAAGACCTTCCGCCCGTTCACGACATAGTGATCGCCGGCGCGGACGGCGAGCGTCGTCTGGTTCGTCGCGTCCGATCCGGCCTGCGGCTCGGTGAGGGCGAAGCAGCCGATCTTCTCCCCCGTGACGAACGGCACGAGCAGCCGCTGCCGCTGCTCCTCCGAGCCGTACTTGTACACGGGCTCGCAGTACAGCGAGTTGTTGACCGACAGGATCACCGCGTGGGACGCGCACGCCTTCGCGATCTCTTCCATCGCCACGACGTACGAGACCGCATCGGCGCCGCTGCCGCCGTAGGCGGGCGGGATCGTCATCCCCAGGAGGCCCAGCGCGCCCATGCGCCGGACGGTCTCGCGCGGGAATCGGGCGTCCCGGTCGATCTCGGCGGCGATCGGCCGAACTTCTTTGTCGGCGAACTCGCGCGCCATCGCGCGGATCATCTCCTGCTCTTCGGTCAGCTCCACGTGCATCGGCCGCTCCTACTTCGCCAGCAGCTTCTTGAACTCTTCCGTCAGCGCCGGCACCACCTCGAACAGGTCGCCGACGATCCCGTAGTCGGCGACCTTGAAGATCGGCGCCTCCGGGTCCTTGTTCACGGCCACGATGATCTTCGATGTCCGCATGCCGGCCAGATGCTGGATGGCGCCCGAGATGCCGAACCCGAGGTAGAGCTTCGGCGAGATCGTGCGTCCCGTCTGGCCGATCTGGAAGCGGTGAGGCCGCCAACCCGCGTCGACCGCGGCACGCGAGGCGCCGACCGCCGCGCCGATGACCGAGGCGAGGTGCTCGAGGATCACGAAGTGCTCCGGCCCCTTCATGCCCCGCCCGCCGGAGACGACCAGCTCCGCCTCGCTCAGCTCGGGCAATCCGGTCGAGACCTCCTCGCGCCGCTCGACCAGTTTCAGCATCGCGTCGGGGACGGTCACCGCGGGCCGCTCCACGACGGGCTCACGGCCCGCGACCGGCTCGGCCGGCTTGAAGACGTTGGGCCTGAGCGTCGCCACCCACGGGGGCTTCGCCCAGGTGACCTTCGACAGCAGCTTGCCCGCGTACACCGGCCGCGTCGCGACGAGCGTGTCGCCGTCCATCGCCAGGGCCACCGTATCTGCCGCGAAGCCGACCCCGAGGCGCGCGGCGAGGCGCGCGAGCAGCTCGCGCTGCCGGCTCGTCACGGCGCCCAGGATCGCCTTCGGCGCCTGCGCCGCCACGAGCGTGGCGAGGACCGGCGCCCAGACCTCGCCCCGGTACGGCGCGAGCCCCGCGTGCTCGACGAGCCAGATCTTCGTCGCGCCCCACTCGGCCAGGCGCATGAGTCCCTCGGGCTGCGCCGAATCGGTCAGCCACACCGCTTCGGCCGTGCCGCCGGAGAGGCGCCTGGCCTCGGCGAGCACCTCCGCCGTGACCTTCTTCGGATAGCCCTTTCGATCGTCCTCGACGACGCACCAGAACGCGTTGGCCATGTCAGATCGCCTTGGCCTCCTCGCGCAGCGCGCGCACCAGCTCACGCACCGCCTCGTGGACGTCGCCGCCGATGACGCGTCCCGGCGGGCGCGGCGGCAGCGACTCGAGCCGGGCGACCGAGAGCTGCGGCGGCTCGGGCGCGATGCCGAGGTCCGCGGCCTTGAGGTCCTTGATCTCTTTCTTCTTGGCGCCCATGATGCCCTTGAGCGTCGGGTACCGCGGCTCGTTGAGCCCCTTCTGCGCGGCGAGCACGCAGGGCAGCGACGCCTCGAACACCTCGAGCCCGCCCTCCACCTGGCGTCCCGCGCGGATGCTCGCGCCGTCCGCCGCGATCGCCTCTTCCATGATCCAGTAGAGCGACGGCCAGCCGAGCAGTTCGGCGACCTGGGCGGGGAGGGCGCCCATGTCGTCGTCGATGGCCTGGCGGCCGAAGATCGCGAGCTGCGGCGCCTCCTGCTTGATCACGGCCGCGAGCGCGCGCGCCGTCGTCAGCGTGTCGGCGTCGGCGAAGGCCGGGTCGTTGACGTGGATGGCCCGGTCGGCGCCCATCGCGAGACAGGAGCGCAGCGCTTCCTTCACGCGATCGGGGCCGAGCGAGACTGCGACGACCTCGCCCTGGCCCCGCTTTTCCTTGATCCGGAGCGCCTCTTCGACCGCGAACTCGTCGTAGGGCGAGATGATCCACGTGATGCCGGCGCTCTCGATCGCGCGCGCGTCAGCGGCGACCCTCACCTGCGTCGCGGTGTCCGGCACCTGCTTGATGGGGACGAGGATCTTCATCGCGCCCCCGGGGTGTCGTAGGTCAGCTGGCGGGTGATCCGGAACCGATCGCCGGGGATGAACACGCGGTCGAAGACGACCGGCGTGCCGTCGGCGGTGTACGAGGTCCGCTCGGAGAAGAACGCCGGGAGCCCGCTCCGGCACCCGAGCTCGCGCGCCTCGCCGCGGCCGAGCCTGATCGTCGAGATGGTCTCGCCCGCGCGGGCGATCGCGAGGCCGAGCTTGAATTCGAGAACCTGCCGGAGCGGCGTGACGTTGAGGTCCGCCTTCGCGACCTCCTCGCCGACCGCGGACGGGAGAAACGAGCGCTGGAGGCCGATCGGGTGATGATCGAGCAGCCGCAGCCGCTCGAGCACGAACACCCGGCTCCGGCCCCGGAGCCCGAGCGCCTCGGCGATCCGGCGCTCCGCGGTCGCGAACCGGCTGCCGACGAAGCGGGTGGCCACCGGCTCGCCGAGCGCGGAGAGATCCCCGGCCAGCCGGCGGAGGTGGAGGATGTCGTAGTCCAACGAGGGCGACGCCACGAACGTGCCGAGCCCGTGACGGCGCGCGATCAGCTTCTCGCGCTCGAGCACGTCGAGCGCCTGGCGCAGGGTCATGAGCGTCACGCCGAACTCGCGCGCGAGGCGGCGCTGGTTGTCGAGCCGCGTCCCGGCGGGCAGGGCGCCGTCGAGAATCCGCCCGCGGAGCGATTCAGCGATTCGGGAATACCGGGGAATTCGCGGGCGAAGCAACTGTTCTAGAACTCCTTGGCGCAGGCCACATCCCGTCGGGGACGCTCGCGTGAGCAAACGCAACGGTGATGGGAAGGTAGCGCATTTCTATTCTAGTAGGAGGACATAGCCGACCGCAAGTCGCGCCAGGCGAGCGCGGCACCCCGCCGGCTCAGCGCGCCGAGGCCGCTACCGCGCGAGTGACGTCGAGATTCTCGCGACCAGCGCCTTCACTCGGGCGAGCGACAGTGGCGCCACAGGCGGGCTCACGCCGGGGAATCCGCGCGCGAGGGCGGCGAAGTCGGCGTCGCTCGACCCCTGGAGGCGAAACGCGATGATCCGGTAGAGCGCGTAGGCGCGGCGGAAGAAGCCGTAGGCGTCCTGGTACTCGACGATCTGGGCGATCTTCCCGGACTTCCAGGCCTCGTCGTACTCCTCGACGACCGCGTCCAGGAGTCTTCCGATCACCTTCGCCTGGAACGCGACACTCGCCCGGATGTCCTTCGGGACGACCTGGGTGACCGCGTCGTCGAGGGCGCCGGAGACCTCTGTCACTAGCGCCGAGTATTGCGGCCGGGCGACGTGCCCGTCCACCGCCTCGCGCGGTCTCTTGAGCAGCGCGCGCACGCGCTCGCCCAGCGCGCCGTTCACCTTCGTGATCGGTCCGATGACCCGGTTGCCCAGCTCCTGCACCGGGTGCGAGCTGTGCAGCGCGGCCTTCGGCGCCTGCCCCGTCGCGTACAGCTCCTGGCTGATGAG
>QHRS01000047.1 GCA_003221435.1 Candidatus Rokuibacteriota bacterium
TCCGCGAGCTCCCGGCACTGGGCCTCGGGGGGACCGCGGTCGGGACGGGCATCACCGCGCACCCGCGGTTCCGCCGGCTCGTCACGAGCGAGCTGGCGCGTCTGTCCGGCCTTCGCCTCCGCCCGGCGCCGAGCCCGGTCATGACCACGTGGAGCCTGCGCCCCCTGCTCGGCGCCTCGGCGGGGCTCCGCGGCGTCGCCGTCGACTGCGCGAAGATCTCCTTCGATCTCCGCCTGCTCGCGTCGGGGCCCCACACGGGACTCGGCGAGCTGATCCTGCCCGAGATCGAGCCGGGCTCCTCGATCATGCCGGGCAAGGTCAACCCGTCGGTCCCCGAAGCGGCGCAGATGGCGTGCCTGCAGGTGATCGGCAACGACGCCGCGATCTGCGCCGCCGCGCTGGCGGGCGAGCTCGAGCTCAACGTGATGACCCCGCTCGTCGCGTTCGATCTGACCTGGAGCTTCGACCTCCTCACCCGCGCGCTCCGCCTGCTCCGGACCCGCTGCGTCGAGGGGCTCACGGTCGATCGCGAGCGCGCCGCGCGCCTGGTCGCCGGCAGCCTCATCGAGGCAACCGCGCTCTCGCCGTACCTCGGCTACGCCGTCACCGCGCGGCTCGTCAAGGAGGCGCTCGCCTCGCGCCGCCCGCTCCGCGACGTCGTGCGGGCGCACGGGCTGATGCCGGACGACGCGCTCCGCCGGCTCCTGGCGCCCGCCGCGCTGACGTCGCCGCAACGGCTGGATGCGCGGCTCAAGCGCCGCATCCAGGCCTCGCCGGGATATAAGAAACTCCTTTCGGATCGGGCCGGCGTAAAATGACAGGAGCGCTTCCGATGCGGTACGTCCTGGTCTGCCCTGACGATTTTCTCTTCCGCCTGCTGCGGGGCGCGCCGACGCAGGGCGAGCCCCCGCTCTACATCGTCGAGGGCCGCGCCCTGCGCGCGCGCATCGCCCGGCGCGGCGGCGCCGCGATGGCCGGGAGCCTCGAGGACCCCGCGCTGTACCGACGCGCGTTCCGCAACGGCCGGGAGACGGCGCTCGTCGCCGTGCCGCTCGCACGACGCGAGCGGATCCTCGAGGCGCTGCGCGCGGCCGCCCCACAGGCGCCGCTGGTCGTCTTGAAGGACGACGCGCGCGCCCTCGATCCAGCCGTGGCCTCGGCCACCGCCTTGCCGACCGCCGCGATCGCCGAACGCGTGATCCAGCCCGAGCTCGAGCGCGCGGCGCTGCGGGCGCGCGCGGACCGCCTGCGCGCCCACTTCGCCGCCGCCGAGCGGCTGCTCATCATGATGCAGGACGATCCCGATCCCGACGCGATCGCCTCGGCGCTGGCGCTGCGGGCGTTTCTCGGCCGCAACAAGGCCTCGGCCCCGATCGCGACCTTCGGGGGCGTGACGCGGCCGGAAAACCGCGCGCTGGTCAAGATCCTCGAGATCGAGGTCGAGGAGATCAAGGCGCGCGCCATCGACGACTACGACATGATCGCGATGGTCGACGTGCAGCCGAGCTTCTTCGAGGAGCGCTTCGGCACGGTCGACCTCGTCATCGACCATCATCCGGAAGAGGGCCCGGTGCGCGCGCACTTCAAGGACATTCGCCCCGCGTACGGCGCGACGTCCACGATCATGACCGAATACTTGCGCGCGGCTGAGGTGAAGATCACGCAGAAGCTCGCGACCGCGCTGCTCTACGGGATCAAGTCCGACACCCTGCACCTCGAGCGCGGCGGCACGAAGGCCGACATGGAGGCGTTCGCGTTCCTGTACATGCTGGCGAACCACAACGCGCTCCGGCGCATCGAGCGCCCGGAGCTGCCGAACGAGGCGCTGGAGGTGCTCGCGCTGGGGATCTCCCGGCGTCAGCTCGTCCAGGGCGTGCTCTTCTCACACCTCGGCCCGATCGCCCACGTCGACCTGATCCCGCAGTTCGCCGACTTCTTCCTGCAGGTCGAAGGGGTCGAGTGGTCGGTGCTGTCGGGCATCGTCGGCGGGGAGCTGCACATCTCCGTGCGGAACGTCGGCTACCTCCGCAGCGCGGGCGAGGTCGTGCGCGCCGCGTTCGGCGACCTCGGCGGCGCCGGCGGGCACCGGGCGATGGCCAAGGCGGTGATCCGCCTCAAGGAATGGCGCGCCGATGTCGGCGAAGCGTCGGCCGACGCCATCCAGCACGGTATCATGGAGCGTTTCCTGCGCGCCCTCAAGGGCTGAGGCGCATGGGTCGCGCAGCCGCAGTGCGCATCCCCGGTTGAATAACGTGGCGTATCTGATCGTCACGATCGTCGCGGTCGTGGTGGCCGTATTCACCCTTCAGAACACGGAGCCCGTCACCGTGACGCTGCTGGTCTGGCGGATCACGCCGGTGCCGCTCGCCGCCGTGGTGCTCGTCTCGCTCGCGGCCGGCACCGTGCTCACGGTTCCGCTGTGGATCCAGCGCTGGCGGCTCCGCAGCCGACTCCGCTCACTCGAGGCGCGCGCGGTCCCGCCCGAAGACAAACCCCCCGACAGCAAGTCCCGCCTCGCCTGATGGAAGAGAACGGTCGCCTGCTCGACACCGTCAAGGATCACCTCGAGCATGGCCGCGATGAGCGGCTCGGGCAGCTGCTCGCGGACGCGCACCCTGCGGATGTCTCGAACCTGCTGCGCGAGTTGCCAGTGCCGCAGCAAGTCGCGCTGTTCCGTCTCCTGAACCGGGAGCGGGCCGGCGCGGTCCTGTCGGAGCTCGACGATCTGACGCTGCTCGCGCTCGTTCGTGCGCTCCCCGACGTGGAGACCTCGCGCATCCTCGACCAGATGCCGACGGAGCACGCCGCCGAGGTCGTGGACGAGCTCCCGGCGGAGCAGGCCGAGAAGATCCTGGACCTGATGAAGGAGGAAAAGTCCGAGGAGGTCCAGGAACTGCTCGAATACCCCGACCAGACCGCCGGCCGTCTGATGTCACCCGACTTCTTGGCCGTGCACGAGTTCGCGACCGTCGGGCAGGCGATCGACCACATCCGGAAATCCGCGTCCCAGAACCGCTCGTTCGAGCTGTACGTCGTCGACGACCACGACCATCTCCTCGGCGTGGTGCCGCCGCGGCGCCTGCTTACCGCCGACCCGGCCACGCAAGTGCGGATGATCGTCGAGGACGACGTGGTGAGCGTCGGCCCGATGACGGATCAGGAAGAGGTCGCGCGCATCGTGGCCAAGTACGACCTCGCGGCCGTGCCGGTGGTGGACGAGAACCGACGGCTGCTCGGCACCGTGAGCGTCGAAGACGTCATCGACGTCATGCACGAGGAGGCGTCCGAGGACATCTTCCGCATGGCCGGCTCGGATGCCGCCGAGCTGGAGCGCCGGCCGCCGACCCGGATCGCGCTCATGCGGCTGCCCTGGGTCATGGCGACCCTGCTGATCGAGCTGTGCGCGGGCGTGGTCATCCACTACTTCGACGCGACGCTGAGCAAGGTCATCCTGCTCGCCTCGTTCATGCCGGTCATCCAGGCGATCTCCGGGAACACGGGCCTGCAGTCGGTGACGATGATCGTGCGCGGGCTCGCGACGGGGCACGTGCAGCTCGTGCGCTGGTGGGAGCCGCTCTGGCGCCAGGTCCAGACGTCGAGCATTTTAGGTGGCGTTTGCGCCGCGGTTGTCGGTATCATCGGCTATCTGTGGCACGGCACGTTCGCCTTCGGCCTCACCGTCGCCTGCTCGATGTTCATCTCGGTCAACCTGTCCGGGTTGGCCGGGACCGGTATCCCGATGCTTTCCAAGCGCCTCGGGTTCGATCCGGCGCTCACGGCCGGGCCCTTCGAGACCGCGTTCCAGGACGTCGTCGGCGTCACGATATTTCTTTCTCTGGCCACCCTCTTGCTACGCTGGCTGGCGTAGCCGCGGCGCACTCGGCCTCTTGGCAAGCGAGCGCCGCTCGGTTAGAATCGGCCGCCCGTCGCAGTTAACCCCGCTGTCGGAGGCCGCACGTTTGGACGTAGCACTGAAGAAGAGGCACGTTCAGCGCGCCTACGAGTTTTACGCGCCGGTTTACGATTTCATCTTCGACTGGATTTTCGCTCCCGGGCGCTCGGCCGCCATCGCGCAGCTCGCCCTCCAGCCGACCGAGACGGTTCTCGAGATCGGAATCGGCACCGGGCTGAATTTGCCGCTCTACCCCGCGACGTGCCGCCTGACCGGCATCGATCTCTCCGAGGAGATGCTCGACAAGGCCGTCGAGCGCGTCGGAGAGCTGGCCATGCCGAACGTGAGGCTCAAGGTCATGGACGCCGCGTCCATGGACTTCGCGGACGGCGAGTTCGACAAAGCGCTCGCGACGTACACGATCAGCGCCGTGCCGGACCCGGTCGGCGTGCTCCGCGAGATGCGCCGGGTGGTGAAGCCCGGCGGCACGATGGTCATCTTGAACCACTTCCGCAGCGAGCGGCGCGTGGCGGGACGCCTGGAAGATCTCATCGCGCCGGTGTGCACACGGCTCGGGTGGAAGTCCAATCTCGCGATGGCGCCGCTGCTGAAGAAGGTTGACCTGGTCCCCGAGGTGGTGATGAAGGTCAACATGTTCAACGGCTGGCGCCTGATCGGGTGCGTGAACCGGAAGTAGCCCGGCGTTCGCTCCTCGCGTTCCTCGCAGCGCTCCTGGCCCTTCCTCTCCTCCTCCGCGCCGGCTGGCCGATCGTCGTGAGCGGCGCGTTCCTCGTCGAGTTCCTGTCCGACGGCCGCGTGCCGGCGCTCACCCCCATCACGCCAGAACCCGCCGTGGCCGCGCTCGCGATTCCCGGCGTCGCGGCCGATCTCTACCGAGGCGCCGAGTGCGCGAGCGCCGGGCGAGGCCCGGCGACGGGTGGAGCCTGGCAAGCCCGGCCCTGCTCGCTCGTGCTCGTGCACGGGCTGGCGCCCGAGGGCAAGGGCGACCCGCGGCTCCGGCGCGCCGCGCGCCTGCTGGCCCGCACGGGCTTCGCCGTCGCCGTGCCGACGATCGAGGGCCTCACGCGCCTGCGGCTCGGCCCGGAGGACGTCGAGACCGTCGTGGCCACGGTCAGCGCGATGCCGCCCCCCGTGCGGCTCATCGGGATCAGCGTGGGCGCAGGGCCGGCCTTGCTCGCCGCCGCCGACGCGCGCGTGCGCGACCGCATCGCGCTCGTGCTGAGCCTGGGCGGCTACGCGTCGGCGTTCGAGCTGGCGCGGTTCTACGTCACGGGCAATCCCGCGCTCGCGCGCCGCTTCGCCGAGGCGAATCCCGACCTGATGGACGCGACCGCCCGGCACGCGCTCGCCACGGGGGACATGGCTGGCCTCTCGCCCGACCTCCGACGGTGGCTTGCCGCACTCTCGCCGGAGCGCGTCGTCGGCCGGATCCGCGGCCAGCTCCTGATCGTGCACGGCCGCGACGACCCGCTGGTGCCGTACACCGAGAGCCTTCGGCTCGCCGCGGCCGCGCGCGCGCTCCGCCCCCGCGTCGCCATCGTCGGCGTCATCGCGCATGTCGAGGGCGGCGCGCATCGCCGCGTGCGGGATTTCCTGACGCTGTGGTCGCTGAGTCACGAGCTGATCGCCGGCAACTCGCCCTGATCCGCAATTAATCCGCCAGAGAAACGCCAGCGGGCCGGGGGGTGACGTGGCGAGCGGGGCGCCCCGCGGCGCGCAGCGCACCGCGGCACCGACGCGCGCGCTCGGCGCGAGCCGGATCGCGTCCGGTCCGGCCGGGGCGCGTGCGGGAGCGAGCACCGTGGGGCTGCTCGCCGCGGCAGGACCCGCCGGCCCGCGCCACGCCTCGCGCGAGTATTCGCGGATCCGGGCTAGGAGCCTGTTGCATCGCGGTAGCGGACCTGGTCGACCCCGCACGACCTCGAACTGGTCACGCCGCAACACGACGACAGCCCGGTGGCGGCGTTTCTCCAGCGGCGCGGGCCGGGCCTGTACGCCGCCACGCTGAGGACGGCGACAGGCACCGGCCACTGGCTCCCGGAGTGCCTGAGCCAGGGTGCGCGCCTCTACCTGGAGTGAGCCGACCGCGCCTCGGTCACGCCGGCACGCTGCGATCCGGCCGCCCCCGTTCGGGAAGGCTTCGCTCCCCGTCGGGGCGCGTGCGGGCGGACGCGCTACGACGTCGTATTAAAGGATACGGGCTGGGACACCTGCAGTCTCCGCAGTATCTCGGTCAGCGGCTTGTGCATCTGGTTCATGTGGTCCATGACACCGATGAAGGCCTCGGCCAGCGCCGCCTGCTCGGTCCGCAATTGCTGCCTCTCGCTCTCGAGCTCGCTGATTTCCGCCTGGCTCAGGCCGAGATCCTGACGGAGCTTCTCGCACTCCTGTTCGGCGGCCTCGAGTACGCCCTTGATCCGCTCGCGGTCGTCGAGAAGCGTGGGGATCAGGCGCCCGATCAGATACTGGCTCTCCTCGATCCACCGGTCGATGCGCTGCCGATCCTCTCCAGGTCCCATGTCTCCCATGCTCGTCCCCTCTCGCGCTTCGGGTTAGGGGTTTGGACACAGCGAACCTCGCCTATCGAGGTCGCCTCTCGTTTTCGGCAGAAGATGATCGGGCGAAAACGTTATCCCCCGGGCTCCGCTGATCTATCGATGGCGCCAACATACTGCCTTGGGGTGCAATCTACACTCAGGGCCTGGTAGTCCAAAGAAAAAACGCACCCACGGGTGGTGGGACCGACGGAGCGGACTCAGACGGGTTACAGGGAAGCGGTGCCGGCGCGCTCGTCCTCGTCGCTCGGCCGGCGAATGCGCCACGCCGCGAGCTTCGCCAGCAGCGTGTTGCGGTGGAGGCCGAGCAGACGCGCGGCGCGGCTCTGATTCCACCCGACCCGTTCGAGCACGCGCAGCACGTACTGCCGCTCGAACTGCTCGCGCGCGTCGCGCAGCGGGAGCCCGGTGTCCTCGGCGAGCCGGGGCCCGGTCTCCGGCATCGCGAGATCGAGCGGCAGGTCTCGGAGCTGGAGCACGGGGCCACCCGCGAGCACGACGGAGCGCTGGACGATGTTCTCCATCTCGCGGACGTTGCCGGGCCAGTCGTAGCGCATGAGGATCTCGAGCGCGCCGGCCGAGACCCCGCGGACATCGCGGTTGAACTCGCGCGCGTACTTCCGGATGAAGTGCTCGACCAGGAGCGGGATGTCGTCGCGTCGGTCCCGGAGGGGCGGGACCGTGATCGGCACCACGTTGAGCCGGTAATAGAGGTCTTCGCGGAAGGCCCGGTCGCGGACGGCCTGGCGAAGATTGATATTGGTCGCCGCGATAACTCGCACGTCCACCGGGACGGAGCGGCTGCCGCCGAGCCGCTCGATCTCACGCTGCTGGAGCGCGCGGAGGAGCTTCGCCTGGAGATCGAGGCGCAGGGCGCCGATCTCGTCGAGAAAGAGCGTCCCCCCGTGGGCCAGCTCGAACTTGCCCGGCTTCTTCGCGATGGCGCCCGTGAACGCGCCCTTCTCGTGGCCGAACAGCTCGGACTCTACGAGCGTCTCGGGCAGCGCAGCGACGTTGACCGCCACGAACGGCTGCCCGCTCCGCGGGCCCTGCGAGTGCACGGCGCGCGCGATCAGTTCCTTGCCGGTGCCGCTTTCACCGGTGACGAGCACGGTGGCGGACGTGGGGGCGATCTGGGCGATGAGCTGGTAGATCTTCACCATCTCCGCATGGCGGCCGACCATCGCGTCGAACCCCTGCGGGATCCGGGAGCGCAGGTAGAGCACCTCCCGCTCGAGGGCGCGCTTGTCGAGGGCGCGGCGAACGAGCAGCTCGATGTCCTCGACGTCGAACGGCTTGGTGATGTAGTCGTAGGCGCCGCGCTTGAGGGCTTCGACCGCGGTGCGGACCTCGCGCACGGCCGTCGCGATCACCACGACGACGGACTGGTCGACCGCCTTGATGCGGTTCAGCACGTCAATGCCGGGCTCGCCCGGCATCCGTTGATCCAACATCACGACGTCGACCTCGTGGGTCCGAAGCACCTCGAGCGCCTGCGCGCCGTCCTCGGCCTCGAGGATCGTGTACTCGTCTTCGAGGATCGCCCGCACCGACGCCCGCACGCCTTCCTCGTCATCCACGACGAGGACTGTGCCGCGCCGGGCCGGCGTCTCGACCACGCTGTCGATCATGGGAGTGGCTTTTCCAGCACGAGGTATTCCTTGGCTCCGCCCGCGCTGGTACGGTGCACATAGAGCCGGACGCTCTCGCCGGGCTTGACCGCGGCCAGCATCCGGCGGAACGAGGCGACGTCCGTCACCGGCTCCCGGTTCACGTCGAGCACGACGTCGCCCGGCCGCAGACCGGCCCGCCCGGCCGGGCTGTCGGGCACGACGTCCGTGATGATCACGCCGCGCGGAATCGGGAGCTCGAGACGGTCAGCCATCTCGGACCCGACCGACTCCGCCGTCAGCCCCCAGCTCTCGTCGGTGCCGTCGGCCGCGACGACCGCCTCCTCGCCCGGCATCTCGCCGGCCTTGACCGTGACCGCGAGCGGCTTGCGATCGCGCACGACCGTGAGCGCGATCGACTCGCCGGGCGCGACGGCCGCCACCCGCTTCTGGAGATCGGGCACCTCGGCGATCCTGGTCGCACCGAGTTCCGTGATCACGTCGCCGGGCCTGAGCCCCGCGCTCTCGGCGGGTCCGCCCTTCATCACGTCGGTCACCAGCACGCCCTCCCGCTCGTTCACGCCGAAGCTCGCCGCCAGCTCGTCGGTCACGTCCTGGATGACGATGCCGAGCCACCCCCGCACGACGCGACCCTTCGCGATGAGCTGCCGCATGACCTCCTTCGCCATGTTGACCGGAATCGAGAACCCGATGCCCTGCCCCGTCGCGACGATCGCCGTGTTGATGCCGATCACCTTGCCGTCGATATTCAGGAGCGGGCCCCCCGAGTTGCCCGGGTTGATCGACGCGTCGGTCTGGATGAAGCTCTCGTACGTCGCCACGCCGACCCGGGTGCGCGCGGTCGCCGAGATGATGCCCACCGTCACGGTGCGATCGAGACCGAACGGGTTGCCGATGGCGATCGCCCACTGCCCGACGCGGAGGCGATCCGAATCGCCCAGCGCGGCCACCGGCAGCCCCCCGCCGGGCGCCTCGACCTTCAGCACCGCCAGGTCTGTCTTCGGATCGCGGCCGACAAGCCTCGCCGCGAACTTCCGGGCGTCCGACAGCCGGACCGTGATCTCCTGAGCGTTCTCGACGACGTGATTGTTCGTCAAGATGTATCCGTCCGGATCCACGATGACGCCGGAGCCGGATGCGCGCGCCTCCTCGCGCGGCGGGCGCTTGAAGTACTTCTCGTAGAACTCGGGGCCGAAGAAGTCGCGGAAGCGCTCCTGCGGTTCCTGTTCCGACCCGGTACCGCGCGCCGGCGTCTTCTTCGGCGTGGTGCTGATGTTGACGACCGCGGGCATGACACGCTCTGCGACGGATGCGAACGCGTCCTCCATCGAGCGCAGCACGCCGGCGGGATCGTGGGGCTGGGCCAGAGCGGTGACGGGCATCAGGAGCAACAGCACGGCCAGCAGCGGCGGAATCATGGACCCTCCGGGCGCAATGTTACTCGGCGCCGGTCGGCTCCGCCAGCGGCATCCACGAAAGCTCGAGCACACGGCGCGTCGAGCCCGAGACCGGCGCGAGCGCGGCCCGGCGCAGCCCGGCGATCCAGATGATCTCGGCGCCCGCGACGACCAGTGGCAGGCCGTCGCGCTCCCAGCGCGGAACGCGCGCGTCGATCAGGAACGACTTCAGGCGCCGCTCACCCGGGCCGCCGAAGGGAACGAACCGGTCGCCGGCGCGTCGGGAGCGGACGCTGAGCGGACCGGGCAGCGCGTCCGCATCGAACGCGACGCGATCGACGCCGCGCGGCGGCGTGTACTCGCCCGTCCGCGGAAAGCAGCGCACCTCGATCGCCCGGCCGATTTCGGGCATCGGCGTGGCGCCCGGCAGGACGAGCGGTCGCGCGCCGAGCCGGCGGCGCGCACCGCGCGACAAGCGAATGCGATCGCCACTCACCTCGACCGTGATGCCGCCGATGGTGAACGGGCGGCGGGGCGCGGGATCCCGCAGGACACGGCGGAGTCCCCGGTGCGCCCACGCGCGGAGCGGCGCCACGCGGCCCAATCGCTCCGCCGCCAGGCGCAGAACCTCGGCTGCGAGCTCCTCCGGCAGCGCGCGGAGCCGCGACTGCGACAGGGTGACCTCGTCTCCCGAGGAGCCGCCTGCGCGGTGAGGTGGGCGAGGAGGTCGCGCGTCAGCGCGGCGGCCCGGTTGAGCGCGGCGACGATCGCGGGGTTGTAGGAGGCGGCCAGCTGCGGCAACAGCTCGTGCCGGATCCGATTCCGGAGAAGCTTCGGGTCGCGGTTCGAGGGGTCTTCCCGCCACGCGAGACCCGCGCGCTGAAGCGCGTCGACGATCTCGGCCCGCCGCGTCTCGATCAGCGGGCGGATGAAGATGCCACGCACCGGCGGAATCCCGCGGAGTCCCCGCGGGCCTGCGCCCTCGATAAGTCGCATCAGCACCGTCTCGGCCTGGTCGTCCGCCGTGTGACCGAGCGCGACGCGCTCAGCGCCGACTCGCGCGGCGTGCCGGCGCAGCGCGGCGTAGCGCGCCTCTCGCGCCCGCGCCTCGAGCGAGCCACCCGGCGCGACGGTGATCCGCTCGACGCTGACCGGCAGGCTGCGGGCGCGCGCGAGCGCCTCGACGAACGCCCCGTCGTCCGCGGATTCGGCGCGGAGGCCGTGGTCGAGGTGCACGACCGACAGCGTGAGGCGGAGTTCCGCGCCGAGCGCCTGCAACGCGTACAGCAGCGCGACCGAGTCGGCGCCGCCCGAGACAGCGACCAAAACAGCTTCGCCGCCAGCGAGCATCGCGTGGCGGCGAATGGTGTCACGAACGGCGTCGATCACGCGGCTACCCGCCCTGCAGCCCCACCCAGACCTCTCCGTCCTCGAAGTGCTCCTTCTTCCACACGGGCACGCGCTGCTTCAGCGTATCGATCGCGTACTGGCATGCCTCGAAGGCTTCCCGGCGGTGGGCGGCCGACACGGCGATCAGCACGCTCGATTCGCCGATCTCGAGCCGGCCGATGCGATGCAGCATCGTCACCGCCTTGACGCTCGGCCAGCGCTGGCGCACCGCCGCGCCGATCTCGCGCATCTTCGCTTCGGCCATCGCCGCGTGCGCCTCGTATTCGAGGTACTTCACCGGGCGCCCGTCCTTCTCGTTGCGCACGATGCCCGAGAAGATGACGACGCCGCCGGCCGCGGGATCGCCGACGGACGCGGCGACCGCGTCCGGCGAGAGCGGCTGTTCGACGATCTTGTAGATGTCCCCGTCCATCACCCTGCGCTCCGCGCCCTGTCGGAACGCGAGGCCCGCCGCGCCGTACGGCTGCGGCCGGCACTGCCACCGCTCACGGGCGGGAACAGGCACAGCTCATCGCCTGGACGGAGCGCGTGGTCAGGCCCGACGTAGTCGTTGCCGATGGCGAAGAGCGTGAACGGGCGGTACCGCCCGAGCTCCGGGTGGCGGTCCACGACCGCCGCCCATGCGGCCTCCACGGTGCCGCCGTCAGGAAGATCGACTTCGAGTCGCTGCCGACCGGTGGCTTCCCGATAGCGGGCGAAGAAGCGGACCGCCACGCGCAACACGCAGTGCCTTTCCGACTGGTTCCGACTAACGCGAATTGGGCCGCTGGTGCCGTTCCAAGTTACGAACCAGACGAGGCCCCAGGGAGGAGGCGAGGATCAATGATCGCCGACGACCGAGGGCCCCTTCGATGGGCAACGAAGGATGGCGAAGTAAACTGGAACGGCACTAGAACTTGTGGGACTGCCCGCAGCCGCAGCTGGACTTCACGTTCGGATTCTTGACCGCGAACCCGGCGCCCATCATGTCGTTCTGGACAAAATCGATCTCGCTGCCCGCCAGGTACGGCGCGCTGTGCGGATCGACGTAGAGCTTGATCCCCTGGCTCTCGATGACGTCGTCGTCCGCCCCCGCCTCGGCCTCCCATCCGAGCTCGTACGACATCCCCGAGCATCCGCCGCCGACCACGCGGATGCGCAAGCCCCACTCGGGCTTGCCTTCCTCGAGGCGCAGATCGGATACCTTCTTGGCGGCCGTTTCGGTCAGCGTGATCATCCCCCAACCTCCTGTCAGCGATCCCGGCGTCGACGCCGATTCACCCTCAATGTATCACAGAATCCCACCGGCGGGGAGCAGCGTCAGCTCCTCGAGCGAGGCGCCCTCGGGCAGCGCCGCCATGAGGACCGCGGCCTGCGCGACGTCCTCGGCGCGGAGCATCGCGCGCCGATCCGGCGGGTTCGCGATCCCGTCCCACAGCGGCGTATCCACGGCGCCGGGCACGAGGACGCCGACCCGCACGCCCGCGCCGCGTAGCTCCTCCGCGAGCGCGCGACTGAACGCGACGACGCCGGCCTTCGACGCGCTGTAGGCGGCCGCGCCGGGCAGGGCCCGCTTCGACGCAATCGACCCGACGTTGATGATCGTGCCCGACCGCTGCGCCATCATCGCGGGCAGCACCGCCCGGCACGCCAGCATGGCGCCCCGGAGATTGACTCTCAGCATCGCGTCCCAGTCCTCCGTCTTCGCGTCCGCGACGGGGCTGAACGAGGCGCCGCCTGCGGCGGTCACGAGGATGTCGACGCGAGCGAACGCGGCGAGGGTCTCCCGCACGAGCGCCTCGATCGACTGCTCCGACGCGACGTCGGTCGGCAGCGCCAGCGCCCGGCCGCCCGCCTGCCGGATCTGCTCCGCCGCCGACGCGAGCGCGGGACCCGTCCGCGCGGCGAGCGCGACGGCCGCGCCCTCGGTCGCGAAGGCGAGGGCGATCGCCCGCCCGATGCCGCGGCCCGCGCCCGTGACGATCGCGACCCGCCGCGCGAGCCTCACATTACGAGGCCGCGGCTGGACTTGATCAGCTCCATGAACTCGGCGCGCGTCTCCGGGCGCGAGCGGAAGCTCCCGAGCATGGCCGAGGTGACGGCCTTGGAGTTCTGTTTCTCGACCCCGCGCATCAGCATGCAGAGGTGGATCGCTTCCATGACCACCGCGACGCCGCGCGGCTGCAGCGACGCGTTGAGCGTGTTGGCGATCTGTGTGGTGAGGCGCTCCTGCACCTGCAGGCGCCGGCTGAACATCTCCACCAGCCGCGGGATCTTCGACAGGCCGACAATCTTCCGGTCCGGCATGTACGCAACGTGCGCCTTGCCGATGAACGGGAGGAGATGATGTTCACAGTTGTGCGTCAGGTGACCGCCAACGAGGAACGTGGGATACGGCTCGCACTTGAAGCTGTAGATGGTGTATGGCTTCTTCGGCTTCGGAAGGCGCCGCACGGCGACGACGGTTGCGTAGGTGCTGTCAACGGGCACGTAGAACTCGCTCTGCTGGCGAAACCCGTGCTTCCCATACCAGCCGGGCTGATCCCACCTGCCGGAGACATAGATCCTGGCGCGGTCGTCGGTTCCAGTTTTGGCGACCGGTGTCTGAAGATATTCCGCGAGAGCCGACAGGAAATTCCGGTTCGAACTGACGATATACCTGGCGGCGCCAGCCGTGTAGCCGTCGCCGTCACAGTAGCCGTCCAGGAACCCCCGCATCATATCGGCGGAGGAAGTGACGACTCTGGGGAATCCAAACGACTTCGTCTTGCTTCTCGACCCCTGCTCGGGGATTCCGAGCCACCGGCACAACTTCTCGCCGATCGCGCGAGACACGGTCCGGACGCGGAACATGGGGATCTTCTTCTTCAGGAAGCCGGATGGAACTGTGACGCACTCGACCGCAGGCGCCGACGACGGGAAGGCCTCGGCGAACTTGAGACGGTATTTCTCGGCAAAGGCGGCACTCTTCACCACAACATTGATCCTGCGACCGTCCTGGATCCTGCCATCCGCCGCGACCGCTCCGAGCACGTATCCGAGAGCATAGCCGGGCTTCGGCTCGTGGGGTTCGCGGCACAGGGACTTCGGATTGACCCACTCCACCTTGGTCCCGGTCTCGAGGTCCCGTGCCTCCCGCCATCCGGACTCGGTCATAACGGGGTGATCTGGTGTCAGCCGGAAGCGTCCAGACGTGGTCCGAACCTCGACGATGTCGCGCGTCTTCCGGCTCGCGACCATCGTGACCGCTGTCTCCTTCAGATAGCCTTCATCGAGCGTCCACAGGCGATCCCCAGGCCTTATGTCGCGGGCGGGCCTCGCGCCACCGACGGCGTTGACGATCTGCCTACCCGGCACGCAGAGGCTGAAGAAGTCGATGTCCTTGACGACCACCATCTCGTCGTACTGCTCGACGAAGAGCGCGTCGTTGAGGACTTCGTCCACGCTCATCTGATACCCGGACGTCAGGAAGCGGAGCGCCTTCTCCACGCGCTCGGGCGTGCGCTCGAGCCCTTGGCGCTGGGCGTCCTCCCCGAGCTCCTTCAGCAGTTGCTCCACGAGCTTCGCGATCATACGGGAGCGTCCCCTTCCCCGCAGTATTCGAACCGGTTCTTCGCCGTTTCAACCACCGCCACCCGCGTGAGCGCGGGCAGCCGGGGCGCCAGCAGGCCCCAGAACGCGCGCGCCAGGCTCTCGCCGGTCGTGATCACGCCGGACAGTTCCGGCACCGTCGTCTCGAGGTCGCGGTGATCGACCCGGCTGATCAGCTCGCGCTCCACGATCTCGTCGAGGGCGCCGACGTCGGCGGCCATCCCCGTCACCGGGTCCGGCGTGCCCTCGACCGTGACCTCGACGTAGTAGTTGTGGCCGTGCGGGCGATGGCACACGCCGTAGACGAGGGCGTTCTCGGCCGCGGTGAGGTGCGGGCTCTCCAGCCGATGCCCGGCGCTGAAATGATACCGCCGAGTCAGCAGCACCACGCGTCGATCACCGTCCGAAATAGTCCACGTACAGCGTCGGATCCTCCCACACGCGCACCCGCCACAGCCGGTCCGTCCCGAGCTTGGGCGCCAGCAGCCCCCAGATCGTGACCGCGATGTTCTCGGTCGTCGGCACCTTGCCGACGAAGAGCGGGTCGGCATTCAGATCGGCGTGATCGAAGCGGCTCACGACCAGCTCGCCGACGATTCGTTTGAGCTCGCCGAGATCCATGACCATGCCCGTCCGCGCGTCGATCGTGCCGCGGACCGTCACCTCGAGCGAGTAGTTGTGCCCGTGGCTCACGGTCAGGTTTCCGAAGACGCGCCGGTTTTCCTCGGCCGCCCACTCGCCGACGTAGTACCGGTGGCCCGCAGAGAACGTGAACGCGCGCGTGCTGTAGCTGATGGGGCGCCCCGCCGTCATCCCGCCGCCGCCTGGACGAATCGGGCCGCGACCCGGTCGCGGGCAAACCGGACCACCCACGCCCGGCCGGCGGCGGCCAGGTCCTTTCGCAGTCCGCTATTCATGAGCAGCGTCTCGAGCGCCATCGCCAGATCGCCGGGGCTCTCCGGGTTGACGAGGAGGCCGGTCCGGCGATCGATCACCACCTCCGGCACGGCTGCCGCGCGGCAGGCGACCACGGCGAGCCCGGCGGCCATCGCTTCGGCGAAGACGATCCCGAATCCCTCCTGCACCGACGGCAGACAGAAGCAATCGGCGCTCACGTATTCCTCGGCCAGCTGCCGGCGCGAGACGTCGCCGAGCAGGACGACGGTGTCGTGGAGCGAGAGTTCGTCGCGCAGCGCCGAGACCCGGGCCCATGCCGGCCCCCGTCCTACGATGCGCACCTGGACGTCCGGGATGCGCTCGCGCAGCAGCCGCGCCGCGTGGAGCAAGTCTCCGAAGCGCTTGCGCGCGTACATCCGACCGACGGACAGCACGACCGGCCGGTCGGACGGCCGGCGCTCGGCGACGGCGAAGCGGCGCTGCCATCCGTCGAGGTCGATCGGCTCGGGCACGACGGCGAGCCTCGCGCGCGGGACGCCGTACTCGCGCTGCGCGGCCCAGGCGGAGTACTCGCTGGGGACGATGATCCGGTCGGCGCGCGCGACGTTCAGCCGTTCCCATCGCGCCTGGCGGGCGAGCAGCGCCCGCACCAGTCCGCGCTCGTTCCTCGCCTCGTCGGCGATGATCCCCTTGAGGCTCACGACGAACGGCCGCGCACGGCGGCGGGCCCACAGGAAGCCATCGAGGTCGACGCCGACGACCACGTCCGCGCGGGGCGGCGCGAGCGCGACGCCCACGTTATAGAGGTAGCGATCGAGCGTGTGGAAGCGCGTGCGCAGCCTGAGGGGCCGGATCTCCGCCGAATGCCCGAGCGCGGCGAGCCCGCCCGCGAGCGTGTCGATCGCGACGAACGTGCCGCTGCCTAGGGTCGCCGTGAGCGGGGTGGACGTCAGGAAGACAAACCGCACTAGCTCTCCCGCGAGCTGTCTGCTTCGTGCCGGTCCAAATTGCGAGCCAGACGAGGCCCGAGGGAGGAGGCGACCGGAGCGTACGAGGTTGTACGTGAGGATCGCCGACGACCGAGAACGAAGTATGGCGAAGTAAGTTGGACCGGCACTAGCGGCCCTGGAATCTCGGCGGGCGCTTTTCCAAGAACGCCCGCGTGCCTTCCTTGAAGTCCTCGCTGTCGAACACCTCCAGCGAGAGCTTGCGCAGGTGCGCGCGGCGCTCCTCCGTCAACCCCTCGAGGATCGACTGGATCAACGCCTTCGTGCCCCGCACGGACATCGGGGCGTTGTCGGCCACCGTCCGGAGATACTCGTACGTCGCGCGCTCGAGGTCGTCCTCCGGCAGGAGCCGCTGGACGAAGCCGATCCTGAGGGCCTCCGCGGCCTCCACGGCCCGCGCCGAGTAGAGGATGTCCTTCGCATAGGCGGGGCCCACGAGGGCGACGAGCTGCGTCACGGCGTCGACCGGATAGATGATGTTGAGCCTGGCCGCCGGAATGCCGAACTTCGCGCCTTCGGCCGCGAAGCGCAGGTCGCACGCCATCGCGATCGCCATCGCGCCCCCCATACAAAACCCGTGGATCATCGCGACGGTCGGCTTCGGGCAGGTACGGATCGCGGTGTACGCCGCGTCGGTGTGCTTGTTGTACTCGAGCGCGCTCGCACTGTCCTTGCGGTTGTCCTGGAACTCGGAGATGTCCGCGCCGGCGGCGAAGGCCACCGTCCCGGCGCCCCGGTAGACGACGGCGCGGATCGACTCGTCCTTCGCGAGCCCCTCGGTGATGCGGGCGAGCTCCCGCCACATCGCGAGGCTGATCGCGTTGCGCAGCTTCGGCCGATTGAAGACGACCGTCGCGATCGCGCCATCCTGCTGGACCAGGAGGTCTGTCATGGATGCGGCCCGCCTCCGCCACGCATGGCTATTTCGTGACTTCGATGACGCCCGCGGCGGCAAGCTGCTCGATCGCGGCCCCGTCATAGCCGATCGTCGCGAGGATCTCGCGCGTGTGCGCGCCGGGCTCGGGCGCCGGCGTGCGAACCGTTGGCGGCGTGCGGCTCAGGTGCACCGGCAGCCCGAGCACCTTCACGAGCCCGAACGCCGGGTGCTCCTGCTCGTGGACGAGGCCGAAGGTCCGCACGTGCGGGTCCGCGAAGACCTGATCGAGCGAATAGATGGGTCCGCACGCGACCCCGGCCGCGTTGAGCGTCTCGATCCACTCGGCCACCGGCCGGGCGGCGAGCGCGGTCACCAGGATCTCGTCGAGCGCACGGCGGTGCGTCACCCGGGCGGGTCCGGTCGCGAAGCGGGCATCGTCCGCGAGGGCGGGCTGGCCGAGCACGGCGCCGAGCCGCCGGAACATCTCGTCGTTGCCCACCGCCAGGTTCATGAAGCCGCCCTGTGCGCCGTACACGCCCATCGGCGCCGTGAGCGGATGATGGTTGCCGACCGGGGGTGGCACCGCGCCCGTGTTCAGATACTTCGCGGCCTGGAACGAAAGGCTGCCGGTCAGCGCCTCCAGCAGCGACGTCTGGACCCACTGGCCCTTCCCCGAGTGCTCGCGCTCGAGCAGCGCCGCGAAGATCCCGAGCGCGCAGAAGTACCCGGCCAGGAGGTCTCCGATGGGAATCCCGACCCGCAGCGGCGCGACCTCCTCCGTGCCCGTGAGCGACATCAGACCGGACATCCCCTGGACGATCTGGTCGTAGCCCGGCCGGTCGCGATACGGCCCCTCCTGTCCGAACCCGGAAACGCTCGCGTAGACGAGGCGGGGATTGTCCGCGGACAGCGTCGCCCAGTCGACGCCGAGGCGGTGTTTCACGTCGGGGCGGTAGTTCTCGACCATCACGTCGGCGCGCGCGGCCAGCGCCCGCACGATCGCGACACCCCGCGGGTCCTGGAGGTTGACGACGGCGCTCTTCTTGTTGCGGTGCAGGTCGGCCTGATCGAAGTAGACGCGGTCTCGCCCGACGTCGCCCGGGCGCTCGATCCGCATGACCTCCGCGCCGAAATCGGCCAGGATCTTCGTGCAGGTCGGCCCGGAGCGGACGGTGGTCAGGTCAACGACGGTGACACGCGAGAGGGCGCCGCCCACGGCAGGAGCAGTGTAGCACGTCAGTCACGGAACTCCTGGTCGAGGATCTCCCGGATGAACCGGTCGATCGAGACCGGATAGAACCGGACGTCGGGGGACACGATCACCCCCGTGTTGATGACTTCGCGCTTCGCCAGCTCCTCGAGGACGCGCTCGACGTGCCCCTCGCTGTCCCGATCCTGACGCTGGATCCGGAGATCCTCGCTCAACAGGGACACCCGCGAGGCGTAGCGGAAGCTGAAGACCCGGAACGCGAGGGTGCGGTCCATCAGCTCGGTCTCACCGAACAGCTCCCCGTAGGTCGGCCCGTCGCGCCCCGGCGTGATGACGAGTTTCGGCGAGACCCGGATCCTCCCCCGGACCTCCACCGACCGGTCCGGGCGATCGTGCTGCGGCCCGACCAGGATGTAGGGCAGCACGTGGTAGCCGGCGATGATGCCCGCCAGCGGCTTGCGCACGACTTCGGTGTGCTCGAAGACGTGCCGCAGGAACTCGGGATCGGTGGCCTCTGGCGCCATGGCCCGATTCTAAACCACCGCGCGCCCGCGCGCGCTTGACAAGCGACTCGGCCGCGCCGCACCCTTGGGCCCAGATGCGCCGGCCGCCCCGCGTCGTGTTGGCGTTCGTCGTCGCCGCGTGCGTGCCGTGCGGCGCGACCGCCGCCGTGCCCGTGAGCGACATCAGACCGGACATCCCCTGGACGATCTGGTCGTAGCCCGGCCGGTCGCGATACGGCCCCTCCTGTCCGAACCCGGAAACGCTCGCGTAGACGAGGCGGGGATTGTCCGCGGACAGCGTCGCCCAGTCGACGCCGAGGCGGTGTTTCACGTCGGGGCGGTAGTTCTCGACCATCACGTCGGCGCGCGCGGCCAGCGCCCGCACGATCGCGACACCCCGCGGGTCCTGGAGGTTGACGACGGCGCTCTTCTTGTTGCGGTGCAGGTCGGCCTGATCGAAGTAGACGCGGTCTCGCCCGACGTCGCCCGGGCGCTCGATCCGCATGACCTCCGCGCCGAAATCGGCCAGGATCTTCGTGCAGGTCGGCCCGGAGCGGACGGTGGTCAGGTCAACGACGGTGACACGCGAGAGGGCGCCGCCCACGGCAGGAGCAGTGTAGCACGTCAGTCACGGAACTCCTGGTCGAGGATCTCCCGGATGAACCGGTCGATCGAGACCGGATAGAACCGGACGTCGGGGGACACGATCACCCCCGTGTTGATGACTTCGCGCTTCGCCAGCTCCTCGAGGACGCGCTCGACGTGCCCCTCGCTGTCCCGATCCTGACGCTGGATCCGGAGATCCTCGCTCAACAGGGACACCCGCGAGGCGTAGCGGAAGCTGAAGACCCGGAACGCGAGGGTGCGGTCCATCAGCTCGGTCTCACCGAACAGCTCCCCGTAGGTCGGCCCGTCGCGCCCCGGCGTGATGACGAGTTTCGGCGAGACCCGGATCCTCCCCCGGACCTCCACCGACCGGTCCGGGCGATCGTGCTGCGGCCCGACCAGGATGTAGGGCAGCACGTGGTAGCCGGCGATGATGCCCGCCAGCGGCTTGCGCACGACTTCGGTGTGCTCGAAGACGTGCCGCAGGAACTCGGGATCGGTGGCCTCTGGCGCCATGGCCCGATTCTAAACCACCGCGCGCCCGCGCGCGCTTGACAAGCGACTCGGCCGCGCCGCACCCTTGGGCCCAGATGCGCCGGCCGCCCCGCGTCGTGTTGGCGTTCGTCGTCGCCGCGTGCGTGCCGTGCGGCGCGACCGCCGCGCGCGCCGAGTGGCTCGCCGACGCGGAGGGTGGCGTTGTCTACGAGGACAACCTGAACGGCGCCGCGAAGGCGCGCGACCAGAAGAGCGACCTCGCATTCGTGCCGCGGCTGTCCGTCGGCCACCACGTCCAGCTGACCGACTCGACGAGCCTCAGGCTGACCGCCGATTTGCAGGGCGGCGTGTACACGGAATTCGATCGCCTCGACACCGTCTCCTCGGGGCTCGCGCTCGGCGTGCGGCGCAAGTTCGGATTGGGCGCGGACGCGCCGTGGGCCCGGGTCTTCGGGTCGGCCGCGTACCTGAATTACAACGATGGCGTGCTCGACAGCTCGCTCGTCAGCGTGGGTCTCGAACTCGGCAAGCGGCTCCATCAGCGGTTCGATCTGCGCGCCGGCTATCTCTACGAAGTGCGCGACGCGAACACCCCGGTCTTTGATCTGACGGCGCACACCGCGTTCGCGAACGTCAGCGTGGCGCTGACAGAGGCGACCGAGCTCATCCTGGGCCACGCGACGCGGTGGGGCAACTTCACCGTTCACCGGCGAGCCACGACCGCAGAGCCGCCACGCCCCGTCCGCGTGGTCGAGACGTTCGACACCCCGCTGTTCGCGTTCCGGATCGACGCGACGACGTACCAGGCGTCAGCGACGATCAGCCAGGCGCTGACGCGGGACGCAGCCATCAGCGTCGGCTACGACTACCAGTTCACGCAGGGCCCCCGGCTGACCTACACCAACAACGTGTTTCGGGGGAGCTTCACGTACAGCTACTAGACTTTCCTACACGTTCGTTGCCGGGATCCCGTGCCCTCCTCGTGGCCGTCCAACGAGTTCCGCCTAACGGGGGTTGGGCACTCGTGCCGTTCCAAGTTGCGAGCCAGACGAGGCCCGAGGGAGGAGCCGCCGAGGCCCCCTCCGATGGGCAACGAAGTATGGCGAAGTAAATTGGAACGGCACTTGCCGCCGGTTTTCTTTTGGTGCGGCGCAGGGTGCTTCCGGTGCTCGAGTCATTCGCGGCGTCACGCTGTCGGCTCTGTCTCGTTCTGGTCCTGTCCGGCTGTGTGCTGAGCGCTGTCGCGTTCGCGTCGCGCGCGCCGGCCGGCACGCTGGATGCGGTGGTGAAAGACGCCGAGGGTCGGCCGGTCCCCGATGCGGTCGTATACGCGACGGAGGCCTCGAGGACCGCGGCGACGAAGCCCGCGGGGGCCGTCATCGATCAGCAGGACAAGGAATTCGTACCGCGGGTGAAGCCGATCCAGGTCGGAACGGACGTGCTGTTCCCCAACAAGGACAACATCCGTCATCACGTGTACTCATTTTCTCCGGCGAAGAAGTTCGAGCTGCCGCTTTACAAGGGCGTCCCGGCCGCCCCGGTGAGGTTCGACCGGCCGGGCGTCGTCGTGCTCGGCTGCAACATCCACGACTGGATGCTCGGGTACGTGTACGTCCTGGAGACGCCCTACTTCGCGACCACTGGCTCCGACGGCAATGCGGAGCTCAACGATCTCCCGGCCGGCGCCTACGAGGTCCGGGTGTGGCAGCCCCGGATGCGAGAGACCGGTGAGCCGCCGAGCCAGCGCGTGACGGTCACCGGGAGCAAGGCCGGGCGGGTCGAATTCCTGATCGCCCTCAAGCCCGAATTTCGGCTCCGCCGCGCGCCCATCGGAGCCGGCGACAGGTACCGGTAGCGGTGCGCTTCCGCAGCTTTCAGACCCGCATCGTCGTCGTCTTCCTGGGCCTCCTGACGGCGGTGCAGGCCGCCGGCTTCTTCGCGGTGAGCGCCGCCATGACCAAAAACGCCCGCGCGCGGATCACGGACGAGCTGGCGGTCGGCGGCAACGTGTTCACGCGCCTGATCCGTGCACGCACCGAGCACCTCGCGCAGGCCGCGCGCCTCCTCTCCGGGGACTTCGCGTTCAAGGCCGCCGCGTCGTCCGACGATCGCGAGACCGTCCTCTCGGTCCTGGAGAACCACCAGGCGCGGATCGGCGCCGACGTGATGATGCTCGCGTCGTTGAACCGGACGCTCATGGCCGACACCCTGCGCCGCGGCGGCCCGGCGGCGGCGCTGTTCCCCTTCCCCGACCTCGTCGCCCACGCCGAGCAGGCGGGGGAAGCCTCCGCGATCGCGACGATCGACGGGCACGCCTATCAGATCGTGGCGGTGCCGTTGCTCGCCCCGCTGCCGATCGCGTGGATCTGCGTCGGCTTCGTCATCGACGATCGCGTCGCGAGGGACCTCCAGAGCCTCACGTTGCTGCAGGTCTCCTTCCTGCGCGCCGGAGAGGGGGGCTGGAGGAGCCTCGCATCGACGCTGCAGGGCGCGATGCGCGAGGCGCTCCTCCGCGGCCTGCCCGCCCCCACGGCGGCGACCAACACGAGCCGCTCGGTCCGAATCGGCGCCGAAGAGTACATGACCCTCGTCACCTCCCTCGGCGACACGAGTGACGGTGCGATCGTCGCGGTGCTCCAGCGGTCGCTCGACGCCGCGCTCGAACCCGCTCGCCGGCTCCAGGTCGCGCTCCTCGCGATCTCCGCGGGCGGCCTGCTCGTGTCCGTCACGGGCGGCGTGGTGATCGCCCGCCGGGTTACGAAACCCGTGCGGGATCTCGTCGAGAGCGCGCGCCGGATCGAGCGCGGCGACTACGAGCAGTCGGTGCGGGTGACCCAGCAGGACGAGATCGGCGAGCTGGCGGCCACGTTCAATCACATGGCGAAGGGCCTCGCCGAGCGCGACCGTGTCCGCGCCGAGCTGGAGCGGGTCGGCCGGCTGAAGCGGTTCTTTTCCCCTCAGCTCGCCGAGCTGCTCGTCTCGGCCGGCGACGAGGCCGTGCTCGCCTCGCACCGGCGCGAGATCACCGTGGTCTTCTGCGACCTGCGCGGGTTCGCGGCGTTCGCCGAGACGGCGGAGCCCGAGGAAGTGATGGGAGTGCTGCGCGAATACCACGAGGCCGTCGGCCCCGAGATCTTCCGCTTTGAAGGCACCCTCGAGCGCTTCACGGGCGACGGCCTGATGGTCTTCTTCAACGACCCGGTCCCCTGCGCCGACCCGGCGGCCCGCGCGGTCCGCATGGCGGACCGGATGCGGCACAACGTCGGCGAGCTGATCGAGACCTGGCAACGGCGCGGCCACACGCTCGGCTTCGGCGTCGGGATCGCGATGGGCTACGCGACGCTCGGGCGGATCGGATTCGAGGGCCGCTTCGACTACGCCGCGATCGGCACCGTCACGAACCTCAGCGCCCGCCTCTGCAGCGAGGCGCAGAGCGGGCAGATCCTGGTGAGCCAGCGGGTCTACACGGACGTGCAGGATCTGGCGGAGGCCGAGCCCGCGGGCTCGCTCACGCTCAAGGGATTCGTCAAGCCGGTCCCCGCGTTCAACGTGCTGCGGGTCACGGAGCGCGTGACCCCGTAGGCGTCACGCGGCGCCCGCGCGCCAGCGACGCCGGACGACGTAGCGGCTGACTTGACTCCGTGTCGACGGGAGCGCAGCATGTGGCCACAAAGGAGAGGTCTCGATCGACCGCATCACGGTCTCCGTCATCCAGCATCGCCTCGAAGCGATCGTCCAGGAGATGGGCGAGGTGATGCTCCGGACCGCCTACTCGCAGATCCTCAACTCGAGCCGGGACTTCTCGACCGCGGTGTTCGACGGCGCGGGACGGCTCGCCGCGCAGGCCGAGCACGTGCCGATCCACGTCGGGGCGCTGCCCTGGGCCGTGGCCGCGATCCGCGACTTCTTCAAGGAGCGCCTGCGCCCCGGCGACCTGTTCCTGCTGAACGATCCGTACCACGGTGGGAACCATCTCCCCGACCTGACGGTGCTGCTGCCGGTCTTCGTCGACGGCCAGCCGGTCTTCTGGTCGATCAACCGCGCCCACCAGCACGACATCGGCGGCGCGACCCACGGCACCTACAACCCCGCCGCCACCGAGATCTGGCAGGAGGGCATCCGGATCACGCCGCTCAAGCTCTACGACGGCGGCGAGCTGCGCGACGACGTGCTCGAGATGGTCGCGACCAACGTGCGCCACCCGCGCGACTTCCAGGGCGACCTGCGGGCGATGATCGGTTCGGCGCGGGTCGGGGAGCGCCGCCTGCTGAGGGTGATCGACGAGTACGGCCTCGAGACGACGACGGCGGCCGTCGGGGAGATCCTCGACGGCGCCGAGCGCCAGGCGCGCGCGTGCATCCGCGCGTGGAAGGACGGCGTCTTCCGCGGCGAGGCGATGCTGGACGACGATGGCCACGGGACCACCGACATTTGCATCCGGGCGACCGTGACCAAGCGGGGCGACTCGCTCGTCGTCGACCTGGGCGACTCCCACCGGCAGGTCACGGGCTTCATCAACTCGTCGTGGCCGAACACGATGTCCTCCGTCCACATGGCGATCGCCTACCTCATCGACCCACGCACGCCGAAGAACGAGGGGACCTTCCGGCCGGTCACGGTGAAGGCGAAGCCGGGCACGATCGTCTGGCCGGACCCGCCGGCGCCGGTGACGCTCTGCACCAACCACTGCGCTCAGGACATCGCCGAGGCGGTCATCAAGGCGCTCGCGCGATCGTGCCCGGACCGGGCGATCGCGGGCTGGTCCAAGCGCTTCCGCATCGCGATCCAGGGCGTGAATCCCCGGACGAAGCGGCCGTTCATCTGGCACCTGTTCCACGCGCGGGGTGGTGGCGGCGCCTCGTCGTCCGGCGACGGCTGGCCGACGGCGGGTGAAGGGCAGGCGG
>QHRS01000048.1 GCA_003221435.1 Candidatus Rokuibacteriota bacterium
GTCAGGTAGGCCACCAGGCGCTCGAGGAAGGTTTTGCTCAGGTCTAGACCGAGGGTCTCGTCGAACTCCCCGGTCCCCAGACCCCGCTCTTCATCCGCGGTGGGGAACTTGATCTTGAGGTAGGAGCCGATCTCCGGGAAGGTTGGTCGCTCCTCGAGGAGGACGTATTGGCCCTTCAGCAGGACATCGCCGAGGCCGCGCTCGGTCCGGGTGACGCGCTCGCGCGCGGTTTGCAACTCGCGCACCTTCTCCTTCCGCACCGCGACGCCGCCGCCCGTGAGGAAGACCGTTTGCGTCGTCTGCTCGAGATAGGGCACCGTCAGGCTCACCGTGACCCGCTCGAGCGGCGTCACCCTCAGCGTGAACGGGATATAGAGGAGCGTGGTGTCCTTGCTCGTGCCGTAGTCGCCGCGCGAGTAGTTAATGAATCCCGAGATCGCCCAGAGCGGGTCCTCGGCCAGGACTGGCGCGACACTCGTGAGCATGACGACGCTGGCGCCGATGACGATGCAGTGGCAGCGCACCCGGCTCGTCTTCTCTCTCTTCAATTGCCTGATAGCAAGCGTTCTCCTTCGACGGTCAGCGCCAGGATAGCAGCGAGGTGCGGCGGGGCAGAACAAAAAGCGCGGCGGAGACCCGCCGCGCTCTCTGCTCGTGTGGGACGCGCCCGGTCAGAAGGCCCGCTGTTCCGGCCTCACGGATCGCTCATGGCGCTCCATCCGCTCTGCCCTCCCGAACTTCTCTGGCTTGTCCGGCCTTCCCGCTTGCTCGAGCCCGTCCCGCCGCCTCTCGCTCCCCGCGAGAGCACCGCGGTCGACGCCCTTCGCCGTCGCCCTAACGCTCCGGATTATAGACCCCAGGTTCTTGAGCCCGAGGTCGTGAGCGAGCTCGCCCCAGCCCTCGCCGGATCGACGCATCTTGAGGATGTCGTCCACGGACTTACCGCTCTTGCTCGCCAGCGCCAAGAGGATGGAGATCTCTCCGAAACCCAGTCCCTGCTTTCTCAGTCCCTGCACATCCGACTCGGTGAACTTCCCTTTAAATTCGGCCACGATCTTCTCGACCACCCGGTCGGAGGCAGCTCGGTTCGAGGCCTTGTCGATCTTATGGCCGAGCTCCGTCAGCTCCCTCCCGCCCTTGGAGTCGACCTCCTGACCCGCGGCCGGACCGCAAAAGAACACCGCCATCAGGACGAGCATGGCCACCGCTAACGCCCTCAACGGCTGTTTTGTGCCCCCCATGACGTTCCTCCTCCCATCCACTCCTTCTCGACTCTCCGCGTTATTCCGTCCGACGGAAGCCCCCACGAACCGCTTACATGCCGCGGACGCCTCGCTGCTCCTTACGGCTACGTCGCACGGCCGTTTGCTTCAGTAGCGCCTGTCTGGCGATGCAGCCGGAGTGCCAAGGTCTTCAAGGCAAGAAAGTAGCTGATCCATCGTCACTTCTGGCGGCGACGGCCCACGCACGCAGGCTGGAAGAGCGTCGGAAGGGTGACACCGTTCGCTCGCCGATCAAGTCCCGACTGGAGATGCGACCTCAGGAATCGGCGACGGCACGCTCGCGCTCTCGCGCCGGTGAGCGATCCGACCCAGCGGAATGCCCGTCTGGAACTCCCAGCGCAGCTCGTCCTCGCCGCAGAGCGGGTGCCGAGGTCGGCTGGGCCTTCCATGACCTCGTCGGTAGCGAGATTGATAGACTAAATGCGCATCAGGTTCGCTCCACGATCGGCACTGTGCTCAAGAAGGCGCTCACGTCAGGGTCCGAATAGACGCCATAGGCGTCGACTAATGTCCCTCGAGTCCCGCCGTCTGCTTCAATCGCGTACACGATTGACATGTCGTCTGGGTCAGAGACTCCTTCAAAACGGCGGTACTCTCGGATGACAACCTCCTCCGGCCGAAATGTCTTCTGTGTCTCGACGACTCGAAGCCGATTCCCTACCACCGAAAGGCTCTCAGAGAAGCCACGCCGCGCGAACTGATCGATCGCGTCGGCGAGTGTCTGGTAGTCCATGTCAACCGCCATGTGCGCGGCCTCCCAGGCCTCTGCGATCAGACGACACACCCGGCGATCCCACGGCGACGGGGCAAAACACTCCTGCCGTCCTTCAGCATCGATCTCGTCGAGGAGCGTGCGGCGCCGAGGTGCCCCACCACCGCATGGGCTCGTCACTCCATGTTGTGACCGCCCTGGCTCACCGCGTGCAGGAACCAGATCCGCTTCTCCGTCTGATCGAGAATCTCCTGCAGGATGTTGCCCGTCGGGGTATCGCGGCTCTGGTCGCACACCTCGATGGCGGCCCGCTGATTCTCGGCAATGTGTCGATTGTCGGCGATGAGGCGGCGGATCATCTCCTCCGGGAGCACGAAGTCGTCGTTGTCGTCCTTGAGCGTCTGCAGTTCGAGGATGTGCGAGATGCTCCGTATCGTCGTGCCACCGATCCGTCGCACTCGCTCCGCCAAGACATCGATGGAGTTGAAGATCGCGTCGGCCTGCTCGTCGAGGAGCAGATGGTAGTCGCGGAAGTGGGAGCTGGCCACGTGCCAGTGGAAGTTCTTCGTCTTGACGTACAGGGCGAATGCGTCCGCGACCAGGCGGTTGACGACCTCGGTGACCGCCCGAACTTCCTCCGGTTTCAGGTCCGTTGGGGTGGCCAGCTGTCGCGGAGCCGCCGACGACTTGACCACGCTCTTGGTGTTCTCCATGGCAGTTTCTCCTTTCAGTTTGGCGCGAGTTGCTTCATGTCCCAGCTCCCCGCATGCTCGCGATGCGCACCGACGGACTGGGTTATCAAAGTGCTGAAGACTTTACTCGTCTTGGTGGGATGGTCGTGTTGCGACATCGATGTGTCCCGCCTCGGGGCGGCTTACGCCGGAGTGTACGCTCGCGGCCCCGGGGTGTCTAGCGCGGCGGAGAGGTCACGCGCGTCTCACCGCACCACCGGACGCACGTCGGCAGCGGCGGGCATGACGGCGTGTCGCAGGACTTCTTCAGCGTCGTCGACGAAGATGAAGGAGACCTGCTTGCGGAGCTCGTCCGGCACCTCGTCGAGGTCCCGCTCGTTCCGCCTCGGCAGGATCACGGCGCGAATGCCAGTCCGGTGCGCCGCCAGGACCTTCTCCTTGATCCCCCCGACGGGGAGCACCTTTCCGCGCAGCGTGATCTCGCCCGTCATGGCCACCTCGCTCCGCACCGGCCGCCGGGTGGCGAGCGAGGCCAGCGCCGTCATGATGGTCACCCCGGCCGAGGGCCCGTCCTTGGGGATGGCCCCGGCCGGCACGTGCACGTGGATGGTCTTGCCCTCGAAGAACTTGGGATCGATGTCGAGCGCCTCGGCGTTGGACCACACGTAGGAGACGGCGGCCTGAGCGCTCTCGCGCATGACGTCTCCGAGCATGCCGGTGAGGACGAGCCGCTCTTCGGTGCTGGGCATCATGGTGACCTCGACGAACAGGACATCCCCACCGGTCGGCGTCCAGGCCAGGCCTGTGGCGACACCCGGACGAGTGGTCCGCTCGGCAACCTCGTCGAAGAACTTTGGCCGCCCGAGGTACTCGACCAGATTGTCGGCGGTGATCCGGACCGGCTCGCGCTGTCCCTCCGCCAGGCGACGGGCCACCTTCCGGGCGACGGTGGCGATCTCCCGCTCGAGGTTCCTTACACCAGCCTCGCGGGTGTACCCCCTGACGATTTGACGCATGGCTTCGGGCTCGAAGGAGAGCTCGTCCGTGGCGAGGCTATGCGCGGCGAGCTGCTTCGGGATCAGATACTCTCTGGCGATCCCGATCTTCTCCGCGTCCGTGTACCCGGACAGCACGAGGATCTCCATCCGGTCACGCAGGGCCCCGGGGATGGTGTCGAGTGTGTTGGCGGTGGCGATGAACAGCACCTGCGACAGGTCGAAGGACACCCCGAGGTAGTTGTCCACGAAGGTGTGGTTCTGGGCCGGGTCCAGCACCTCCAGGAGCGCGGAGGATGGATCACCCCGCCAGTCCGCTCCGATCTTGTCGATCTCGTCGAACATGAAGACGGGATCGCGTGTCTCGGCGCGCCGGAGCCCCTGGATGATGCGGCCGGGCAGCGCGCCGATGTACGTCCGCCGATGGCCGCGGATCTCCGCCTCGTCCCGGATCCCGCCCAGCGACATGCGCACGAATCGCCGGCCCAGGGCCCGGGCGATGCTCTGGCCGAGGCTGGTCTTGCCTACACCGGGGGGCCCCACGAAGCAGAGGATCGGCTCCCGCGCCGGACTGTCGCCGGTCACGAGTGGCGGCGCGGCGGGCACTGGCGCCTCGCCGGAACCGGAATGGCGCGCTTGGCCCTGGCGCTCCTCCCGGAGCTTCTTGACGGCCAGGTACTCGAGGATCCGGTCTTTGATCTTCTCGAGGTCGAAGTGGTCCTCGTCCAGTACCTGACGGGCCCGGAGGATGTCGATGGTCTCGCCGCCGAGCTTGCTCCAGGGCAGGCTCGCCATCCACTCGAGATACGTGACGGTCATGCCGTGCTCCGGCGAGGCCGGCGAGATGGTCGCGAGCCGGCCGAGCTCACGCTCCGCCTCGCGCCGTGCCTCGTCCGGCAGGCGGGCCTCCTCGATCCGCCGGCGGAGCTCGGTCACTTGACTGTCTCCTCCTTCGTCCTCCCCGAGCTCCCGTTGAATGGCTCGGAGCTGCTCACGCAGGTAGTATTCGCGCTGCTTCTTGGAGAGCCGCTCCTCGGTGTCGGTCGTGATCTTCCGGCCCAGCTCGCGCACGGCGACCTCGCGCTGCAACAGGTCAATCAGGCGACGGAGCTTCGCCGCGACCGGGTCGATCTCGAGGAGCTCCTGCCGCGCGGCCATGTCGAGCGGAACCACTGACGCGACGAAGTAGACCACGTGACGGGGATCGGTGATGCTCTCGGCTGCGGCCGCCAGCTCGTCGGGCAGCTCTGCGGACGCCTCCACGAGCCGGCGAAAGACGTCCACGACGGCACGTCGCAGAGCCTCCACCTCCGGCGCCGGGACCGTCTGGTCCCGGGCCACCTCGATCCGCGCGACCAGATACGGCTCGGTCCCGATCCAGTCCACCAGCCGGACCCGCTCGATGCCCTGGACCATCAGACGAACACCGCCGTCGGGTGCCCGAGCGAGCTGGTGGATCACTCCCACGGTTCCAACACGGTGGAGGTCCTCGGGCTTGGCGGGCTCGGCGTTCGCATCTCGCTGCGCCACCAACGCCAAGAGCCGGTTGCCACGCATCACGTCGTCGACGAGCCGAACGGAGCGGGGCTGTCCCACGGCGAGCGGGACCGCCGTCATCGGGAACACCACCGCGTCCCGAAGCGGCAGGACCGGGAGCGCATCGGGAACCGAAAGGTCCACGGAACCAGCAGGCTGGACTGCCATCAGCCGGCCTCCGCGCGCTTCGGCAGCGTGATGCGGAGCAGGCCACGCTCGTGGCGTGCCTCGACCCGCTCGGGATCCACGGGCGCCGGCAATGGCAGCTCGAGCTGGAACGGGCCCTGGCGGATGCCGGCCGCATGGTACACCGCCTCCTCTTGGCACGAGGGAAGGTCGCGGCGTCCTTCGACGACCAGCGCGTCCTCGAAGATCTGCACCTCGAAGTCGTCTTCCTCGACTCCAGCGAGGTCCACGATGATCTCGAACGTGGTCGCTGTCTCGTACGTGTCGGCATCGGGCCGCCAGCGGCCCTGCACGAGAAGGCGCAAGCGATCAGTCTGCCACATGTCGCCGAACGGCCACGTCTGGCCGGATCGGACCACCATCGCATAGCGGTAACTCAAGCGTCGGTAGCGCATTACCCGCTTCCTCTATCCGCCTGATTGTGCTCGCGGGTGCCGCCACCGTCAATCAGGCGAGCGACGGGAGCGCGGTTGCACCACATACGGCCTTCCATCCGCTCTCCTTTCGAAGGGGGCCTCGACGGCCCCCTCCGAGCCTCCCCCAGGTTTAAGGGAGCCGAGCGGTTCGCGGGGCTGGGGCCCCGCACCGCGCAGGCGACCACTCGAACGAATTGCGCCGGCAAAGCCGGCGCTCGAAGCCGGCCCCAGAACCGGTGCTCGGTCAGGAGGGAGCCCCGCGGCCCAGAAGGGCAGGAGGGGCTTCGGGGAGTCGAGGACGGGATGCCGCGCTCGATGGCGGCAGCGTGGCGCCGGCTTCAGCCCGCGGTGAAGCCGCCATCGACCACCAGCTCGGCGCCGGTCATGAACGACGAGTCGTCGCTGGCGAGGAAGAGGGCGACGGTCGCGATCTCGCGCGGGTCAGCGATTCGACCGAGCGGAATGCCCGCCGCGAACTCCCGGCGCAGCTCATCCGTCAGATAGGGCGCCTGCAGCGGCGTGTCCACGATGCCCGGATGGATGATGTTGCAGCGGATCCGGTCTCGGGCGAACTGGATCGCCAGCGACTTCGTCAGCGAGATCAAGGCGCCTTTCGCCGAGGTGTAGGCGTCCTGGGCGCGTGTGAACCCGACCAGGGCGGACACGGACCCCATCATGATGACAGACCCGCCGCCGCCTCGCTGCAGATGCGGGATCCCGTACTTGGTCACCCAGAACACCGATTTCAGGTTGATCGCCATCACCCGATCCCACCACTGCCCGTCGGTCTCGAGCACCGAGCGATCGCGGTCCTTCCAGAGGACGCCCGCGTTGTTGTAAAGGATGTTGAGCCCGCCGAAGTGGCGCGCGCCGTCGGCGATCATCCGCTCCACGTCCGCCTCGATGGAGACGTCCCCGGTCACCGCGAGCGCCTCGCCGCGCTCCGTCTTGACGCGCGCCACCGTCTCCTTCGCCGCCTTGCCGTCGATGTCAGCGATCACGACGCGGGCGCCCTCCTGTGCGAACAGCACCGCCGCCGCGCGCCCGATCCCCATCCCCGCGCCCGTGATGAACGCGATCTTCCCCTTGAGCCGCTCCCCCATAGAGCCGCCTCACTCCCCGCCATGCGCGGCCAAGTCACGAACCAGACGCGGCCAGTGGCCGGAGAAGCCGAGCGCCGCGCCGCCCGGCGACGCCTCGGTGGCCCGAGAATCGGGCCACACCGGAGTGCACGTGACGGGAGGAGCGCCGCTGCATGGCGAAGTGAATCGCCGCGGCATCGTCAAATCCGCTCGAAGTTCCGCATCAGCTCCCAGTCGGTCACGGCCTGATCGAACGCCTGCTGCTCCAGCCGCGCGGCGTGCAGGTAGTGCTCGACGACCCGCTCGCCGAAGGCGGCTCGGGCGACCTCCGAGCGCTCCAGCTCGCTGATCGCCTCACGCAGGGTCTTCGGCACCTGGGGCAGCGTGGCGTCCGCGTAGGCGTTGCCCTCGTAGAGCTTCGGTGGCTTGAGCTTCTGCGTGATCCCGTGCAGCCCCGCCGCGATGGTCGCCGCGAACGCCAGGTAGGGGTTGGCGTCGGCGCCGGGGATCCGATTCTCGACGCGGAACCCCGGGCCCTCGCCGCAGAGCCGGAAGCCGCACGTGCGGTTGTCCCAGGCCGCCACGATCCGCGTCGGCGCGAACGACGCCGCCTGGTAGCGCTTGTACGAGTTGATCGTCGGCGAGTAGAAGTACGCCAGCTCCCGCGCGGCGGCGAGCTGCCCGGCCAGCCACTGCTGGAAGACCGGGGGGCGCGAAGAGCGCCTTCCGGCCCGTCCGATCCCACAGCGACGAGTGCACGTGGAAGGACGAGCCCGCGGCGCCCATGTCGTACTTCGCCATGAAGGTCACCGAGCAGCCCTGGAGATGCGCGATCTCTTTCGCTCCGTGTTTGTAGAGCGCGGTGCGGTCCGCCATCTCGAGGGCCTCGGCGTAGGCGAGGTTGATCTCCTCCTGGCCCCGTCCCCACTCGCCCTTGGAGGTCTCGACGGGCACGTCCGCGCCCTCCATGCCGTTCCGGATCGCCCGGATGAGCGGCTCCTCCTTCGTCGTCTGCAAGATGTGATAGTCCTCGAGATAGCCCGCCACCGGCGTCAAGTTCTGGTAACGCTTGGCGCGGGCGTCCTCGAAGGATTCCCGGAAGCAGTAGAGCTCCAGCTCCGCGGCCGTCTTGACCACGTAGCCGAGCGACGCCGCGCGGGCGATCTGGCGCTTCAGGACCGAGCGCGGCGCCTCCTCGAGGAGGCCACCGTCCTCGCCGTACACGTCGCAGAAGACGAGCGCGGTCTTCGGCAGCCAGGGGATCACCCGCAGCGTGGCCATGTCCGGCACCATCTTCATGTCGCCGTAGCCGCGCTCCCACGAGGTGAGCTTGAAGCCGGGCAACGGCTCCATCTCCATGTCGACGGTGAAGAGGTACATGCACGCGTGCACGCCGTCTGGGACCGCGTGATCGAGGAAGTAGCGGCCGACCAGGCGCTTGCCCATCAGCCGCCCGTAGCCATCGGGGATGACCGCCAGGACGGTATCGATCGCGTCGTTGCGGATGAGGGATTCGAGCGTTGGGAGATCGAGCCGGCCCGGCATGCCGCGGGTCAGTCGAGGAACGTGCCGTCCTGGAATTCGCGAATCGCCTGCATGATCTCCGGGCGAGGGCGCATCACCGCCAGCATATCACCTCAGCCAAGGTCGCACCGCGAGCCTTTGCCCGTGTCGCTGTTGCCCGTGTCGCTTGTCGCGCGAACAGCGGTCGTGTATCGTCCGAGACGCCGCGGCGTCGCCCGGCTCGACTGGCCGACGCGGCGTCCACGATTTCGAGACTGGGAGGCGAGCATGATCTCACTCAGCGTGAACGGCACGACGCACCGGGTCGATGTCCCACCCGAGACGTCGCTTCTGTGGTTCGTGCGGGAAACCCTGGGCCTCACCGGCACCAAGTACGGGTGTGGCATCGCGCTCTGCGGCGCCTGCACCGTGCACGTCGACGGCGCCCCCGTCCGGTCCTGCGTGACGCCGGTGTCCGCGGCGGATGGCAAGCACGTCATCACCATCGAGGGCCTCTCGGCCAGGACCGACCACCCCGTCCAGCAGGCGTGGATCGCGCTCGACGTCGCGCAGTGCGGCTACTGCCAGTCCGGCCAGCTCATGTCGGCGGCGGCGCTACTCGCAAGGACGCCGAACCCGACCGACGCGGACATCGATGACGCGATGGCCGGCAACATCTGTCGCTGTGGCACCTATCAGCGGATCCGGGCCGCGATCCACCAGGCCGCCGCGATGGCGAGGGGAGGAGCGCGATGAAGACGACGCTCAGTCGACGCGCAATGTTGAAGGGCGGCCTGGCGCTCGGCACCGGGCTTGGACTCGGGCTCCGGGTTCCGATCGGTCCCTCCGACCCGGCTTCAGCGCAGTCCGCCCGGACGCTGGCGCCGAGCCAGTGGCTCACCATCGACCGCGACGGCATCGTGACGATCGTCAGCTCGGTGCCCGAGATGGGCCAGGGTTCGCTCACCACGATGCCGATGATCATCGCGGACGAGCTCGATGCCGACTGGAGCAAGGTCCGGGTCGAGCAGGCCCCGGCGAATCCGAAGCTCTACGCGAACCCGGTCACGGGGACCCAGTCCTACGGCGGGAGCCGCGGCATCCGCGATCACCTCCAGACGTGGCGCAAGGCGGGCGCCGCCGCCCGCCAGATGCTCGTCGAGGCGGCGGCACGAGAGTGGGGTGTGCCCGCCGAGGAACTTGAGACCGAGCCGGGCACGGTGGTCCATCGGCGGAGCGGGCGCAAGGCCTCCTACGGAGAGCTGGTCGCGAAGGCCGCTGAGCTTCCGGTCCCCGAGAACCCGACGCTCAAGACCCCCGATCGGTTCCGCTACATCGGCAAAGGCGTCCCCCGCCGCGACATGCGCTCCAAGGTCAACGGCTCCGCGGTCTACGGGCTCGACGTGAAGGTGCCGGGGATGCTCGTCGCGTCGATCGAGCGTTGTCCGGTGCTCGGCGGCAAGGTCCGGAGCTTCGACGCCACAGCCGCGATGCGCGTGCCCGGCATCAGGCGCGTCGTTCAGGTCACCAACGGCGTCGCCGTTGTCGCCGACACCTTCGGCGCCGCGCTGAACGGCCGCAGGGCGCTCACGATCACCTGGGACGAGGGACCGCTCGCCCAGGTGAGCAGCGCCCAGATCATCCGTGACTACGCGGCGCTTGCCACGCAGCCGGGCCAGGTCGCGCGCAAGGACGGCGATGCCGATGCCGTGCTGGGGAGCAGCGCCAACGTCGTCGTAGCAACCTATCAGGTGCCGTTCCTCGAGCACGCCTGCATGGAGCCGATGAACGCCACCGCCCACGTCAGGCCCGACGCCTGCGAGATCTGGGCCCCGACCCAGAATCCCGGCGGCACGCAGGTCACAGGAGCACGACTCACCGGGCTTCCGCCCGAGAAGGTCACGGTCCACACGACCTTGCTCGGTGGTGGATTCGGCCGGCGCGGCGAGCAGGACTTTATCACCGACGCCGTGGAGACCTCCAAGGCCGTCGGCGCGCCGGTGAAGCTCGTCTGGACCCGCGAGGATGACCTGACCCACGGGTTTTACCGCCCGGCGACCTACAACGTCTTCCGCGCCGCGCTCGACCCGCGCGGGATGCCGGTGGCGTGGTGGAACCGGATCGTCGGCCCCGGCATCTTCATCCAAAAAGGCCGGGCCAAGCCCGGCGAGATCGACCCCACCGCCGTCGGGGGCGCGCGCGACATCCCCTACGACATCCCGAATGTCCAGGTCGAGTGGATCAATCGCGACCTCGGCGTTCCGCTCGGCTTCTGGCGGTCGGTCGCGTCGTCGCAGAACGCGTTCATCACCGAGAGCTTCGTCGACGAGCTCGCCCACCTGGCCGGCAAGGATCCGTACGAGTATCGTCGCGCCCTCCTCGGGAAGTCGCCCCGCCACAAAGGGGTCCTGGAGCTCGCCGCCACGAAGGCGAATTGGGGCGCGCCGCTGGCGGCGGGCCACGGGCTCGGCATCGCGGTCGCGTCCTCGTACGCGAGCTATGTGGCCCATGTGGCCGAGGTGTCGGTGGCGCCGGACGGCCGGCTCCGTGTCCATCGCATCGTCTGCGCGATCGACTGTGGCATTGCCGTCAACCCCGATCAGGTGAGGGCACAAATGGAAGGCGGCGCGATCTACGCCCTCACCGCCGCGCTGTACGGCGAGATCACCATCGACCGCGGCCGCGTCCAGCAGTCGAACTTCCACGACTACCCGATGCTCCGGATCAACGAGGCGCCACCCGTCGAGGTGCACATCCTCGACTCGGGCGAGGCGCCCGGCGGGCTCGGCGAGCCGGGCGTGCCGAGCGTCGCGCCCGCGGTCACGAACGCGGTCTTCGCGGTGACGGGCAAGCGGCTCCGCACGCTGCCGATCCGACCCGAGGCGCTCAGGCGCGCCTGACGTCGTGCAGGCGGACCCTGCCCACTCGCCCTTCCCGAAGAAAAAACCCCTCGTGTTGGGGACCCGGCATTCTCCGGCAGGTAGAGCGCGGAGGATCGCGCTCTACCCCGGGGCTC
>QHRS01000029.1 GCA_003221435.1 Candidatus Rokuibacteriota bacterium
GCGGCGGGCGCTGTGACGATCGGGACGCGATCCACCTTGGTCACGGTGACCACCGTGCTGGATGTGTCCGAAAGCGCGTTGGCGGCGGTGAACGTGACGGTGTAGGTCCCGGAGTCGCCGTAGCTCGGGGTCCAGCTCAGCGTGCCGGTGGTGTCGTCGGGCCCGGCGCTGAACGTGGCGCCGCTCGGCAGGGCGGAGAGATCGGCGGTGGGGGATGTGATGGCATCGCCATCCGGATCCGCTGCGTGGATCGCGAGCGTGGACGGCGTTCCCTCGGCGACCGCGGCGGTGGCGGGTGCCGTGACGACCGGCGCGCGATCCACGTTGGTCACGGTGAGCGCGGCGCCGGCGGAGCCGGAGAGCGCGTTGACGGCGGTGAACATGACGGTGTAGGTCCCGGCGTCGCCGTAGCCCGGGGTCCAGCTCAGCGTGCCGCTGGTGTCTCCCGGCGCGGCGGTGAAGGTGGCGCCACTCGGCAGCGTCGAGGGGTCGGCTGCGAGGGACATGATGGCCTGGCCGTCGGGATCCGCGGCGTGGACCGTGAGGGTGAGCGGCGTTCCCTCGGCGACCGTGGCGGGGGGCGTGGCCACGATCGGCGCGCGGTCCGTGTTGGTCACGGTGATCGCCATCGCGGTCGAGCTGGAGAAGTTGTTGGCGACGCTGAACGTGACAGTGTAAGTCCCGGCGTCGCCGTAGCCCGGGGTCCAGCTCAGTGTGCCGGTCGTGTCGGCTGGCCCGACCGTGAACACCGCGTTCTGGACCGGCGGGAGCCCTGTCAGGTCGGCGGCCAGCGATGCGATCGGCTGTCCGTCAGCGTCCGCGGCGTAAACCGTGACCGTGAGCGGGCTGCCCTCCGGGATCGAGACCGAAGCCGGAGCGAAGACCAGCGGCGCCTGGTCGGCCGGAACGAATTCGAATGCGCCACGATCGGCGTACTTCACGGGCCCGGTGCCGGCGTTGGCGGCCGCCGGATCGTCCGCCCGCGGCCTGCCCGCCGCATCCAGCGCGGGCCACGAGTTGACGCCGGAGCTGGCGTTGTCGATCGCCGGCGAGCCGGCCTGCAGATGCAAGTCTCCCGCGGCCGGGTTCACGAACCGCGGATCCACCTGGAGCGTCTGCGCATCCTGCCCGCTCTGCGCGCCATACGCCGACACGGACGAGTAGGCCGAGCTGGCGTAGCTCACAGGCGGCTGGCTGGTCGAGTTCCAGAACAGGTTGTAGTCGGAGGCGAACCCGGAGACGGAGCTGCCGTCCACCCACAGATCGTACGCGTTGGTGGGGAGGCCGTTGTTGGACGCGATCGAGTCGTAGATGCGGGCTCCGGTCGAGCCGCTCTGGACCGAGAAGCCGGACATGCGGTTTCCGTACGCGACATCGCACACGTGGATCGCGCCCTTGGCGGCGATCATGTGATACCCGTTGCCGCCGTTGTTCCAGGAGGCGTTCAGGTACGAGACGCAGTTGTTCGAGCCGGACTCGATGTGGAGACCGCAGTCCTGGTTGTCGTGAAGCCGGTTGCGTCGCAGAGTATTTCCCGGACTGGCCGAAAGATAGATCCCGGCCACGCTGGGGAGGGACTTAGCGTTGCGAAACGACTCGTTGTCCTCGAGCGTGCTCCCCGAGACCCCTTCGGTCAGCGCGATGCCGTGGGACTTGTTGTCGGAGACGACGTTCGATCCCAAGATGAGGCCGAGTCCGCCCACGGCCTGGATGCCCGCCTTGTTGGCGAAGCGGACGGTGTTGTGCGTCAGCGTGACGTTCGCGCACGAGCCCAACAGGTAGATGCCGCGGTCCTCGGTGCGCATGACGGTGAAGCCATCGACCGTCGCCCAGCTTCTGTGGTTGGCCGTGAATCCGTTGGCGCGGTGTCCGACCATGGCCTGGTGGGTGGCCGGGTTGCCTCCGCCGCCGTTCACGTACAGGCCGGCGCCCTGTGCCCAGACGAAGCTGCGGGCGGGGAGCGAGGCCGGCTGCGCGTTCGAGGCGGCGAGGCGCGCCCCGTCGGCGAACACCTGAGCTGGATTCCAGGTCACGTCTGGGGCGAGCCACACGTTCCCGGAGACCTGCACCCATTTGGCGGGATCCGAGAAGAGGTCGGCACCGTCGACGACGACGCCGGGAAGCGCCCTCAGCTGGAACGGAGCATTCGGAGCTCCGGACTTGAGCATGACCTGCTCGGGGTACACTCCGGGCTTGACGAGGATCGTGACTCCCGGGCCGCCCCGGTTGCCGACCGCGGCCGAGATGGTGCAATAAGGTTGCGCCTCCGTGCCTGGCCCCGTGTTGGAGCAAGCGGGGTCCGAGCGGTCGACATAGTAGGTGCCCGTGCTCGGATGATCGGGGTCCCAGATCACGGCCGCGCCCGACGGCCCGGCGAGGCACGCGAGGGCGCTCAGAATGATGAAGCTGCGGCGAATGGTTGCGAATCCTTGGTTGCGCAGGGAGTCGGGTGAGGACTCCCATCCGGTCGGGCGTCAGTTCTTGAGGTTGCCGAGCGGCCGCAGTCGGATGACCGCGCGCATCATCCGGCGCTGTTCGAAGCACTCCATGAGACGTTCGATCGGGTCCGCGGATCGCACCGGGGCCCGGTCGTGACGAAGGACGCGGGCGTCCCGGCCTCGCGTCATGCGGAAGCGCTCGACCACGCCAGCTGCGGGCGGCAGCCGGTCGGTCTCGCGGTAACGGTCGATCAGGTGTCCGGCGCCGTGATCGTAGGAATCCAGCCGCGCGTCGATTCGCTCGGAGCCGATGCCGAGGTAGGAGGGAACGTCGTACGAGCCGGCCACGATGGTGGGCGTGCCGCTTTCGAGGCGGCACGCGTTGTGTCGGGCCACGCATTCGATTCCGGATTCGGTGTGGCGCTCGGACACGCCGTTGTGCGAGATGTCACAGAACAGCTCGGCCTGGACGTCGGGCGCGATGCTCTCCCGCAGTCCATCGAGGATCGCGCGCAGGGTCGCCAGGCGGTAGCCGTACCCGAAGTTGATCGCCATCGCGAGCGCCTCGCGAAGCAGCCGTCCTTCTTCCGACTGCGCCACGAGGGGGGTGCGTTGGTTGAAGCGGAAATGCAGATCCCACTTGCGCGTGAGGTTGCCGCGCCCCGCGCGCTGGACGTAGTGAAACAGCAGCTTCGAGAGCATGAACATGGGAACCCGCGAGGCCGGGAGCTTGAGCCGGCGCGAGTAGTGGTGAAGCAGCGTCGCGCCGAACGGGCCCGGACCCAGGTGGTACATGACCACGACCGCGCCGCGCTCGAATCCCCACCGCGCCGCCACCTCAGCGTCGAGGATCTCGTCGACGACCTGGACCTCGAGGAAATGGTTCCCGCCGAAGTTGAGGCCCATCTCCGATCGGGAGAAGCGGGTGGCGAGCAGCGGAAGCGGCACGACCTCGCCGAGCGACACGGGCCCGTCTCCCCGATCCGGGACGCGGCCGCCGTCTTCGAAACGGTCGAGGACGGATTCCGGCAGGCCGTAGCGGGGCACGAGCCCAGCTGCGCCAGCTGTCACAGCCCGCCGCAGCTCATCGCTCGAGATGCTGTAGCGGTTGGTATCGAAGAAATGGGCGGCGGAATGGGCGTTGATCCCGGTGAAGAACCGGGCCATCCGCTCCGGCGTGACGTCGCTCTCCCGCAGGCTGGTGCGCACGACGCCCATCCCGTCGTTGACGGCCGCCGATGTGAACTCGGGAACCACGACGTTGCGGGTCGCGATCGAGATGCTCGAAGGGACCTCCATCTGTTCCTTCCAGTGGACGTCGGGCAGCGCCAGGACCCGCTCGACATACGGGAGGCGCGCGATCTCCTCCAGCCGCTCGAAGATCGCAGGCGGGACGCGCTCGCCGAGTCCGACGCGGGTGAGTTTCCCCGCGGCAAGGTGCGCATCGGGTGCGATACCCCCGGGAGCCGCCCGCAACCCGAATCCGTTCGCGGGGGCACGATTCGCTTCCGCCACCCCGCCCCCCTCGATCAGACGGAGGCCGGATGGCGCTGTGGCGACTGGCTTCATGAATGATTTCTCGCCCTCATCAGCAACGCGGATCCGGGGAGCCTGAACGAGACGTACACGCCACGCAGCACCCGGAGCTCGTCGCGGCCGAACACCCGGAGCGCAAACAGCATGCCGACATAGGCCAGGGCCCCCACGAAGGGGACCAGCAGCAGGTTTGCCGGGCGCAGCGCGATCACGGCCAGCCCCATCACGACGCCGGCGAGTGCGGGCTTCGCCATCTCAGCGACGATCGTCGTGATCCCTACGAAGCGGCCGAGGATCCTCTGGCATGCGAGGAACACCGCCAGCTCGCCTCCCAGCAGGCCCACGCACGCCCCGACGGCCCCGAGCGGACGGGCGAGGGCCGCGCTCAGCGCGAGGTTGACCGCGAGCCCGATCACGATGGCGACGAGATACGAACGCTGAGCGTTCATGGCGGTGAGTACGTAGCGCGACGTCAGGTTGAGGAAGATCAGCGGAAGCCCGAGGCTCAGGATCCGCAGCGCTCCGCCGGCCGCGTGGAAATCTCCGTGCCGGAACAGGAACGGGATCACGCGCTCCGCCAGCAGCGACAGCCCGACCGCGATGGGCACGGCCATCACGAGCTGGTACTTGATGGTCTTGCGCAGCACATCGCCCATCCCACGCGACCCGTTCTGCGCGCGGCGCGCGATCGAGGGGAAGGCCGAGATGCTGAGCGCAGATGAGATGAAGCCCAGCGGCTGCGACAGCATGTAGCCGACGTTGAAGTAGGCCACCGCGCTGTCGTTCGCCAGCCACTTGAGGAGGAGAACCCCCACGCGCCCGTAGAGCACCACCGTGAACATCGCGAGCCCGAACGGCAGCCCCTCCGCCACCAGGGATTTGAGGCGGCGCGCTTCGGGCGCGAACACCGGAAGGTACAGTCCACGCGACAGGATCACCGCGGCCAGCAGGGCGCGCAGTGCGAAGGCCAGCGTCGAAACGCCGATCGCGAACGCCACCGGCAGCCTCAGGCCCGCGCACAGCCCGATCCCCGCGAGCCACAGCCCCTGTCCGGCGAGCAGCGTCAGCCCCTCCAGATCCTGCCGGTCGTGCGCGCGGAAGAACCAAACGCCAATGTCCTGGCTGATGTCGATCAGCCCGGCCGCCGTCACGAGGATCATCAGGAGGGCAGGCTGACGGTCCAGCAGCCGGGGCGCGCTCACGGTCACGATCAGGAGCAAGGCGGCCGACACAACGCCCTTCACGAGGATGGCGTCGCCCAGGGTGCGGGCGCCGAGCGCCTGGTCTCGCGCCACCTCGCGCGTGACGATCGCCCCCACGCCCAGGTCGCTGAGCGCCGCGACGAGCGGCACCAGCGCGTAGTAGAACGCGTACTGGCCGTACCCGGACGCCGCCAGGTATCCCCCCAGCAGCACCATGCCGGCCACGTTGACGAGCGCGCTCAACGCCTGGGCGCCGAGGCGGAAAGAAAACCCGCGACCAATCACGGTCGCGGGCCGATCCGTCGTCTCGCTCTCCTGCCCGGTCTCCCGGGCTGCGCGGCTCACAGCCGCTTCTCCGGAATCGTCGCGGGCCCGCTCATGCCCGGGCGAGGGCAAGAGGCGGCGCGGTCTTCTCCGACTCCGGCGCGGTGGCGCTCCGTCGGGCTGCGAGGGGCCGCGCGGTTTCCGCCAGGGCGCACACCATCGCCAACAGCAGCCAGTAGTGCCGGAAGTGCAGGCGTTCGATGGTGAGCGAATGCACGGCCGAGCATGCGAGCGCGCCCGCCAGCGCCGCCGCCAGCGCGCCGGCCGAGCGGTCGGCAGCTGCGGAGCGCGACCTGCGCTTCCACAGGAACCTCACCTTGGCGAAGGCCTGCCACAACAGGAAGAGCAGGGCGAGGAGGCCCAGCGGACCGCGCTCGATCGCGTAGGCCAGGTAGTCGTTGTGGGCCTCTTTCGAGTACATCGAGTGAGGGCGCTCGCGCCCTTCGACGGTCAGTGCCACCCAGCGGCTGTTGCCGGGGCCGATGCCGAGCGGCGACTTCTGGAGTGTCTGCTCGAGCTGGCGCCAGATCTTGAGCCGGCCCTCCGAGCTGTGTCCGGCCCGGGCCAGGAAGCTCCTGGCCTCGAACCCCTTGAGCTGTTGGTCCGCTACGCCGAAGCCGGCCGCCATCCACCAAGCCGAGAGCACGACGCTCACGGCGAGCAAAGCTGCACCGGCGAGCACGGGGAGCGGGAGGCGCCGAGTCCGCGCCCGCACCACCGCCCACACCAGGAGGCCGACCATCAACGAGAGCGCTCCGCCATTGGACTTCGTGGCCACGATCGCCGTGAACAGGAGCGCGACCGCTCCCCAGCGCAGCAACCGGCCGACGTGTCCGCTCAGGCTGAGGGCGATGAACAGGCTCATGCCCAGGTAGTCGGCGCACATGTTGGGGTCGGTGAACGTGCCGGTGGCGCGCGCGCCCTTGGGGCCCACGATCCCCGCGATCGTCGCGTTCCCCTTGTGCATGACGCCCACGAGCGCCACGATCGCCACGATGCACGCCATGGCCACCCATCCCATCCTCAAGCCCACCAGATCGCCCCGCAGCCTCATCACGCTCACCAGCATGATGAACCAGACGTAGAGGTAGGCGTCCTGGACCAGGGCCACGGCGGCGGCCGGCACCGACTCCGCGTTCACGACCGCGATCAGGCTGCCGGTCGCGATCACGAAAGCTGCGGCCAGGAACGGAGCCCGCGGCTCGATCCGCCGGGACAGGACCCCGATCGCGAAGGCCGCGAGGGCGACTGCGCTGAAGGCGTCCAGGATCGCCACCTGGTAGTCGCCGATCGGCACGGCCAGAGGCGCGAGCGCGACGACGAAGGCCAGGTAGATCCCCCAGCCATCCACGCCGCGTACATTCCGCGCGGGGATCCGGCTCGCCACATCGCCCATCGGGCCTTTGGGCTCGCTCAGACGGGCACCTCGGGCAGGAGCCCGACGTCCGCCAGGGTGTTGATGCGGGTCGCGGCGGCGACCGCGCGGGTCAGGTTGCGGACCTCCTCGTGCTTCTCCTCTTCGGGAGCGCCGGTCGTGGCCATGAGGATCTTGGGATGCGTGGTCTTCCAGATCTGCTCGTTGTCGTTGAAGAGCTTCTCGTAGAGCTTCTCGCCCGGCCGGAGGCCCGTGAACACGATCCGGATGTCCCGGCCCGGCCGGAACCCGTAGAGCCGGATCAGCGCGTGAGCCATGTCCAGGATCCGGACCGGCTTGCCCATGTCGAGGACGAAGACCTCGCCGCCCTTCCCCAACGTTGCCGCGTGCAGGATCAGCTGGACCGCTTCGGGGATGGTCATGAACAGGCGGGTGGCATCGGGGTGCGTCACCGTCACCGGCCCGCCCCGCTCGATCTGCTCGCGGAACAGGGGGATCACGCTCCCGCTGCTCTCGAGCACGTTCCCGAAGCGCACCGTGCACAGGCGCGTGCCGCCGCCGTTCTGCAGGCCTTGCACGGCGAGCTCGGCGATGCGCTTGGTCATCCCCATCACGCTCACCGGCTCGACCGCCTTGTCGGTGGAGATCAGCACGAAGTGTCCGGCCCCGTGACGGATCGCGGCTTCGGCCACGGTCCGTGTCCCGAGCACGTTGGTCTTGTACGCCTCGCGGGCGTTGCGCTCCATCATGGGGACGTGCTTGTAGGCCGCGGCATGGAAGACGAACTCGGGCTGGAACTTCGCCATGACCTTGTCCACCCGCTGCGCGTCCGTGACGTCGCCGATCACCGGCTCGATTTCGGAGCCATAGCCGGCCAGGCGGAGCGCGCGCTCGATCTCGTAGAGGCTGTTCTCGTGCTTCTCGAACAGGATCACGCGCGAGGGGTGGCACGCCGCGATCTGACGGGTGATCTCGGAGCCGATCGAGCCGCCGGCGCCCGTGATCATCACCGGGCGGTTCGCGAACTGCGTCGCGAGATCGGTTCCGTCCGAGCGGATCGGCTCGCGGAACAGCAGGTCGTCGGCCTCGAAGCTTCGGGTCAGCTCGGGAATCTCCCGGCCGATCAGCACGTCGCGGAGGTCCGGCACGATGCGGAACGGCTTGCCCGACTTTCGGCAGCTGTCCACGATCTCCTCGCGCCGGTCGCCCGGGCCCGACGAGCAGGCGATGATGACCTCGTCGGGATCGCACTCCTGGAGGATCCTCTCCAGCTCGTCGCGGGTGCCGAGCACCGGCACGTTGTGGATCCGCATGCCCTTGAGGTTCGGGTCGCCGTTCACGAGGCCGATCACCCGGTAGTCCTTGAATCGGTTGTTCGCGATGTCGCGCAGCACGGGCTCCGTCGAATCCCCGCAGCCCACGACCAGAACCTTCTTCCGCAGCAGCGCCGCGTTCTTGACGGTCTCGTGGAAGCGACGCAGGATCCGGATCCCGCCGAGCAAGCAGTTGCACAACACCCAGTCGAGCACGATCACCGCTCGCGAGTAGGGGGAGAAGGCGTGGATCGTCGCGACCCCCAGCAGGATGGTGAGCGAGCTGAGCGTCGTGGTCGCCAGGATGCTCTCCAGGTCGCGCACGCCGGTGAACCTCCACACGCTGCGGAACAGACCGAAGGCCTGGGCCCAGATCATCCGGATCACGACGACGAGGCCCACCGTATGCAGGAACATCCGGAACTCGGTCGCCGGCACCGTTCCGTCGAAACGCAGCGCGAACGCTGCCACATTCGCGGCCGCGAACAGCATCGCCTGCAGGGCGGCGGTGATCGCGACCCGGTGACGACCCATCGCGGCCAGCAGCCGGTCGAACGCCTTGTCGGGATAGATCAGGAAAACCAGCGTGGCCGTGATCAGCCTGAGGTCGTTCAGCAGGGAGGCATCGCGGGTGTAGTGCCGCGCCATCCGGATCTTGTCCGGAAGGACGACGTGGACGTAGGTCTCCTCCGGATCCCCGCTCTGGGCCAGGAGGTCGGACTCGTCCCGGTAGACGATGGACGCGACGTCCGTGATCCCGGGGCGTGCCTTGAGGATCGAGCGATAGTCCTGCGCGTACATCATGACGTACTGCTCGAGCTCGGGCCGCGAGCCGACCAGGCTCATGTCTCCGCACAGGACGTTCCAGAGCTGAGGCAGCTCGTCGATCTTGGTCTGCCGCAGGAAGTGTCCGACGCGCGTGATTCGCGGGTCGCGGCCCACCGTGATCCCAGGGCCGATCTCCGCGGCGTTGTGGACCATGGTGCGGAACTTGAACATGGGGAACGGCCTGAGGTACCGCCCCATGCGCCGCTGGCGGAAGAACACGGGGCCCGGGCTGTCGAGCCGGACCGCGACGGCCGCGATCAGGAAGATCGGGGCGAGCAGGATCAGGCCCGCTGCCGACAGCAGGAAGTCCAGCACCCTCTTCATCGGCGGAAGGACTCCACCGTGTCCAGGACCGCGGCGATCACGTCCTCGACGTCTTCGTCGGTCATCTTCGCGTAGATCGGCAACGAGATGATGCGTTGAAACGCACCGAAGGCGTTCGGCAGGTCCCCGGCCGCGTAGCCGTACCGATCACGGTAGTAGGGCTGGATGTGAAGCGGGATGAAGTGGACCGAGACGCCGATCTTCCTGCGGCCCAGCTCGCGGATGAACTCGTCGCGATCGATCCGCAGCGCGTCCAGCTCGAGCTGGATGACGTAGAGGTGCCAGGCGTGGCTGAACTCGTCGGCAACCGCCGGCACGCGGAGCCCGTCGAGCCCGGCGAACGCCTCGTGGTAACGCCGCGCGATCAAGCTGCGCCGGGCGTGGAATTCGTCGCAGCGCCTGAGCTGGGGGATGCCGATCGCGGCGGCCACGTCGGACAGGTTGTACTTGAACCCCGGCGCGAGGATCTCGTAGGACCAGGAGCCCCCCTCCTGGTAGCGCTTCCATGCGTCCCGGCTCATCCCGTGGAGGTGCATGAGCCGGACACGCTGCGCGTATCCGTCGTCATCGGTCGCGACCATGCCCCCTTCGCCGGTCGTCACGTTCTTCGTGGCGTAGAAGCTGAAACAGGTGATGTCACCGATCGTCCCGATCAGGCGTCCCTTGTAACGGGTCGGGATGGCATGGGCGGCATCCTCGATCACCTTGATCCCGCGCCGTCTCGCGATCTCGAGGATGGCGTCCATGTCGCACGCCTGCCCGGCGAAGTGGACCGGCAGAACGGCCTTCGTCCGCGGGGTGATGCTCTTCTCCAGCGCGCGCGCGTCGAGATTGAGCGTGTCGGGCTCGCAGTCCACGAACGTCGGACGCGCGCCCATGTGCTCCACCACGGCCGCGGTCGCAGTGAAGGTCATGGGGCTCGTGATCACCTCGTCCCCGGGACCCACCCCGATCGCCTCCAGCGCGAGGTGAAGCGCCGCCGTGCACGAGTTGACCGCCAGTGCGTGGCGGCACCCGATGGCCTCGGCGAACGCCTTCTCGAATTCCTTCACCTTGAAACCAGTCGTCAGCCAGCCCGACCGTACGCACTCGACGACGGCGTCCACCTCTTCCTGCCCCACGAGCGGGGCGGCAAATGGCAGGAACTGCTCGCGGGTTCGAAGCGCCTTCGGCGTTGTCATGTCGTCCTCTTCCTCCTTGGACCAGCTCTCACGTTCAGCGGCGCGTGTACGCGCCGTAGTAGTAGTAGAGCGGGTCCGCCAGGTCCATCCGAGCCTGGGTCAGGATCGCGCCCAGGATCTGGGATCCGTTCTTCTGCAGCTGCTCCTTGGCTCGCTGGATGATCTGCACATCGTACCCCTCGGCCTTCACCACCATCAGCACCCCGTCCATGAGCCGTCCGAGGGCCTCGGCCGGGCTCGCGACCGCCACGGGTGGCGAGTCGACGAGCACCACGTCGAACATGGCGCTCAGATGGTTGAGCAACCCCTTGAACGCAGCGGCCGGGCTGCTCTCCCGGAAGTTGGTCGTCCGGGTGCCGGCCACCAGCACCTTCAGCTTCTCCTGGTCGGTATCCCTCAGGAAGGCGCTCATCTGGCTGGTCAGGAACGGCTGCTTGAGAAACGTGCCGAACTTGCCGCGCACGTGCGGGTCGATTCCGGTGCCGTCCGAGTATGCCATGTGCCGGCTCGCGTAGGCGGAGAGGGAGTCCTCGGCCGCCTCGATGAACGCGCACTTCGGGCGACGCAGCATCATGATGCTGCGGAGCCGCTCGTCGAACTGCGTGCGCAAAGCGTTGCGAACCGCCTCGTACTCGGCGAGTCCGAGACTCAGGAGGATGTCACCGAGCGGGCGCTGCACCTCCCGCTGGGTGCGCAGCGCGGTCTCGAGTCGCTCGGCACCCAGCTGACCCTGGTTCGCCAGCAGCTGCCCGAGCCGCCGGTCCTCGGGCGGCTGGTCCTGGAGGATGCTGACCACCGCGCCCTTCTGCAGCATGATCGCGAACGCCTGATCGTCCTGGGCGACCGTCAGCCGCCCGCTCCGGCCTTCGACCGCCAGCAGCTCCAGCCAGTCTCCGAGGCCGAACTGCTGCGGGTCTTCCTTGCTCGGGTCGAAGCGGTAGATCTCCTCGAGCAGCTCTCCCAGCCCGCGCTGGTTCTCGAGGCCGAACAGAGAGTGCAGCGTCGGCCGCATCTGGTCGGTGTCGACCAGCACCACGCTGAGGTTGCCGCTCCTCGCCAGCGCGCGGCCGAGCCGGGCGGTGACGGTGGACTTGCCTTCGCCGGCTCCACTGCTCGTGATCAGCAGCCTGCGCTTGCCTTCGGCCACCAGCCGCAGCACTTCTCCCGCCAGCGGCTCGTACGGGTCGCTCTCCATGCGATTCGTCGCCTTCGGCCTCGGCGAATCGCCGGCGCGGAGCGACGGCATCGGCTTCATGGGGGATTCGTTCGTGACCGCGATGCGATGTGGTTTTTCCAGGATGCTCATGATTGGCTCCTCGGGATCATGCCGAGAATGGGGAGGTGGAGCACGTCCGTGAGGTCTTTCGGCGTCTTGATGGTGCGCCGCATGAACTCGAGCAGAAGCGCGAGGCCGATCCCGGCCGTCAGGCCCACGATCAGGCCCATCGCCACGTTCAACGCCGGCCGCGGACGCACCGGACTCGATTCCAACGTCGCCTGCTCCACCACCGTCACAAGCGCCTGCTGGACATCGCCGCTGATCTCGAGCTCCTGAGCCTTCGCGATCAACAGCGCGTAGATGTCGCGCTTCGACTTGAGCTCGCTCTCGAGCGCCGTGTACTTGCCGGCCTTGTCGTCGGTCGTGCGCAGCTCCCTCTCGGTCTGGCTCAGGGAGGCCTGCAGGCCGCTCTCGCGACCCTGGAGCATCGCGTATTCGCTCTCCAGCGCCCCCACCGCCTTGTGCAGCTCCGCCCGGATGTTGTCCTGCAGCGACTGGAGCTGGCTCTCCAGGATCATCAGCTTGGGATGCTTGGGCCGGTAGACCTCGCGCGCCCGGGCCAACTCGGTGCGGGTCTGGAGCAGGTCGCGCCACAAGCCCTGCAGGGTCTCGTTCTGCACCGGCAGCTCGTCCCACGCCATCAGGGTGTCCCGGAGGACCGACCGCACCAGCTTCATCCGCGCTTCGACCGCGAGACGCTCGGTCTTGGCGGTGATGTACGCCTCGTTCATGCGGCCCAGGGTTTCGTTCTGCTGCCTGAGCTTGCCTTCCAGCGCATTGAGGCCCAGCTCGTGCGAGCTGTACAGCACGCGCTCCGAGCCCTCGATCTCGCCCCGCAGCTCCTTGAGCTGGCGGTTCAGGAACTCCTGGCGACCCATGTCGGCGACCGACCGCTTGTTCGCCTCGTAGGCGACGAACCGGTGCGCGAGGGTGTCCGCGATCGCCTTGGCGACGCTCGGCACCCAGTGGTCCACCTGGATCTGGACGAGACGCGTGTCGTTGATCGGCTTGACCTGGGTGATCCCCAGCAGCCAGTCGATGTCGGCGCTCACTTCCGCGTCGGTGCGCGGGCCCGCAGCGCCCGACTCGGTCGCGCTCGCGACGCCCGCCCGCCCATGACCGAACATCCGGACGAACAGCGATCGCATCCCGTTGGTCCGCGGCGGCTCGGTCTGGAGATTGCCGCTGGCGCGCAGAGCCTGCACGACGTCCTTGAGCAGGGCGCGGTTCGTGATCAACTCCGCAGCGGTGTAGAGCGCGACGTTGTCCGAGTTCCATCCGTAGTTCGCGATCGCCTCACCCGTGAGCGGCGACCGGTCGGCCTCCTTGCGGACCTCGATGCGGGTGGTTGCGCGGTACACCGGCTCCGTCAGCATGTTCAGGAGCAGCGCCGCCAGGACACAGCCGGCCAGCGTGCCCAGGATCAGGCGAAGCCTGCGGCGCAGCAGCAAGGTGTAGAACTTGAGCTCAAAATCCGGTGGTTGGAACATCACGACAGATCTGCCTCCGTTTCGTCCGGTTCCCGATGGTCCACTAGAAACGCCGCCGGGGAATTTCCAGGCGGTCACCGCTCGCCAGCAGGGGATCCGGCTCCTTGCCCTGCCGAACTTTCAATAGGTCGATCATCGCGGTCCGGGACTGGCCGTCCACGACCCGCGTGAGCCTCACCGAGTGCAGCGCTGCGAAGTCGGTGAAGCCCCCGGCCTGCAGGCACGCGTGCAGGACCGTGAGGCCGTCCCGGACGCCGTAGGCGCCGGGTTGACGCACCTCGCCGGTCACGAACACCTGCCCCCCGTGCTCCTTCACAGCCACCAGAACCTGCGGATCCACGAAGTAGTCGCGCGCCAGCGTCGCCCGCAGCTGCCTCGCGATCTCATCGGTGGTCCAGCCCGCGACCTTGGTTTCGCCCAGCAACGGGCACGTGATCGTTCCAGACGACACGACGGTGGCCGTGAAGTCTTCCTGCTTCTCGCCCCCCGCGAAGACCGTGACCTGGAGGACGTCCCCCAGCACCACCGGCGTCGCTGACGTCACAGACGGATCCGCGGACGCCACCCGCAAGAGCAGCGCCGACGCCAGAACCGTCAGGAGAATGAACCGCTTCGCACTCGACATGAGTCTTTACCTCGCTCCAGGACGCTTCAGAAATCGAAGCAGGGGGTCTGCCGGCGACTTCGCCGCCGGCATCACTGCGCCCCCATGGTGAGCCGGAGGCCCACCCGGTTGCGCTGAAACTCCCAGGAGGGCGCGCTCGGATCGCCGTCCTGGTTCACAAATGAATAGTCCAAACCTGCCCACAGCCACGGGAGAACGCTTCGCGACAGGCTCGCCCACACCCGGTTCGTGCGGAGCCAGGAGCTGTTCTGGAAGAACGAGCGGGTCTGCCCGAAGCTGCCCTCGACGGTGAGGACGTAGGCGCTCATCAGCGTGTCCCGCGCCTCGAACGTCAGATACTTGGAAAGCGTGGCATCGTGAAAGCGGCCGCCCTCGGCCCCGAGGTCCTGCTCCCACCGAACCGCGAAGCGGCGGCGACGTGCGGGCACGGAGGCCTCGGCGAACCCCGTGGTTGCAACTTCCCGCATGAACCGGAAGCGCAGATCGAACGGCTGCCGCAGCGCTCCCCGCTCGGCGGTGGCCCCCGCGACCACCGCCAGGTCCCACGAGTTCGTCGTATGGACCGGGTCCCGAGTCGCAGCTGCACCCACCTCGATTTCGCTCGAGAGCCCCGCGAAGTGGGTGCGGCGCATGCCGGCCGTCAGCGCCGTGGTGTTGAGCACGGGCCCATGGTCGATTCTCACGTCCCGGCCGCGGGCGCTCAGTGTCCCTTGCGTGTCGGGGCGCCGGAACGGGATCGCGGTCGCCTCCCAATTCTGCGAGAGGCCGTCGAGGTGCCCCGGCGACTCGTAGGTGTGCGAGCGCACATCGTACCGGGTCTCGAGCCGCCACAGCTCGAGATTCGCGCCTCCGGTGGAGATCGCGCTCTCGGAGAAGGTCACGGGGATCGCAGCCTTGTTCTCGAGCGGATCCCGCGAGCTCACGTATCCCGCGTTCGCCGAGAGATACGAGTGCGGCGCCGGGGACGCGATGAAGCGCATCGCCGCTTCGTCGCCCACCCAGACCGGGCCCGACACCCGCTGGTTCGAGTCGAAGCTCCGGACGCCCATGATCTCGAGGCTGTTCCCCACGCCCATGCGCGCCAACGCGAGCCGGGGCGAGAGCCGCGCGATCCAACCCTCATCGGAGGAATTCGTGTTCGGCAGCTGATCCTGACGCACTTCGAGGTCGAGCCCGGGATTGACGGAGACCGGACCTGCGACTGCGCCGTGCGGCGTCCCGGCGGCCGCCAGCAAGCACAGGACGGCCAGGCTCGTGAATCTCGAGGCCGCCCGGGCCGGGAAGCGGCGCGTCCGTCCCGCGGTCGAACGACGGGATCGCGCGTGCTGCGAACGAAAGGGGTGGGTCACTTGGGGTTCCATGGTCGGGACCGACTGCCATCGTTCCCGGTGGGAGAGCTCAGCGTTCAGGAGACCGGGATGAGTTTTCGCGGCCGTGCCGGCCGTCGCAAGTATGACGCCCGGTCACCATGACGTCATTTCGCATTGAGGCTCGATGCCAATCTCATGCCAATGATCAGAACTAGTGTGGCGTCGCGCCCGGACTCACGCACGGCCTCGCCGCCTCGGCGGCGTCCGCGGCGTGCGGTCAGATGGCGTACCACCGCGGGCGGCCGGGCTCCCCGCGCCGCGCTCCGGCGTGCGCGGCGAGCCCGACGGGGCCCGTCCGTTTCATTGGATCGCGCGCACGAGCGAGCGCAGGAACCCGCGTCCGGAGCGGCCACAATGGGGCCCGCGCGTGGCAAGTGACCCGAATCTCGGCCGGAATTGGGGGAGGGGACCCACCACTCGAACGGCTCCGGTGGAGCGGCTCGGGGCTTCCGCGGCGCGCGTGGAGCCTCCGGCTCCGCTCGGGACGAGCGTCTCGAGTCGTCGGCCGTCGTGCCAAGCTTTGATGGAAGTCATATGCAATTTGTATTCGCGCCTCGGTCACACGGGAACATGAAGTCCACGGTCGCCCCTGCACCACCCTGGCGCCGGCGCACCGACCCGATGTTGGCGCGCGCCTCACGCTCGAGGACGCGAGCCGCCGGGAAAGCTGCGGCTTGGCACCGGTACTCGTCGCAGGGGAATGGATCGGTCGGACGGCACAGCCCGTGCGTACGTGGCGATTGGGAATTCGTGTCGGCCGACGCTCGTCTGCGCGGCCCGTCACGATTTCCCCGCGCTGGAACGGGCCAAACCGCGAATCGATGCGAAAGCGAAGCGTGGTCCGCTCCGGCCGTTGTCACCCGCGGGGGCGGGTCGAAGGACCCAACCCGGGGCGTGATGTGACGAATCGGATCGGAGTGGTCGGAAAGGTGAGGTTGGAGATCGCAATCATGAAGGCGCACGACGTCTATCGAGTGAACAACCCGCAGGTGATCTACGAGAACATCGATGGAGAGCTGATTCTCGTGCACATGGAAAAGGGCGCCTACTACACGACGGACGAGGTAGGTGCGACGCTATGGGACCTCATCGAATCGCGCTGCACGGTGTCCGAGATGCAGGAAGCGCTCGCGGCGCAGTTCGACGCGAGCCCCGCGGAGATCGAAGCCGCGACCGAGTCGTTCATCGAGCTGCTGATCGCCGAGGAGCTGGTGCTGCGGGAGGAGCCGGCGAGTGACCGCGCCCCGCAGCGGCGCGCAGCTCCGCCCGCCAAGCGTCCCTTCCGCGCTCCGGGCCTTCAGTCGTACCGCGACATGCAGGACATGCTGGCCCTCGACCCGATCCACGATGTCGAGGCGGCCGGTTGGCCGGCGCCGAGGGCGGAATCCGACACCTCGGTCCCGTCACCCTCCGCTTAGGAACGCAAGGCCCGGAACCTCGATGAGCGGCGTCCCGCAGAATCCACCGCGCAGCTGCATTCGCGTAAGCGTCGTCATTCCCTGCTACAACGGCGAGCGCTACCTCGCGGACACGATCCGCAGCGTGATGCGGCAGGAAGTTGGTCCGACCGAGATCATCGTGGTCGACGACGGCTCGACCGACGGGAGCCGCGAGGTCGTGGCCGCCTTCGGCGCGCAGGTTCGGTACGCCCGCCAGCCCCACGGCGGCGCAGCTCGCGCGCGCAACCTGGGGGCGGCGCTCGCGACCGGAACGTTGCTCGCGTTCATCGACGCCGACGATCTCTGGACCGAGCACGCGCTGGGGGCGCTGATTGCGCCGCTCGAGCGGGATCCATCGCTGTCGATGACCGTGGGTCTCATGGAGCAGTTCGTGAGTCCCGACCTGCCCGACGGCGCCCGGCACGGCTTTCGTTTCTCGCCCGACCCGGTGCCGGCCCGGATGTGCGGCTCGGTGCTGGTGCGGCGCTCGGAGTTCGAGCGCGTGGGGGAGTTCTCGCCGCGGCTCGAGAGCGGGGAGTTCACGGACTGGATCCTGCGCTCCGAGGCGGCTGGGCTCCGGTTCGCGACCGTGCCCCAGCTGGTGCTGAGGCGGCGTCTCCACCTGCTGAATCATGGCGTGGTACGCAAGGACGCCCGGCAAGACTACTTGAAGGTGGTCAAGGCGGCGCTCGACCGGCGGCGCGCGGCAGCTGCGCAGGAGGGCATGGCGTGAGCGGACGGATGGGCGCGCGCAGCTTCGCGGAGGCCGGGGCCGCATGGCGATGACGGCCCCGCGCACCACCTTGCAGGCCCTGTGGCCCACGCCCGGCCAGGAGCTGCTGCTCCGGGCCGCTGTGACGTCGGGCCGCCGCGCGCTCGAGGCATGGGACGCGTGGAAGGCCAGCCACGACCTCATCGAGAGCGAGCTGGACCACGGATCGTTCCGGCTGCTGGCGCTCGTGTACAAGAACTTGCTCGCGCAAGGAGCGGACGAGCCGCTCATGCCGCGACTCAAGGGCATCTACCGATACTGGTGGTGCTCGAACCAGCACCTGTTCTACCGGGCGGCCGGCGTGATCCGTGAGCTGGAGGGCGCGGGGATCCCGACGATCGTCCTGAAGGGCGCGGCAGCTTCGGTCGCGTACTACCGGGACACCGGCGTGCGCCCGATGGGGGACATCGACCTGCTGGTGCCGGTCAATCGGGCGGCGGCGGCCGTCGCGCATCTCGGGCGTCTCGGTTGGCGGCCGGCGCGCCCGCGGGTCCAGGATCTGATTCGCTATCAGCATTCGGTGCGGATGGAGAACGACAAGGGCGAAGGGCTCGATCTTCACTGGCACGTGCTGGCTGAGTGCGTCCACCGCTCGGCCGACGAGGGTTTCTGGAAGCGGGCGGTTCCGATCCGGATCCTGGACGTATCCTCGCGCGCGCTCGGTCCCACGGACGCCCTGCTCCACGCGATCGTCCACGGCATGCGCTGGAACGCGGAGCCCACCGTGCGCTGGGTCGCCGACGCCATGGCCATCCTGCGCGCATCCGAGGGCGCGATCGACTGGACCGCGCTGGAGCGCGAGGCGCGCCGTCAGCAGGTCGTGCTGCGCCTGCGCATGGGGCTCGCCTACCTCAGGCGCAACATGGGGGCGCCGATCCCGGACCGCGCGCTCGAGCGGCTTCGCAGAACTTCGCCGGTCGGGATCGAGCGCATGGAGTACAAGGTGCTGGCGGTGGATGCCGACGGACAGCCGCTGCTCCGTCCCGGACACGTCCTGCTGGTCCTGGTCCAGTACATGCGGTTCATGACCGGCAAGAGCCTGATCCAGCAGATCGCCGAGACGCCGTCCTATCTGCGCTACCGCCTGCGCGGCCGCCGGAGGACGCTCCGCCTCATCACGAGCCTGCGGAGCGGAGTGCGGCGGCTGTTTCCGCGCCGGTTCCTTCCCGGTGAAGCCGCGTAAGCTCGGCTCACGCGCGCCCATCGGGCTCTCCGCGCAGGGGGGAGCGCCATGACCGCCGCCGAGCGCAGCCCGTCCCGCCGAGTCTTCGACCTGGACGCCTGGCGTTACTTCGAGCGTTGCTCGCCGGGCAAGCTCGGCGTGCTCCTCTTCTATGGGCTGGTCGCTGCTGCGCAGGCGCTGCTCCTCCTGCCGGTCCTGCTGCTGATCCGCCACGCGGTCGACGCCGTGATCCCGCAGCGGCACATCGGGCTCCTGATCCAGATCGGCGGCGCAATCTTCGCGCTTCGGGCGCTGGGAAGCCTCATCGCCCTGTGGCTGCGCGCCGCCCATGTTCGCGTGCTCAAGCAGGCGACGCTCCGCCTGCGCGAAGACCTGCTCCAGCGGCTGTTCATGCTGTCGCGCGCCGCCTACAGCCGCCTCGACCGGGACACCACCCACGCGCGCATCGTGCTCGACACCGAGCGGCTCGATGAGATGAGTCACGCCATGGTGGCCCGGCTTCTGCCCGCGCTCTTCTCGGCCGCTGTGCTGGTCGTGCTGCTCGCGTTCCTCAACGCCCGACTGCTGCTGTTGACGCTGGCGCTGGCGCCGTTGCTGCTGCTCTCGATCCGGGCCACCGGGGGGCTGGTGAAGCGGCGGGTGTTCGTCTTTCAGCGCGCGTTCGAGACGTTCAGCAACGGCATCCAGTTCGTTCTCCAGCACATGGACCTGACGCTCGTCCAGTCCTTCGAAGCGCGCGAGGCCGAGCGGCGCAGGGCGGACATGGACCGGCTGCGGCGCGCGAGCGAGCGCATGGCGTTCGTGTACGCCGTGCACGGGCAGCTCCAGACCATCACCGTCACGCTGTGCGGTGTCGTCATCCTGGTGGCCGGGGGCGCCGCCGTGGCGGCCGGGCAGATGACGCTTGGCGGATTCCTGTCGTTCTGGGTGGCGGCCGGGCTGCTGAACCAGCACGTCATGACGATCGTGGGGGCGATCCCCGAGGCGATCGCAGGCAACGAGTCCATGGTGACGCTGCACCGCTTCGCCATGAGCTGCGAGCCGCGCCCCTACCGCGGGCGCGAGGTGATCCCGTTCTCGGGTCGCGTCCGTCTCCAGTCCGTCGAGTTCGGCTACGGCGGCTCTCCGGTCGTGCGCGACGTGCGGCTCGATCTCGGCCCGGGAGAGACCGCAGCCATCGCCGGCCCCAACGGGGCGGGGAAGAGCACGCTGCTCTACTTGATCCTGGGCTTCTACCGCCCGCAGCGCGGCGAGCTCACAGCCGACGGCGTGCCCTACGATCGCCTCGACCTGGTCGAGCTCCGGCGCCGGATCGGCGTCGTCATGCAGCACCCCACCTTCTTCGCCGGCACCGTGCGCGAGAACATCGCCTACGGCTACCCCGAGGCGACGATGGAGGAGATCACGCGCGCCGCGCGACTCGCGCTCGCAGACGATTTCATCCGCGCGCTGCCCAAGGGCTACGACACGCCGATCGGCGAGGAGGGCATCCTGCTCTCGGGCGGCGAGGTGCAGCGCATCGCGATCGCGCGCGCGCTGCTGCGGCGGCCGCGACTCCTGATCCTCGACGAGCCGACCAATCATCTGGAGACCGCAGCGATCCACCGCCTGCTCGACCAGCTCGCGCGCCTGGAGGACCGCCCTGGCGTGCTGATCATCAGCCACGACCGCGACGTGCTGCGCCACGTCGAGCGGGTCCATCACCTCGAAAACGGAATGCTGACGCTGCGCGAGGACCGGACCGGTCCCCGCGCTGCGATCCTGGCGTTGGGGACGTGATGACGCAGAAGCCCAAGACCGAAGAAGAGCAGGTCGCGTTCTTCGAGAGCGTGCACGAGCGCTTCCGTCAGGCCGTTGAGCGCGTCGGCGAGGTGCATCACGACTACCGGATCGCGGGCACGGTGGTAAGGCTTACGTTCGCGGGCGAGCGCCTGGTGCCGTACTTCACGCGGGCCCTCGAGCACCTGCGGATCGAGTCACATGAGACGCCGGACGCAACGTTCTGCGTGTGGGACAGTGCCTCGACCCACGTGCCCATGCTGCCGCCCCCGTGCGACCGCGAGGCTTTCAGCGACCGCGGCGACCTGTGGGGCTTCAACAGCCGTCGCATCAAGACCGCGTTCCACTATCACGACTTCTCGGTGAACCTGTTCGACCACGAGCGGCGCACCGGCATCTACTGGGTGACGGAAGCTGCGGTGCTGCCCTACTGGGTGCTGGCCTCGCCGCTCCGCACCTTGTTCCACTGGTGGATGGAGCGGAACGGCTGCCAGCTCGTCCACGCCGCCGCGGTCGGGATCGGCGACCGGGCGCTGCTGGCGGTGGGGAAGGGAGGATTGGGGAAGTCCTCGACCGCGCTGGCCTGCCTCGAGGCCGGCTTCCAGTTCATGGGCGACGACTACGTGATCGTCCGCAACGATCCCAAGCCGACGGTCTACGGGCTCTACGCCACCGCCAAGATCAACCGCGAGGACATCGAGCGGTTCGCGGCTCTCCGCCCGCACCTGAGCAAGCAAGAGGTTCCGGCGGACGAGAAGGCGGTGCTCTTCCTCCACCCGGCGTTCGAAGCGCAGCTCCGGAAGGAGATGCCGCTCCAGGCGATCGCCGTGCCGCGCGTGGTGGATCGCGAAGAGACGGAGCTGGTGCCGGAGGCGGACTCGGTGGTGCGCGAGGCCGCGAGCTTCACGACCATGTCCCAGCTTCCCTACGCCGGCGATCACACGCTGCGCCTCTTCACGGCGCTGTGCGACTCGCTTCCCAAGTACCGGATCGAGCTGGGGCGGAACCGCGAGCGGCTCACCGGGGCGGTGCGCGCGTTCCTGTCCGACGGGGCGGGCCGCCCCGAGAAGAACGGCGCGCCGTCGCGGCCGGCGGACCTGCCGCTGGTGAGCGTGATCATCCCGGTGCACAACGGCGAGCGCTTCGTCGCCGAGGCCGTCAACAGCGTTCTGGCCCAGGATTACCCGGCGCTCGAGATCATCATCATCGACGACGGCTCGACCGACGGCACAGATGCGGCTGTGCGGCGGCTGCCGTGCGAGGTCCACTACTTCAAGCAGGGGAAGCACGGCCCGGCGGCGGCGCGCAACCGCGGCATCCGCGACGCATCGGGCGACTTCGTCGCGTTCCTCGACGTGGACGATCTGTGGCCGAAGCACACGCTGCTGCGGCTCGTGGGCGAGCTGCTCCGCCAACCCGAGCTGGAAGTCGCGCGTGGGTACTCCCAGGTGATGGAGTACGACCCGTCGGCGGGCGTCTACGAATACCGCGGCAACCCCAAGGAATCATTCCCCTACAGCATCGCGGGCGGCGTCTACCGCAAGCGGGTGTTCGACCGCGTCGGCCTGTTCGACAAGAACCTGCTCTTCGGCGAGGACACCGACTGGTACAACCGCGCGAACGAGCTGAACGTCCCGATCCTGCGCGTGGAGGCGGTCACGCTGCACGTGCGGCGCCACGACAAGAACATGACGCACGGGAAAACCCTGGTCGAGCTCAACATGATTCGCGTGGTGAAGATGAGCATCGATCGCCAACGCACAGCCGCTCCACCGGCCGCATGATCGTGCGCGCGCTGCCCGCCGCCGGGCGGGAGGTGGCTGTGACGTTCGACGACCTGCCGGTGGTCTCGGTGACGCGCTGGGACGTCGCGAGCCATCGCGCGATCACCACCCGGCTGCTGTACGCGATCGCGGCGCACGCCGTCCCCGCTGTCGGCTTCGTGAACGAGGAGAACCTTCTCGCGGACGGTGTCACAGATCCCGCCCGGGTGGACATGCTCAGGCAGTGGCTCGACGCCGGCTTGGAGCTGGCCAACCACACCTTCGCCCACCTCGACCTGCACGAGACGCCCATCGAGCGTTTCGAGGCCGACGTGGTTCGTGGAGAGCCCGTGCTTCGGGAGCTGCTCCGCGCGCGGGGCATGGCGCTCCGCTATTTCCGGCATCCTTACCTGCACACCGGGACCGATCTCGCGACCAAGCGCCGCCTCGAAGCGCTGCTCGCAGCGCGCGGCTGCAGCATCGCTCCGGTGACGGTGGATGTGGAGGACTACCTCTTCGCACAGGCCTACGATCGGGCCGTGGAGCTGGGGCGTCACGGCATGGCTCGGCAGGTGGCGGAGGCCTTCGTCTCCCACGTCGAGAGCAAGTTCGCGTACCACGAGGACCTGTCCCGGCGCCTGCTCGGCTACGAGGTGCGGCAGATCCTGCTGCTCCACGCGAACTCGATCAACGCCGAGCGCTTCGATGCGCTCGCGCACATGCTGGAGCGCCGCGGGTACACGTTCGTCACGCTCGAGCGAGCGCTCGCGGACGGCGCGTACGCAGCAGCGGACGACTACGCCCGACCCGATGGCATCGGCTGGCTCCAGCGCTGGGCGCTGAACCGGGGTCGCCCCGAGCACTTCCTGGACGGCGAGCCCGTCACGCCGAGATGGGTGCGCGTCCGCGCCGGGGAAGGCTGGGAGGGGCGGATCGTGCGCTGGATGGCCCGCATGCACCGCGCCCGGCGCCGAATCATGGGAATGAAGGCGGCGGCCTGAGTGCGGGGCGCAGGTCCCGGGCGCCCTGAGGCGGGCGACCCGGATTCGCCCGCCACAATTCACTGGTTCCAGGAAAGCTTCTGAGGGAGACTACCCCGGCTGGCGGCACGCGCCGGCAGGGTTGCAGTCCCTGGTTCAACCCCCAACCCGGGAGGTCGTGCATGAGGAAGTCCCACCGTCGTTCGTTCATGGCCGTGCTGGTGCTCGCGCTGTTCGCGGTGTTGGTCGCCGCGATCGCCGGGTGCAGCAACGCCTCCGAGCTGCGCGCTGCGTTCCGTGCGCAAGAGGCGAACACACCCGGCCTGATGGGTGTACCCGGCGTGGTCGGAACCGCGACCACGGCGGACGATCAGGGCCACCCGGCGATCTTGGTGCTGACCGAGTACGCGCTGGGCTCGGGCCGTCTCCCCGCCACGCTCGATGGCTACCGGGTGATCGAGGCGATCACCGGCAAGATCGTCGCCTACAAGGGCCACGGCGGCTCGAGCCACACCGCGAAGCAGACCCCGCCGATCCAGCTCGGGACATCGGGCGGCAACGTCAACGACATCGCCAACGGCTTCTGCTGCAGCGGCACGCTCGGCGCGCTGGTGGCCAAGGGCGGCACGCAGTACATCCTCAGCAACAGCCACGTTTTCGCGGGCGACGTGGTCTCGGGCGGCAACGGCCGGGTCGCGCAGATCGGCGACGACGTCAACCAGCCCGGCCTCGTGGACAACAACTGCAGCTCCGCGAACACGAACATCGTCGCCGACGTCTCGTCGCTCTCCACCCTCTACCCGCCGGGGAGCACGCCCAACGTGGACTGCGCGATCGCACAGGTCCGCGCCGGGATGGTGCGCACCGACGGCGCGATCCTCGAGGTCGGCACGATCTCGGCCTCGACCGTGGCGGCCTTCGTGGGGCAGGCGGTCAAGAAGAGCGGCCGCACGACCGGGCTCACGCGCAGTTCGATTTCGGCGCTCAACGCAACGGTCAGCGTGGGATACGAGACCGAGTGCGCAGGCTCCAGTTTCACCAAGACCTTCACCGGCCAGATCCTCGTGACCAACACGGCCAGCCGGTTCCTCAACTCGGGGGATTCCGGCTCGCTGATGGTGCAGGACGTGACCACCAACCCGCATGCCGTCGGGTTGCTCTATGCCGGCAGCAGCAGCATCGCCGTGGCGAACCCGATCGGCGACGTGCTGAGCCATCTCGGCGCGAGCATGGTGGGGCAGTAGATTCCGAAGCGGCGGTCGCGTGCATGACGCGTCCTCCGAATCCGATGGCGGCGGCAGGGTCCGAAGCGCGGACCGGCCGCCGCCATTCGCTTGCCGACCGGGCGGGCGGCCGAATGGGCGGCCGCGCAGTGGCTGGCGCGAGGTGGTGCTCGCTTCGACCCTGGTCCTGTCCGCACCGTTCGCGGGCTGCCGGCCGCGCCCGAGCCAGGAGGCCGTGAGCCCGCCGCCCGTGCGCCCGCTCTCCGACGTGCTCGCCGCCCACACGCCGGAGCTGATGAAGCTCCCGGGCGTGGTCGGCACCGCCGAATCACGGCTCGGCGATGGCCGCGCGTGCATCCTGGTCATGGTCGTGCGCCTCACGCCCGAGCTCGGGCGACGCGTCCCCCGCACGATCGAGGGCTGGCCGGTCCGGATCGATGAGACCGGCGAGATCCACGCCATGCCCGACTCGGGCCAATGAAGCGCCTGGCGCTCTTCCTCGTCGTGTCGCTCTCGGGCGCAGCGGTGCTGGTGCTCGAGATCCTCGGCACGCGGGTGCTCGGCCCGTTCTACGGCGTGAGCCTCTTCCTGTGGTCCGCGCTGATCGCGGTGACGCTGGCGGCGCTGGCCGCCGGCTACGCGCTCGGCGGCCGCTGGGCGCAGCGCGACCCCCGTGCCGAGCGCCTCGCGCTTGCGCTTGCGCTCGCAGCTTCCTGGGTGCTCGCGATCCCGTGGCTGCGCGGGCACGTCGTTCACGCCGCCACCGCCCTCGGCCTGCGCGCGACGGTGCTGGTGGCTGCGACGCTTCTCTTCTTCCCGCCGCTCGTCCTGCTCGGAATGGTGGGCCCGTACGCCATCCGGCTCGCGACGCGCAGCGTGGACGAGGTCGGCCGGGTGGCCGGCGATTTCTTCGCGGTCTCGACGCTCGCGAGCGTGGCCGCCGCCGTGGCCACGGGTTTCGTGCTGATCCCCGCGCTCGGTGTCAACCGGCTGCTGATCGCCGTCGCGATCGCCCTGTTCGTGGCGGCCGGGATCGCAGCGGGGGGGGCCATGCGCCCGACGGTCGTCCCCGCCGTGGGCGTCGTGCTGGCGCTGCTCGAGCTCGGCAGAGACGAGCGCATCACTCCGGGCGTTCTGGCCCGGGTCGAGAGCCCCTACGCCGAGCTGCGCGTGGTCGATTCCCACGGACTCCGCTACCTGCTCGTGGACGGCGGCGCTCACACCATCGTGAACGCCGAGACCGGGTCGCCGCGGCAGCCCTACGTCTTCGCGGCCGAGATCGCAGCCGACCTTTCGCGGCCTCACGGCCGCCTGCTGCTGCTCGGTCTCGGCGGCGGCGGCGCAGCCGGTGTGTTCGCCGGGCGCGGCTGGCAAGTGGATGCGGTCGACATCGATCCGGCGATGCCCGAGCTCGCGACGAGGTTCTTCCGGCTGCAATCCTATCAAGCCCACGTGATCGTGGCCGAGGCGCGGCAGTACCTGCAGCGCGGCGGGGAGGTGTACGACGTCGTCTTGTTCGACGTTTACGGCAGCGCCCAGATTCCCTTCCACCTCGTGACACGCGAGGCGTTCGCGGCCGCGAAGGCGCGGCTCGCTCCGGGCGGCATCGTCGTCGTCAACGTGGAGACCGTGGGCTGGCAGGACCCGCTCGTGCACGCGCTGGTCGCAACGTTGCGGGCGGAATTCAGCGATGTGATTGCGCTCCCCACCGCCGAGCCGCCCGATCAGCTCGGCAACGTCATCGTGATGGCCGCCAACCGCGCGCTCGAGCTGAACCCCGACGTGCTCGGCGACCCGGTCGGCAGCCTCGGCGACGAGGACGAGCACTTCCGCGTCGTCGCCCGCCACCACGCGTGGGAGAA
>QHRS01000018.1:0-7962 GCA_003221435.1 Candidatus Rokuibacteriota bacterium
GATCCGAGCGCCGTCCTCGGGGCGCGGCTCCGGCTTCCCCTCGATCGGGATGAATGTCGCTTCCGCGAACTTCGGCTCGACGCGGCGCACCTGAGCGTACCCGAGCACGTCTTCATACCGGCCGAGCGGCCTGCCCGTCAGCGGATGGCGGAACACCTCGCCCTTGCGGAAGACGGTGAACTCCTGCCCGACCCGCACGTCCTTGCCGGTGAGGTCGAGGTACAGGCGCTTGCCGTCGACCGCGACGATGATGCCCTCGATGGGCTGGAAGGTCTTGATGAACTCCGCCTCCATCAGGCCGAACGTGGCGCCGACCCGATCGGCGAGCCCGGCGTGGGCCGGGCCGGCGGCGAGGAACAGCGCGACGAGCGCAAGGACGCGCTGTACCTTCAAAACGTGACGGACGGCCGGTGGACGCCGAACGCACCCCGCAGCCGATCGCAGATCTCGCCGAGCGTCCCCGAGGCGATGACCGCGTCGAGGATCAGCGGAACGAGGTTGGCGTGGCCGCGCGCCGCCGATTCGAGCCGGTCGAGGCACGCGAGCGCCCGATCGCGGTCGCGCGCCGCGCGCAGGGCGCCAAGCCGCCGGGCGAGCGCCTCCCCGACGGCCGGATCGACGCGAAAGAGGTTCGACGCCGGCGGCTCCTCGGCGACGAAGTCGTTGACGCCGACCACGATACGGTCCTTCGCCTCGATCTCCATCTGGTACCGGTACGCGGCGTCCTGGATCTCCCGTTGCATGAAAGGGATCGCGTGGATCGAGCCGCCCATCCCGTCGATCTTCGCGATGTACGCCTCGGCCTCCCCCTCGACGTCCCCGGTCAGCCGCTCGACCGCGTACGAGCCGCCGAGGGGGTCGACCGTGTCGGCGACGCCGGATTCGTGGGCGAGGATCTGCTGGGTCCGGAGCGCGACGCGGACCGCCTGCTCGGACGGCAGCGCGAGCGCCTCGTCCATCGAGTTCGTGTGGAGCGACTGGCAGCCGCCGAGGACGGCGGCCAGCGCCTGCACGGTGACCCGCACGACGTTGTTCTCCGGCTGCTGCGCGGTCAGCATCGAGCCCGCGGTCTGCGCGTGGAAGCGCAGCATCATCGAGCGCGGGTCCTGCGCGTGGAAGCGGTCCTTCATGATCCGCGCCCAGAGCCGCCGCGCCGCGCGGAACTTCGCGACTTCCTCCGTGAGATTGTTGTGGGCGTTGAAGAAGAACGAGATCTGGGGGGCGAACTCGTCGACCCCGAGCCCCGCCTCGAGCGCGGCCGAGACGTAGGCGATCGCGTTCGACAGCGTGAACGCGACCTCTTGGACCGCGGTGCACCCGGCCTCCCGGATGTGGTAGCCCGACACGGAGATGGTGTTCCAGCGCGGCACCCGGTCCTTGCAGAACGCGAACATGTCGGTGATGAGCCGCATGGACGGGCCGGGCGGGTAGATGTAGGTCCCGCGCGCGATGTATTCCTTCAGGATGTCGTTCTGGACGGTGCCGGCGAGCGTGTCGACGGCGACCCCCTGGCGCTGGGCGACCGCGATGTAGAGGCAGAGGAGGATCGACGCGGTGGCGTTGATCGTCATCGAGGTCGAGGCGCGATGGAGCGGAATGCCGTCGAACAGCGCCGCCATATCCTCGACCGACGAGATCGACACGCCGACCTTGCCCACCTCGCCGTACGCCTCGGGCGCGTCGGCGTCGTATCCCATCTGCGTCGGCAGGTCGAACGCCACGGACAGCCCCGTCTGCCCTTGCTCGAGCAAGTAGCGATACCGCTTGTTCGTTTCCTCGGCGCTGCCGAAGCCCGCGTACTGGCGCATCGTCCAGAGCCGCCCGCGGTACATCGTGGGATGCACGCCGCGCGTATAGGGGAACGCGCCCGGGTCGCCGAGGTCGCGCGCGTAGTCGATCGCGATGGCGTCCGGCCCGTAGACGCGCCGGACGGGCGCCCCCCAGGAGGTCGTGAACTGCGCCTTCCATTCCCGCGTCATACGCCCAAGGGGGGGCTCATAGGGGGATGTTGCCGTGTTTTTTGGGCGGATTCGAGTCGCGCTTGGTGTGCAGGAGATCCAGCATGGTGATGAGCCGGGCCCGCGTGTACTTGGGCTCGATGACCTCGTCGATGTACCCGCGCTCGGCGCCCACGTACGGGTTGGCGAACTTCTCGCGGTACTCACGCGTCTTCTCGTCCTTGAAGGCCGCCGCGTCGCCCGCCTGCTCGAGCTCGCGGCGGTACAGGATGTTCACGGCGCCGTCCGGACCCATCACGGCGATCTCGGCCGTGGGGTAGGCGAAGTTGGCATCGCCGCGGATGTGCTTGGAGGACATGACGCAGTACGCACCGCCGTATGCCTTGCGCGTGATGACCGTGATCTTCGGCACCGTGGCCTCGCAGTACGCGAACAGCAGCTTCGCGCCGTGCTTGATGATACCGCCGTATTCCTGCGCCGTCCCGGGCAGAAACCCGGGAACGTCCTCGAACGTCACGAGCGGGAGGTTGAAGCAGTCGCAGAAGCGGACGAACCGGGCGCCCTTGAGCGAGGCGTTGATGTCGAGGCAGCCGGCGAGGTGCGCGGGCTGATTGGCGACGATGCCGACGGGCCGCCCGCCGAGCCGGCCGAAGCCGACGACGATATTCTGGGCGTAGTCGGCGTGCACCTCGAAGAAGTAGTGGTCGTCGAGCACCGTGCGGATGAGGTCCTTGATGTCGTACGGCTTGTTCGGCTGCTCCGGCACGACGGACTGCAAGTGTTCGTCGACGCGGTCGGCGGGATCGAGCGTGGGCCGGATGGGCGGGTCTTCGAGATTGTTCTGCGGGAGGAAGGTCAGCAGCTCCCGGATGAGCGCCAGACACTCCTCTTCGCCCTCGGCCGCGAAGTGCGCGACTCCCGAGGTGCCGGCGTGCGTGCCGGCCCCGCCGAGCTCCTCGGCCGAGACCTCCTCGTGTGTCACCGCCTTGATTACGTCGGGCCCCGTCACGAACATGTAGGACGAGCCCTTGACCATGAAGACGAAGTCGGTGATCGCGGGCGAGTAGACCGCGCCGCCCGCGCACGGCCCCATGATCGCCGAGATCTGCGGCACGACGCCGGACGCGAGCGTGTTGCGAAGAAAGATGTCCGCGTACCCCGCGAGCGACACGACACCTTCCTGGATGCGGGCGCCGCCCGAGTCGTTCAGCCCGATGATGGGCACGCCGGTCTTCACGGCGAGGTCCATGATCTTGCAGATCTTGCGCGCGTACGTCTCCGACAGCGAGCCGCCAAAGACCGTGAAGTCCTGCGCGAACACGAACACCGGCCGGCCGTGGACCCGCCCAGATCCGGTCACGACGCCGTCTCCGAGGATCTTCTGCGCCTCCATACCGAAGTCGTGGCTCTGGTGGACAACGAACTTGTCGACTTCGGTGAACGTGCCCTTGTCCAGCAGCAGGTCGATCCGCTCGCGCGCGACCTTCTTGCCCGCCTTGTGCTGGCGCTGGACCCGCTCTTCCCCGCCGCCCAGTTCGGCCCTGGCGTTGCGCCGACGAAACTCCTCGAAGCGATCGGAGAGGGACATCGCCCCAATCCTAAACGCATTTCGGCCGTGTGTGCGATAATTCCCGGGGCCCATGAGCTTTCCTGTGCGGTCGCCGAGCGCGCCGGCGGCTCGAGCGCCGGCTTGGCCGGCGCAGTTCGTTCAAGTGGTCGCCTGCGCGGTGCGGGGCCCCAGCCCCGCGAACCGCTCGGCTTCCCAAACCGGGGGGAGGTTCGGAAGGGGGGCGGAGCCCTCCTCCGCGGAGGGATGAGCTCCTGGATGCCGGCTCTCATCACGCTGTGTCTCGTCGTGGCAACCGCGGTCCTGATCCTCTTGATCCCGGCCATCATTTCGCTCCGGCGCTCGCTGCAGCGCGCCGAGACGGTCCTGATGCTCCTCGAGCGCGAGATCGGTCCGCTCGCCGCCCAGACCCAGGGGCTCGCGGAGGACCTGCGGACCCTCGTGCGACAGGGCAACCGGGAGCTCGAACGCCTCGGCGCGGTCGCCGAGCGCGTCGGCGATCTCTCCGAACGGGCGGCGCGGCTCGTGACCGCCGTGAGCGGCTTCACGCGGGTCGGGCAGATCGTCGGGGCCACGGCCGCGATCCGAAAAGGACTGAACGTGTTCATCAACAGGGTTCGAAAGCATGGAGGACGCTACGATGGCTGACGATGGCTCGGCCGCCGGATACCTCGGATGGTTCTTTCTCGGCGCCGCCCTCGGCGCGGCGGCGGCGTTGCTTGTGGCTCCGAGGACGGGCCGCGAGACGCGGGGTCTCCTCACGGCAAAGGGCAACGAGTTCGCGGAGAAGGCGCAACAACTCGCCACCGAAGCGCAGGGCCGCGCCGGTGAGTGGTTGGACAAGAACCGCGAGCTGTTCGAGGAGCAGACGCAGCGGCTCATGAGCGCAATCGAGGCGGGCAAGCAGGCGATGCGGGAGGACATGGGGAAGAAGGCGAGCTGAGCGCCCCGTGCCCGAGATCGAGCTGCCGAACCCGCACGAGCTGGAGGAACGGCGCGAGAAGAGCTTCACCCGCCGGGTCGCGCTCGTCACGTCCGTCTACGCGGTCGCGCTGGCGATCGCCGCGCTCGGTGGGAACAGCTACGGACGCGAGATGCTTCTGGCCCAGCAGAAGGCCTCCGACCAGTGGTCCTTCTATCAGGCGCGCTCGATCCGGGAGCACCAGTACCGGGGCCAGAAGCTACGGCTGGAGGCGGATCTCGTCGAACGCGGCCCGGCGATGCGGGAGGCGGCGCGCGCGAAGGCAGAGGCGCTACTCCAACGGTTCGCCGACGAGGAAAAGCGCTACAACACGACGAAGGAGCCGATCAAGGCGGAGGCCGAGAAGCTCGAGCAGGAGCGGGATCGCGCCGAGAAGCGGGTCTTCAACTTCGAGTTTGCGGAGGTGTTTCTCCAGATCTCGATCGTGCTCGCCTCGGTCTCCATCCTCGCGACCTCGCGGCCGATGTTCGGGGTGTCGCTCGTCGCCGCGGTCCTCGGCGCCGTGCTCACCGGTAACGGCTTCAGGCTCCTATTCACGCTCCCCTTCGGCCACTAGAAAACTCGGAGGGGGGCTTCGCCCCCCTTCCGAAACCTCCCCCCAGGAACACGGTTTTTGGGGTAGGCTCGGAGGGGGCCGTCGAGGCCCCCTTCGATGAGTCAGAGGTGGATCGAGCGCCCGAGCGCGCCGAGGGTCGCCTCCAGCACCGCCTCGGACAGCGTGGGGTGGGCGTGAATCGTGTGGATGATCTCCTCGAGCGTCGCCTCGAGCGTGCGCCCGACGGCGAACTCGTGGATCAACTCGGTCGCCTCGGGTCCGACGATGTGCGCGCCGAGGATCTCGCCGGTGGCCTTGTCGGCCACGACCTTCACGAAGCCTTCGGTCTCCTCAAGCGCCACCGCCTTGCCGCTCGCGGTGAAGGGGAACCGGCCCACGGTGATCTCGCGCCCGTTGCTCTTGGCCGCCGCCTCGGTCATCCCGATCGACGCGACCTGCGGGCGCGCGTAGGTGCACGACGGGACGTTCCCGTAATCGACCGGGCCCGGGCGCTGGCCCGCGATCGTCTCGGCGGCGACGATGCCCTCGGCGGAGGCCTTGTGCGCGAGAAGCGGCGGTCCGGCCATGTCGCCGATCGCGTAGAGCCCCTTTACCGAGGTCTCCATCGAGGGGGAGACCTTGACGAAGCCGCGCTGGACCGCGACGCCGAGCGCCTCGAGCCCGAGCCCCTCGACCTTCGCGGCGCGCCCGACCGCCATGAGCACCAGGTCGGCCTGCATCCGCTCGCCGCCGGCCTCGACCGTCACGCCGCTCTGGGACACCGTGACCGCGCGTACCATCACGCCGGTTCTGATCGTGATGCCCCGGCGCGTGAAGGTCTTCGCCATGTGTGCGGAGACCTCCTCATCCTCGACCGGCAGGACGCGCGGCAGTGCCTCGAGCAGCGTCACCTGGACGCCGTACGAGGCATACACGTCCGCGAACTCGACGCCAACGGCGCCGGCCCCGATGATCACGAGCGAGGCCGGGGCCCGCTCGTTCCGGACGGCGCCGTTCGACGAGATCACCCGCTGCTCGTCGATGGCGATGCCCGGCAGCGATCGCGGCTCGGAGCCGGTCGCGAGGATGACGGCCTTCGCCTCGAGTGTCTGCGTGCCCGTGGCGCCGGCGACCTCCACGACGCTGGCCGACGGGAGGGACCCGCGGCCTGGGAACAGGGTGATCTTGTTCTTGCGGAAGAGGAACTCCACGCCTTTGGCCATACGGTCGGCGACGCGCCGGCTGCGCTGGATCGCGGCGGCGTAGTCGGCCCGGAACCCGGAGAGGGTGATGCCGAACTCGGACGCGCGGTGAAAGAGGCTGACGATCTCGGCGTTCCGGAGAAGCGCCTTCGTGGGGATGCAGCCCCAGTTGAGGCAAACGCCGCCGGGCCGATCGTCCTCGACCGTGGCGACCGAGAGCCCGAGCTGGGCGCAGCGGATCGCGGCGACATACCCGCCCGGGCCCGTGCCCACCACGGCCACGTCAAACTTCTGGCTCGCCATTTCCGAGGCTCCCGTTAGCGGCTTCGAGGTGCAGTCACAGCTGCTACGCCTGCGATTATAACCGCCGCTTCGAGCGCCGGCTTTGCCGGCGCAATCCGGGGGAGGTTCGGAAGGGGGCGGAGCCCCCTCCGAGAATCGAGCTGTGGGGGATGCTCGAAGGGGGCCGTCGAGGCCCCCTTCGATTTAAATCAGCAGGCGCAGCGGCTCCTCGAGGAGCCGCTTCAACTCCTGCAGGAACCGGGCGCCCATCGCGCCATCCATGACCCGGTGGTCGCACGAGAGCGTCAGATTCAGGCGCCGGCCGACGCCGAGGCCCTGGTCGCTGACGACCGGCACCCGGCGCACCGAGCCGACCGCCAGGATCGCGCCCTCGGGCGGATTGATGATCGCCGAGAACTCCGCGACGTCGAACATCCCGAGGTTCGAGATCGAGAAGGTCGCGCCGGACAGCTCGGTCGCCTTGAGTTTCCTGGCCCGCGCGCGCTCCGCCAGCTCTTTCGACTCCACGGCAATCTGCGCGAGCGACTTGGATTCGCAGTCGCGCAGCACGGGCGTGATCAGCCCGTCCTCGAGCGCCACGGCGATCCCGATGTGGGCGCGGTGATACACCCGCACGACATCGCCCTGAAACGAGGCGTTGACGCCGGGATGCCGAAGCAGCGCGATCGCACACGCGCGCACGATGAGATCGTTGACCGAGATCTTCGGCCGCCCCTCGAGCGCGTTCAGCTCCTGTCTGAGCTCCCACGCGCGGTCCATGGCGACCTCGCTCGTGACGTAGAAGTGGGGCACGGGCGCCTTCGACCGCGGCATCAGCTTGGCGATCGCCGCCCGGATGGGCGTGAGCGCGATGTCTTCGGACTCCGGCAGTGCCGCGGCGGGAACGGCCATCGGCCGCACGGCCCTCAGCGCGGCGTCCGCGGGCGCCGCGGCCGCCGCGGCGCCACCGGCCTTCAGCGCCTCCTCGACGTCGCGACGGACGATCCGCCCGCCGGGGCCGCTGCCCTCGACGAGCCGCAGATCCACCCCCGCCTGCGCCGCGACCTTCCGCGCGAGCGGCGAGACCCGGAGCCGCTCGGGAGACGGGCCGGTCCCGACCGGCGCGACGACCGCAATCCGAGTCGCGACGGCACCCGGCGCGACCGGCTCGGGCCGCCGGGGCACGGCCGGAGCTTCGCTCCTCGGTAGCGCTGCCGCGGCGCTGCCCGCCGCGGCGAGCACGGCGCCGATGTCCTCATCCGGCTCCGCGATGACACCGATCAGCGAGCCGACCGGCGCGCGCTCGCCCGCGGGGATCAGGATCTTCCGGAGCACACCGGCGCCGAACGCCTCCATCTCGATATCGGCCTTGTCCGTCTCCACTTCGGCGATGATGTCTCCGCCCTGAACGCGATCGCCTTCGTTCTTGAGCCACT
>QHRS01000018.1:7981-8491 GCA_003221435.1 Candidatus Rokuibacteriota bacterium
TTCGTGACAGCCATGTCGGTCAGCCCCCGTTCGCGTCGCAGACTTTACGAATCGCGTCCGCGATCTTCTGGTTCGATGGCGTCTTGGCTTGCTCGAGGTTCCTGGCGTACGGCATCGGCGCGTTCGCGCCGGTCACACGCTCGACCGGCGCGTCGAGGTCGTCGAAGGCCTGCTCGGTGATGAACGCGGCGATCTCAGATCCCATGCCCGCAAAGCCCGCGCCGGCCTCAACGATGACCGCGCGGTGGGTCTTCCGGACCGAGTTGATGATCGTCGCCGTATCCATCGGGCGCAGCGTGCGCGGATCGACCAGCTCGATCGAGATGCCCTCGCGCTCCAGCATCTCCGCCACCTCCATCACGCGATACATCATGCCCATGTAGGCCACGACGCTCACGTCGCGGCCTTCCTTGCGCACGATGGCCTGGCCGAGGGGGATCGTGAAGCCGGGGTCCTCGGGGACTTCGCCCTTCACCGCGTAGAGCGTCTCGGACTCGATGAACACGACGG
>QHRS01000337.1 GCA_003221435.1 Candidatus Rokuibacteriota bacterium
AGCGGTGAGCCCCGGCCGTTATGAAGGCCATCCGGACGAATGCGAAAATCATGAGGTTGGCGAGAAGGAAAGTCAGTTTTGCGAAGAGTATTGTATGTCCGGCTGGATGGTGGGTGAGGGCAACGCCGATTGTCCAAAGGCCTGCGCAGAATGCAAGGAAGGCGAAGGCTCTGTTTGCCTGTGCATTGCGATTGCTGCTGAGGACGTGCCATGAGAGTACCCAGTGGATCGCGGCTAATGCGAGAAGGAGTGGGAAGGTGATGGCCATAGCGTCACAGGCCCTCAGTTACCGTAGCAAATACCCGGGTTTGAAGCAAAATGTGCTTGCTCCCTTCCGGGCGTCATAGGTCCCGTGAGATCGCCTCCCACCGGCAATGTGACTCGGCCCCCGGAGGGATTGTCAAGGGTATCCGGCGAGACACAGGGGGGAGGCCCGCCGGCAGGTTTCGCAGGGCCCCTGGACAGGGAGTAGTATCGCGGGGATGGAAGGCGTTCTCGACGGCCTCAACGCGGCCCAGCGGCAGGCAGTCACCCACGACACCGGTCCGCTCCTGATCGTCGCCGGCGCGGGAACCGGCAAGACCACAGTCATCACCCGCCGGATCGCGTGGCTCATCTCCCAGAAAAAGGCGCGTCCCGAGGCGATCCTCGCGCTGACGTTCACCGACAAGGCCGCGGCCGAGATGGAGGAGCGCGTCGACACGCTCGTGCCCTACGGGTACGCCGACGTCACGATCGCAACCTTCCACGCGTTCGGTGATCGGCTCATCCGTGAGAACGCCCTCGAGGTCGGCCTGACGCCCGATTTTCGCGTCCTGAACCGGGCCGAGCAGGTCATCTTCTTTCGCGACCGGCTCTTCCAGTTTCCGCTGAATCACTACCGCCCGCTCGGGGATCCGACCCGGCACATTCAGGCGATCATCTCGGCGATCAGCCGCGCGAAGGACGAGGATATCGCGCCCGAGGCGTGGATCGCGCACGCGGAAGAACTCCTGGCGCGAAGCGTGGCCGAGCTAGACGACGCGGAGCTGCGCGACCGAGCGGCCCAGCAGATGGAGCTGGCGAAGACCTACGCGCAGTACCGGACGCTGATGGGGCAGGCCGGCGCCGTCGACTTCGGCGACCAGATCGTCTACGCGCTGCGCCTGTTCCGCACGCGCCCCTACGTGCTGAACAGCTACCAGCGCCGCTTCAGGTACATCCTGGTCGACGAGTTCCAGGACACGAACTACGCGCAGTTCGAGCTGGTGAAGCTGCTCGCCGCGCGGCATTCGAACCTCGCGGTCGTGGCCGACGACGACCAGTCGATCTACAAGTTCCGTGGCGCGGCGATCTCCAACGTCCTCGGCTTTCTCCGGGTCTACCCCGACGCGCGGCAGGTGGTGCTGACGGAGAACTATCGATCGCCCCAGCGCCTGCTCGACGCCGCGTACCGCCTGATCACGAACAACAACCCGGATCGCCTCGAGGTGACGTCCGGGATCAGCAAGCACCTGCACTCGGGGCAGGGCCCCGGCGCCGAGCCGATGCATCTGCACTTCGACAGCGCGACGCAGGAGGCGGACGAGGTCGCGCGGAAGATCCAGGAGCGCGTCGAGGCCGGCGCCTGGCGGTACAGCGATGTCGCGATCCTCGTGCGCTCGAACAACGACGCGGACCGGCATCTCCGGGCGCTGAACCTCCGGAACATCCCGTGGACGTTCAGCGGGAACGCCGGCCTCTACGGGCGGCCGGAGGCGCGGCTGTTGATCGCTTTCCTGCGGAGCGTGGCGCATCCCGACGATTCGGTCAGCGTCCACTACCTGGCCTCGTCGGATCTCTACCAGGTGCCGATCGTCGACCTCACCCGCTGCGCGACCTATGCCGATCGCCGCCATCGCTGGCTGCTCGACGTCTTCCGCGAGGCCGCCGTGCCGACGGAGCTGCGTGACGAGATCAGCGAGGACGGGCAGCGCGCCATCCGGCGCCTGGTTGCGGATCTCACGCGCTACATGGAGCTGGCGCGCGAGATGCCGACGGGCGAGCTGCTCTACCAGTTCCTCGCCGATTCCGGGTGGCTGGCCCGCATGTCGCGCGCGGCGACGGCGCGCGACGAGGCGGAGGTGCAGAACGTCTCCAGGTTCTTCCGGCGCATCCAGGACGCCTCGAAGGTCCTGCGCTACGACAACGTGCGCGAGTTCGTCAACTACCTCGACGCGCTGATCGACGCGGGCGAGGATCCGGCCGTCGCGGAAGCGGACACCGAAGCGCCCGCCGTGCGGGTGCTGACGGTCCACAAGGCGAAGGGGCTCGAGTTCCCGGTGGTGTTCCTGGTGGGCCTCGTCGAGAAGAAGTTTCCGTGGCCGCGCCGGCGCGACGCGCTCGAGCTGCCCGTGGAGCTGATCAAAGACGTCCTGCCCTCGGGCGATTTCCACATCCAGGAGGAGCGGCGGCTCTTCTATGTCGGGATGACGCGCGCCCGGCGTGAGTTGTATCTGACGAGCGCCCGAGACTACGGCGGCGCCCGCGAACGCAAGGTCAGCCGGTTCGTGGTCGAAGCGCTCGACCTGCCCAAGGACGCCGCGCGGCCGTTCAAGGCCACCGCGATCGAGGAGATCCACCGCAATGCGCCGCCCGCGGTGGGCGCGGGCGAGCTGCTGGCGCCGATGGCGCCCGACGAGGAGCTCCGTATCAGCCACAAGCAGGTCGACGACTACCAGACGTGCCCGTTCAAGTACCGGTACGTGCACGTGCTGCGCGTGCCGATCCTGCGCCACCACGCGGTCGTGTACGGCGCGACGATCCACAAGGTGGTGGAGGACTACCTGCTGCGCCGCGCCGCCGGCAACTACACCTCGCTCGAGGATCTCCTGGCCGTGTACGAGCGCGAGTGGGTCAACCAGGGCTTTCTCACGTGGGAGCACGAGGAAGCGCGCAAGGCGGCCGGCAAGAAGGCGCTGACGCGCTTCTGGCACGAGGAGGAGGCGGCCGGAGTCAAGCCGACCCACGTGGAAAAGGAGTTCGGGTTCGCCCTCGGCAACGACAAGGTCCGTGGCCGCTACGACCGCGTCGACGAAGACCTGATGGGTGCCGTCATCATCGACTACAAGACGAGCGAGGTCACCAAGCAGAAGGAGGCCGACCGCCGGGCTGCGGAGAGCCTCCAGCTCAAGATGTACGCCTACGCCTGGCGGGAGACGACAGGCGCGATGCCCCGGCAGGTGGAACTGCGCTTTCTCGAGAGCAACGTGGTGGGCCGCCGCGTCCCCACCGAGCAGGATCTCACCGACGCCATCGGCGAGGTGAAAGCGGCCGCGCTCGGCATCCGCGCCCGCACGTTCGACGCGACGCCGTCCTTCACGGCCTGCCGCCCCTGCGCCTATAACCAGATCTGCCCGTTCACCCTGACGCGGACCTGACGCGCCGTCAACATCAGTTGCGCACCCGTTAGTTGCGCACCCGTTGGGGGAGTTCCTTTGCCTATTGTGCGGCGATCACCCGGTCCCGACCCTCGGCCTTGGCGCGGTAGAGCGCCGCGTCCGCCGCCTCGACGAGGGTCGCGGCCGTTGTCGCATGCTCGGGAAAGCTGGCGATCCCCATGGAAAGCGTCACTGAGCCGATATCCTTGCCCCGGTGCGACACCCGGAGGCATTTGACCTTCCTCCCGACCTGCTCCGCTCGCTTCCGGGCCACTTCGAGGGACGCTTCCGGCAGGATGAGGACAAACTCCTCGCCGCCGTAGCGGCAGGCGATATCTCCCGCCCGCAGGCTGGCTTTGAGCAGGCCGCCTAG
>QHRS01000338.1:0-1923 GCA_003221435.1 Candidatus Rokuibacteriota bacterium
ATCATGTCGGGGATGGGCATGGCGCTCATGGGCGCCGGCACGGGCCGGGGTGAGCATCGCGCGCTCGACGCCGCGCAGAAGGCGGTCGCGAGCCCGCTGCTGGACGAGACGTCGATCGAGGGCGCGCGAGGCATCCTGATTAACTTCACCGGCGGGCCCGACCTCTCGCTCCACGAGATCGACGCGGCGGCACGGATCGTCCAGGATGCCGCCGACGAGAACGCCAACATCATCTTCGGCGCGGTGATCGACCCCTGCCTGCAGGACGAAATCCGCATGACCGTCATCGCCACCGGCTTCACCGAGAAGGAGGAAGCGACGGTGCCGAGCGGCAAGGTGGTCGATCTCGCGAAGGCGCCGCGGCAGACGCCGACGGGTGCGCCGTCGTGGCGGCGGCGCACGGCCGACGTGCGCGCCGAGGGTGCGCCGGGAACCGACGCGGCGGTCGCGGAGGACCTCGACGTCCCGGCATTCCTTCGACGACAGGCCGATTGACCGCGCGGCCGGCGGAACGGCCGTCACGCTGCACGGCGCGCCGTCGACCCACCTCACGCTCGACGTGCTGACGGCTGCCGGCCTTCGGCACGCGACCACCACGCGGTACTGCCTGCGCACTCCCGCCGGGAGCGCACCGTTCAGCGTCGAGGCGCGCACGGCCATCTCCGGAGTCGAGGGGGATGCGGGCCGGGTCGCGTTCGCGGGGCAGGTCCATGGTGCGGGCGTGGTGCACGCTGCAGGCGGCGGGCGTCTCGGCGAAGCGGACGTGATCGTCACGACGACGGCCGGCCAGCCGCTTGCGGTCGTGACGGCGGATTGCCTCCCGATCGTGCTCTATGATCCCGCTCGCCCCGCCCTCGCGCTCGCTCACGTCGGGTGGCGCGGCACCGTGAAAGGCGCGACACGCGCGGCCGTCGAGGCCCTGATCGCCCTGGGCGCCGATCCGTCACGAATACTCGCCGCGATCGGCCCGTCGATCGGCCCCTGCTGCTACGAGGTGGACCGCGTCGTGATCGATCCTCTCGTCGCCGCCTTCGGCCCCGTCGATCGCTGGGCCGTGCCACACAGCGACGGCAAGTGGATGCTCGACCTGTGGGCGGCCAACGAGGCTCAGCTTGCGGCCTCGGGCGTCGCTCGCGCCAACGTCCATAATGCGCGCCTCTGCACGTCGTGCCGGACGCATCTCTTCCACTCCTACCGCAGGGGCAGCCGGGGCCGGCTCGTGACCCTCGCGCAAATGCCGTCGGCGTACTGACACAGTACATCGAACGAACTCACACACGGTGAGCCTCGGGTTTCCCGATGCCGTGGATCCGAGGCTTCGCCTGGGATGACGAGAATGTGGCTCACGTCGGGAACCATAAAGGGTGCCCGAGGAGGTTGAAGAGGCGGCCAGCTGACGCGGAACGGCTGGCGTAATGTTCTCCGCCTCGCGCGGGACCCGGCCACGGGCGGCGGACTGAACCGGCCCACGTGCCCTCGCTGCGTGAGTTCTCTTCGGATTCGGGGTAGAATCGGCGGTGCAGCCCCATGGAAGATGTGCAGGCCAATCTCGAGCGCGTGCGCGAGCGCATCGCGCGCGCGGCGCGACGGGCAGGGCGCCGGCCGGAGGACATTCTACTGATCGGGGTCTCCAAGACTGTTCCGGCGGAGCGCGTGCGCGAGGCGATCGCGGCGGGACTGCCGGCCCTCGGCGAGAACCGCGTGCAGGAAGCCCGGGAGAAGATCCGGGCGCTGGGGCGGCCGGTGCCCTGGCACCTGATCGGCCACCTGCAGACCAACAAGGCGAAGGACGCGCTCGAGCTGTTCGACGTCATCCAGTCGGTCGACCGGCTGACTCTCGCGTCCGAGATCGCGCGACGCGCGACGCGGCCGGTGGACGTGCTGGTCGAGGTCAATCTCGGCGGCGAGGCGTCGAAGAGCGGG
>QHRS01000338.1:1956-4423 GCA_003221435.1 Candidatus Rokuibacteriota bacterium
CGATGCTGCGGGTCCGTGGGCTCATGGCGATTCCACCCGCGGTGGATGAGCCGGAGCAGGCGCGCCTGTGGTTTCGCGCGCTCCGCGAGCTGCGGGATGCCGCGGGGCTCGCCGAGCTGTCGATGGGGATGAGCGGCGATTTCGAGGTCGCGATCGAGGAAGGCGCGACGATGGTCCGCGTGGGGACGGCGATCTTCGGCGAGCGGACGCCCCCCTCCGAGCATTCATGAGCGTCAAAGGGAAGACGGTCGGCTTCATCGGCTCGGGCCACATGGGCGAGGCCCTCATCAAGGGGCTCCTCGCCGCGGGCCTCGTGCCGCGCCAGTCGGTCTTCGCGGCCGACGTCCGGTCCGAGCGGCTCGGCGAGCTCGAGCGGCAGTACGGGATCCAGGTGGTCCGGGACAACCACTCCCTCGTGGGCCGGGCCGGCGTCATCATCCTCGCGGTGAAGCCGCAGACCATGACTGCGGTGCTCGAGGAGATCGCGCCCGGCGTCACCGCGCACAAACTCGTCATCTCGATCGCTGCCGGCGTGCCGACCGCCCGAATCCGCGAGCACCTCCCCGAGGGGGTCCGCCTCGTGCGCGTGATGCCGAACACACCGGCGCTCGTCCTCGAAGGCGCGACGGCGATCGCGAGGGCCGACGGCCTGCACGCCGGCGACCTCGAGACCGTGCAGGAGATCTTCGGCGCGGTCGGCAAGGTCGTCGTGCTCGACGAGGAGCTGATGGACGCGGTGACGGCGCTGTCCGGGTCCGGGCCGGCATACGTGGCGCTCGTCGTGGAGTCGCTGGCCGACGGCGGGGTGAACATGGGCCTCGACCGCGCGACGGCGATGACGCTCGCCGTGCAGACCGTGCTCGGGGCCGCGCGGCTCCTGCTCGAGACCGGGGTGCACCCCGGCCAGCTCAAGGACATGGTGGCGTCGCCGGGCGGGACGACGATGGCCGGCGTCGCCGCGCTCGAGGACGGCGGCGTCCGGCGGGCCTTCATCACCGCGGTCGAGCGCGCGACCCAGCGCGCGCGGGAGCTGGGACGGGGTCGGCAGTAGATGTTCATCGTCGATCACTTCTTTTCCGCGCTGGCGTATGTCGTCAATATCGTCCTCAATACCTACATGTGGATCATCATCGTCCGAGCGCTCCTTTCATGGGTGAATCCGGATCCCTACAACCCGATCGTTCAGTTCATCTACCGGATCACCGAGCCCGTGCTTCGCCCTATCCGCAACGCCCTGCCGACCCACCAGATCGGGCTGGACCTCTCGCCAATGGTCGCGATCCTGGCGATCTACTTCCTTCAGATGTTTCTCGTTCCAGTCCTACGGGACATCGGCCGGCTCGCCTGAGGAGGGTTTCGCGATGCGCATCACACCGCTCGATGTCCGGCAGCAGCAATTCACGGTCCGCATGTCCTCCAGGACATCGCCGAGGACTACGAGACGGTTCTGAAGGAGAATGTGCTGCTGAAGGAGCAGCTCGCGGCCCTCGAGGACCGCGCGCGCAGCTTCGCCGAGCTCGAGAAGGCGCTCCAGGACACGCTCGTCACCGGCCAGCGCATGACCGAGGAGCTCAAGGCGACGGCGCGCCGCGAGGCCCAGCTCATCGTGGATGAGAGCCACCTCCGCGGTGAGAAGCTGCTCGACGAGGCGCGAGCCGAAGAGGCGAAGATCAAGAACCAAATGGCGAATCTGAAGCGAGCCCACCGGCAGCTCGCCGAGGGCGTGAAGTCCGCGCTCGAGCGCTACCAGCGCCTGGTCGAGGCGGACCTGCGGGACGCCTCGGTTGACTAAGTCAACGTCGGGGGGAGCGAGCGCCGCTCCCCCCCGACGCCCCCCACCGGCCACCGGTCGCGAGGATTCGTTCACGCGCTCTGAGAGCGCGATCATCCGCGTCCGGGTGCAGCCGCGCGCGTCGCGGGACCATGTCGTCGGCTGGCGGGAGGACACGTTGCGGCTGCGCGTGACCGCGCCTCCGCTCGACGATCGAGCGAACGATGCCGTCGTGCTCCTGATCGCGCGTGCTGCCGGCGTGCCGCGCTCGGCCGTGCGGGTGGTCGGGGGCGAGCGCGGCCGGGACAAGCTCGTTCGCGTCGCGGGCGTGACGGCCGCACGCCTCCGCGACACGCTCGGAGCATGATCGCGCCCGTCCGCTGGCAGGGGGATCGCCTGATCCTCCTCGACCAGACGCGACTCCCGGGAGAAGAAGTCGAGCACGAGTGCGCATCCTGGGAAGACGTCGCCGCGGCGATCCGCACCCTCGTCGTGCGCGGCGCGCCGGCGATCGGTGTGGCCGCGGCGTTCGGCGTCGCTCTCGCCGCGCGCGCCAGTCGCGCGGACACGTTCGATGCGCTTCTGGGGGACCTGGAAACCGCAATCAAGGGGCTCGCGGCGACGCGGCCGACGGCCGTGAACCTCTTCTGGGCGCTCGACCGCATGAGGCGCGGCGCGATCGCGGAGCGCCAGGCG
>QHRS01000338.1:4431-4848 GCA_003221435.1 Candidatus Rokuibacteriota bacterium
TGGAGGAGGATGTGGCGGCGAACCGCGCGATGGGCCGGCACGGCGTCGCCCTCGTCCCGGACGCCGCCCGGATCCTCACGCACTGCAATGCGGGGGCGCTCGCGACCGCGGGCTACGGCACCGCGCTCGGCGTTGTCCGGGCCGCGCACGAGCTGGGCAAGGTCGCGCTCGTGTGGGTGGACGAGACGCGGCCCGTCATGCAGGGGTCGCGGCTCACCGCGTGGGAATGCGTGAAGGAGGCCATCCCGCATCGCCTGATCTCGGACGTCGCCGCCGCGTCCGTGATGGCGCGCGGGCTGGTGGACCTCGTCATCACGGGCGCCGATCGCATCGCCGCGAACGGCGACACCGCGAACAAGATCGGCACGTACTCGCTCGCGGTGCTCGCGCAGTATCACGGGGTGCCGTTCTACATCG
>QHRS01000339.1:0-827 GCA_003221435.1 Candidatus Rokuibacteriota bacterium
CGGTTCCATCGCCCGGTGAAGGGCGGAGGGCCGGAGCGCTTCAAGAAATTCAGAGCCCTCATCGAGAAGGAGGGCGGCCAGATCCTGGCCTTCCATGGCCTGGTGGGGCCGTACGATGTGATGGTGCTGGCCGACTACCCGTCGATCCGGGCCGCCGCCAAGGGGGCCGCCGCGGTCGGCAACCTGATCACCGCCGAATCCACCACCCTCCCCGCGCTCGAGCCGGACGACTTCTTACAGCTTCTCAAGGAACTGAACGAGGAGTAGTTTGGGACGAACCGAGTTGCGATCGCTCGGCGGGGCGGCACCGAGAAAGAAGAGTGTGGATGGGCCGACTTGAAGGCAGAACCGCCATGGTCACCGGCGCCAGCAGGGGCATCGGCAAGGCGATCGCTCTGGCATTCGCCGCGGAGGGCGCGGACGTCGTCGCCACGGCCAGGACGACGAACGCGGTCGATGCCGTCATCGGCCAGTGCCGGCAAATGGGACGGGATGGTTTGGCCGTGACGGCCGACCTGAGCATCGAGAAGGACATCCAGAGGGTGGCCGACGAAGCCCTGCGGAAATTCGCGCGCCTCGATATCGTGGTGAACAACGCCGCCATCATCCATCCTCACATGAACCTGGTGGACTTCGCGGCCGATCTCTGGCGGCAGGTGATCGAGGTCAACCTGATCGGGCCCGCCTTACTCACCAAGGCGGTTCTGCCCGAGATGATCAAGAACCGATCCGGAAAGATCATCAACATCTCGAGCATCGGCGGGCGCAAGGGGGGCAAGGGCCGTAGCGCGTATCGGGCGGCCAAAGCGGGATTGATCAGCTTGACC
>QHRS01000339.1:1048-3028 GCA_003221435.1 Candidatus Rokuibacteriota bacterium
CGCCTTCGGTCCGAAAATCCGCGTTGGCATTGGTTCGCGATCCTACGGTTTGACCGCGACATCCTGCTAGATCATTCGAGCTGGCCACCGATCGGGCTCAGCCCGCGTGACGCGCGCCCGGCTGGCAGACCGCTGCGCCTGCCGCTTGAACATCAGCTCTTGCTGGCTCAGCACGACCTGGAGCCACGGTCTCTCGGCATGATCGAGCCTGACGAAGAGCTCCTGCGTGATTCGCGTGAGCGCCCCTACCAGGGTTTCACGCTCGAGAGGCACGGCTATTGTCACGGTCCAGGCGCCGATCCAGCTCCGCTCGACCACGGGCGCCGCGGCGGCGCCGAGCTCCCGGTGGATAGCATCCGTGAGGGCGATCTGGCGGGCGATGCACGCCTCCCGCCGGCCGCGGATTCGGCTCGTGAACCACAGGAGTCCGCCGATCACGAGGAATGGCGCGGCCGCCGCCACGACTTCAGGAAATAGAGCCATCTCTTGATTCACCTCCATCTGCCCTCTGAGACACCGCAGGCGGCAGGATGTGAAAGCTCGCCCGTCGCCGTCCCTCGGTGAGGGCGAGGGGCAAGCGAAGAAGTGGAGAGTGGTATATTGCGCGGCTAACGCTGGAGGGGATGCAGATCAGGGCGGCAGGTCGTGCAGGGACTGAGGCCGACGGCCTCGGCCCGCTCGCGCGACCCGAAGAGCGTGAGTTCCGCCAGGGGTCTCCGGCTGAGCGACCCGCAGGTGGGCAGGCAGTACTCCGTGTCCGCCAGCGCGCGCACGTACATGGCCTCGCGCGGCACGCGGAAGTCGCCGCGGAGCGCCTCAGTGCGCACGCCCTCAATGGCGAGCAGTCGCTGCTTCAGACCGATCTTCTTCCCCGCGTAGCCCGTGAGGCCGCCGCCACTGCCGATCACACGGTGGCACGGGATCGCGATGGGCACCGGGTTCCAGCGGAGAGCCTGGGCCACGGGCCGGGCGGCCTGCGGCGCGCCGATCTGCCGCGCGATGCCGGCGTAGGAGGTCACGGCGCCGTAGGGCAGCCGAGCCGTGGCAGTGAGGACACGGCGCTGGAAGTCACTCCGCGCCGCGCGCAGATCGAGCGGCCAGTCAAGCTGCGTGCGCCAGCCCTCGAGGTACTCGAGCAGCTCGCGGTGGAGCCCCTCGGTGGCGGCACGGTCCTCGACGGCGTCCTCGCCGAGCAGTCGGCGCACCTCCGCCGTGGTGGGCCCGACCCGCCCCTCCAGGTACCGGACCATGGACACACCCAGCTCGGAGCGCGCGATCAGGATCGGACCGAGCGGCGAGGCGAAGACGCCGAAGCCCAGGATCCGGCGCCGGAGGTCGGCCAGCCGCGACTCGAGCTCGGCCCGTGCAACTGTCGGATCGTCGCCGGGCAGCGGCGCACTCCTGAGCGTCCGCACCAGCCCATCGAGGGCGCGGTAGCTCCCGAGCTCCGCGCGGCACGGCGCGCAGCTGGCGACGTGGTGCTTCACGCGCTCGGACGCCGCCGCTCCCGCCTCGCCGGCCGCCACGGCCAGCAGGTCGGGCTCGATCTCACGGCACACTGGATGTGAACTCCTCATGGCTCAAACTCCGTCTTGACCGCTACCGCCTCGTCCAGTCCACGTCGGATCTTCCGCAGGGCGTGGAAGACGTGCGCGCGGGCGCTCTCCGCTGAGCAGGCGAGGCTCTCCCCGATGACCTCGTAGTCAAGCTCGTGCAGCTTCCGCATGACGAACGCGACCCGCTGCTTGCGTGGCAGCCGCACAATGATGCCCTCGACGCGTGCGCGGGCCTCGCCGAGCAGCGCCTGGCCCTCGGGCCCGTTGCCGCCAGCCAGAGGGATCTCGACCGCCACGGCCGCGAGGGCCCGGCGCCGGCGCTTCTGGGCCCGGAAGTGGTTCCGGCAGAGATTGGTCGCGATAGCGAACAACCATGCCCGGACGTTGCTGCCGGGTGGCAGCGCCCGGTACGCCCGGAAGGCGC
>QHRS01000027.1:0-15631 GCA_003221435.1 Candidatus Rokuibacteriota bacterium
TGGCGACGTACCGCTCGAACTCCCTGCCGCAGGCGCGGCAACCGTACTCGTAGATCGGCATCCGTTACTGCCCTCCGCGCTGGACGTAGCTCTTCACGAACTCTTCGGCGTTCTCTTCGAGGATGTCGTCGATCTCGTCGAGGAGCTTGTCGACGTCTTCCTTGATCTTCTTCCCCTTCTTGGCCACCTCGGGGTTGGCCGTGCCGGCGTCGGCGCCGTCGCTCGGCCTGGTCGGACGCGTTTCCTTCTTCGTCTGCTCTGCCATTGGACCGATCGCCTCCTGGCCCCCCGCGGGGCCGGCGCCGGGGCTAGACGGTGGGGAGTACGATCCCCTGCTGGCCCTGGTACTTCCCCTGCCTGTCCGCGTAGGACACCAGGCAGGGCTCATCAGACTCGAAGAAGAGGACCTGCGCGATCCCCTCGTTAGCATAGATTCTAGCAGGGAGCGGGGTCGTATTCGACACTTCGAGTGTGACGAAGCCTTCCCACTCGGGTTCCAGGGGTGTCACGTTCGTGATGATGCCGCAGCGCGCGTAGGTGCTCTTGCCGACCGTGATCGTCATCACGCGGCGCGGAATCTTGAAGTACTCGATCGACCGCCCCAGCGCGAACGAGTTCGGCGGGATGATGCACACGTCGCCTTTGAAGTCGACGAACGAGTGCGGGTCGAAGCGCTTCGGATCCACGATGGAGTTGTTCACGTTCGTGAAGATCTTGAACTCGCTCGCGATCCGGATGTCGTAGCCGTACGACGAGAGTCCGTAGGAGATCATCCCCTGCCGGACCTGTTTCTCCTCGAAGGGGCTGATCAGGTCCTTCGTTAGCGCCATGTGCTTGATCCACCGATCGCTTCTGATCATGCGCGAACCCCCGGTCATGGTATCGTCCGCCGCGACGATGAGTCAAGTTGGCCGGGCATCACGGGCCCGGCGTCAGGAGGTTTCCGTGATCGCGCCCGTTGTATCCACGTCGAGCGGGCGCGCGACGCTCGGGACGCCGGCCGCGGCCAGCGCGCGGGTCATCGCGCGCGCGACCCTGTCGGCGTCCTCGGCGACGGCGGCGAGCAGCGACGGCCCGGCGCCGCTCAGCACGCAGCCGAGCGCGCCCGCTTCGCGGGCGGCCTCGGCGACGGCGGCCATCCACGGAAACAGCCTCATGCGGTACGGCTGATGCAGCCGGTCGTCCATCGCGACGTGGAGCAGGTCGACGCGCTTGGCCTGCAGGCTCGCGAGCAGGAGCGCCACCCGCTGCACGTTGAACACGGCGTCGGCCCGGGGAACGCTGGCCGGCAACACCGCGCGCGCCTCGGCGGTCGCGCCCGTCAGCTCGGGGATCAGCGCCACCCAGCGGATGGCCTCGGGGACGGGAAGCGGCACGGCGACGACGCCGTCGTCCGTCTCGCACGACACGGTGAGCCCGCCGCACAGCGCCGCCGCGACGTTGTCCGGGTGTCCCTCAGCGCGCGCGGCGAGCGAAAGGATCGCGGACCGATCGAGCGGGGTCCCGAGGAGCGCGTTGGCCCCGAGCAACCCCCCGAGCCATGCGGCCGCGCTCGAGCCGAGGCCGCGGCTCAGCGGAATACCGTTGACGCACTCGATCCTCGCGCCTGGGAACGGCCGACCGACCGCCTCGAAGACCATGCGCGCCGCGCGCGCGACGACGTTGGCGGGGTCGGCGGGCAGGTGTGCCGCGCCCTCACCGCGAATGGAGACCGTGACGCGATCGGCCTCGGCGAGGGTCAGCTCGTTGTAGAGCGAGAGGGCGAGGCCCAGCGAGTCGAAGCCGGGCCCGAGGTTGGCGGACGAGGCCGGGACGCGGACGCGGACCTTCACGCGGGGATGCGGCTTACTTCAGCAGGGACTCGACCACGGCGTAAGCGGGCTTCGTGTCCCAGGCTCGGGGGCCGATGGCGAGCGCGCTCAGGTTGCCCTGCCGGTTGATGAAGAAGCTCGACGGCAACGCCCGCACTCCGTAGCGCTCGGCGAGAGCCATCTTCGGATCGTGGCCGATCGGAAACGTCAGCTTGTTCTGCTTGACGAACGGCGGCACCACCACGATATCCGAGTCGACGGACACCGCCAGCACCATGAGTCCCTTGTCCTTGTAGCGCTGGAACAGGCGCTCCATCGCCGGCATCTCCTCCCGGCACGGCGGGCACCACGTCGCCCAGAAGTTCAGGAGGATGGCCTTCCCGCGATAGTCGGCGAGCTTGACCGGCTTCCCGTCCGGCGAGGGCGCGACGAAGTCCTTCGCGGTCTGGGGGCGCGCCGGCTTGATGAGGTCGAGCGCCTTGAACGAGTCCTGCGCCGCCGCGATCGTCGGCGCGAGCACCGCGACCACGCAGAGTCCAAGCACGACCCGGGCAAAATTCATGGCGGAAGTATACACCGCGCGGTAGGCGGGCCCGGGAACATTCCGCCCCGCGCCTCACCGCGGTGATCACGTCGAATCGAGCGCCCGCGCACCGTCCGCGCCAGCGCGTCGCGCGTGACCGGCCCGAGGCGCAGCGCCGCCTTCGCCTCGACCATGGGCGAGAGGACCTGCGCCCGCGAGACCATCGGAGGGGGCCTCGACGGCCCCCTCCGAGCCTCCCCCAGGTCGGGCGCCGACAAAGCCGGCGCTCGGAGCGGTTCTCTTGACCCCGAATCGGGCCCGAGGTAACAATTCCAGCCGAACGCGAGTCGAGCCGTTGAACTCGAGAATGCGCGAAGCGCTCCTGAGCGATGCCACCCGGCTCCCTGGTGAGACGGCGCGTGGCATCGCGCGCGGCCTTACCGACTACGGCGATCCGGACTTCAGCCTCTTCATCCGCGGGGCGTACGCGCGGGGATCGGGGCTCACGTCCGAGGATCTCGCGCGCCCGATCATCGGCATCGCCCAGACCTGGAGCGAGTTCAACCCCTGCCATCGCCATCTTCGCGAGATCGCCGAGGCCGTGAAACGGGGCGTGCTGCAGGCCGGCGGGCTCCCCCTCGAGTTCCCCACGATTTCGCTCGGCGAGATCTATCTCTCGCCCACCAGCATGCTCTTCCGGAACCTGATGGCGATGGACACCGAGGAGATGATCGTCAGCCAGCCCATGGACGGCGTCGTGCTCCTCGGCGGGTGCGATAAGACGCTGCCCGCCCAGCTCATGGGGGCGGCCAGCGCGGATCGGCCCGCCATCGTCGTCACCGCGGGCCCGATGCTCACGGGCCGCTACGAAGGCGCGCGGCTCGGCGCGTGCACCGATTGCCGCCGGTTCTGGGGGGAGTACCGCGCGGGCGCGCTCGACACGACCCGACTCGAGGCCGTTCAGGGCGAACTGTTTCCGTCCACGGGGACCTGCATGGTGATGGGCACGGCGAGCACGATGGCTGCGCTGACCGAGGCCCTGGGCATGACGGTGCCGGGCATGGCTGCCGTGCCCGCGCCGCTCGCCCGGCGGCTCCGGCTTGCCGAAGCGGCGGGCCGGCGCATCGTCGAGATGGTGCGGGAAGATCTGCGACCGTCAGCGATCCTGACCCACGCGGCGTTCGGGAACGCCGTCCGCGTCTTGATGGCGATCGGGGGCTCGACGAACGCCGTGGTCCATCTCGCAGCGATCGCGGGACGGGCGGGCGTGCCGCTCGACCTCGACGATTTCGACCGCGCGGGCCGGACGACTCCGCTCGTGGCCAACGTACGGCCGCCGGGGTGATGAAAGTGCTGGAGCCGCTTCTGGACCGCGCGGCGCGCACCGTCCTCGGAACGACGCTGGGTGCGGTGCTCGACGCGGTGCCCGAGCCCGGCGACTGGCAGGACGTCATTACTCGGTTGGATCGTCCGCTCAAGGCGGAGGGCAGCCTCGCGATCCTGCGCGGGACACTCGCGCCCGACGGCGCGGTGCTCAAGGTCTCCGCCGCCACGCCGTCGCTCCTACAGCACCAAGGCCCCGCGTGTGTCTTCCGCGACCTGGCCGATCTCTCGGCGCGCGTCGACGACCCCTCGCTGCCGGTCACACCGGACAGCGTCCTGGTCCTCCAGAACGAGGCGGGCTCACTGCCGATTCCGAAGAAGCTACTCGCGGCCGGGGTGCGCGACGTGGTGCGCGTCTCGGACGCCCGGATGAGCGGCACCGCCGGAGGGACGGTGGTGCTCCACGTCGCGCCCGAGGCCGCTGTGGGCGGGCCGCTCGCGCTCGTCCGGGACGGGGACGAGATCAGCCTCGATGTGAACCGACGGCGTCTAGACCTGCTCGTCCCGGACGCCGAGCTGGCGCGGCGCCGCGCCGCGTGGCGCCCGGCGGAGCCGGCGGTGAAGCGCGGCTACCGGCGGTTGTTCGTCGAGCGCGTGCTCCAGGCGCCAGAAGGCTGCGACTTCGACTTCCTCCGCCGCCCGCGCAACACCTGACCCTCCGCGCAACCAAAACGTAACGTCCGGCCGCACAACGCCCGCAACCCGTTGGGTCTCCGCACGTTCGTCGCCGACGGAATCTCTTGCGCTGAGCCGTGTATCGTAAGGTAAGATCGAATGAGTCTAGGCCGACCTTCGTCGCGCATGTGTCCCGTGGTGCCAGCACTACGAGTTGCTCGTCTTGAACTGGTGGTCGAGTGCCTGTCAGGACCTTGTACGTCGGAAACGGAGGGAAGGAGATAATGGCCAAGCGAATTCTCGTGCCGCTCGATCGAACGCCGACCGGTGAAGCCGTGCTGCCCCTGGTCTCGGACGTCGCGAGGGGTGCCGGATCGACCGTGCGTCTGCTCCACGTCAAGCCGGTCCCGAACAACGTCGTGAGCGAGTCGGGGCGCGTCGTTGCCTACGCCGACCAGGAAATGGCGAGACTCGAAGCGGAGGGGGCGACCTATCTCGAAGCGATTAGCGCGCTGCTCCAGGGCGTGCCGGTGGAGCGCGTTGTGCGATTCGGTGATCCCGCGCGCGAGATCCTCACGGAGGCCGAAACGTTCGGCGCCGATTTCATCGCGCTGACGACCGGCGGTCGCAGCTGGCTGCGACACACCCTGTCTCGCAGCATCGCGGCGCGGGTCTTCCGCAAGTCCACGGTTCCGGTCCTTCTCTTTCGGCAGTGAGGCGATGTCGGCGCCACGGCTCGCCCCGTTTTTCTCGGAGCGCCTATAGCTCGGGGCGGCACACGGCGCGGTAGTTACACCACCGGCAGAGCCTCAGATCCTCGGCGCGCTCGAAGTTGTCGACGACCGCGATGTTCGATTCCGGCTCGCCCAGGTAGGCTTTCATCGAGCGGATCGAGAAGCGAATCCGCTCCCTGATCGCATCGAGTCTGTCGTCGTCCCAGTGAACGTCGGTCACGAGGCCGTCGCGGAGATTCGCCTCGAGGAGGTCCACCTCCGCGGGGGACTGCTTGAGCACCTCGTGGGCGTACAGCGCGTAGCAGCCGAGCTGAAACGCGGTCGCCTCCGGGTCCGACGCGCCGGTCTTCCAGTCCACGAGGACGAGCCGGTCGTCGACGTTCCGGAAGCCGAAGTCCGGCGCGACCCAGATCGCGGTGCCGTCGAATTCGAACGCCTTCGATGAGTACTCGATGAGCCAGTGCTCGAGCGGCGTGCGCCGGATCTCGGCGAGCAGCGGCAGGCGAAAGAAGGTGCGCACGCAGGTGACCACATGCCGGCTCAGCGCCTGCCAGACCTCCGGCTTGACGTCGAGCGCGTACTCGTGCTCGAAGAGCGCGGCCGTCTTGGGATTGTCCCAGTACCCCCGCGCCTTGGAGTTCCGCCAGTCCTGGCGCATGCGCTCGACCACGTCCTGAATGAACGCCTCCTGTGGCAGCTCGTGGCCCTCGGCGATCGTCCGGAGGGCCATCTCGACGGCGTCGTGCACGACCCGACCGGCCCACTGCTGGCGTGAGGATAACTGCTTCAGCACGTAGAGCCGCCGCGTCTGTTCGGGGGCATTCGGCTCCCAGCCTCCCCACGAGCCGTAATACTGATAGAAGTATCTGCGTCGACACTCCTGGAAGGTGTGGTCCCGGCTACGGGACCAGGAAAACGTGTTGGTCAGCTCGGGCATGGCCCATTCTACGCCCACCAAGGGCTTGAAGGCGTGCGTCCGCGGTGCTAGCCTTGGCCCCGCTGTCGCCGCGTCCACGGCGCTGTGGCGGATCCGCGTGAAGGCGCCAGGGCTCCAGGTCTTCTGACGTACGACCTCATACTCGAAGGAGGCACTCGATGCTGAGACGCGCTCTTCTCCTGCCGCTGGTGGCTCTCCTCATCACGCCCGCGCTCGCAGCCGCGCAGGGCAAGCCGATCAAGGTCGGCTTCCCGATCATCCTCTCGGGCGGTGGCGCCCTCTTCGGCGAGCCCGCGATGAAAGGGGCGCAGATGTACGTCGAGGAGGTCAACGCCAAGGGCGGCGTGCTCGGCCGGCCGATCGAGCTCGTCGTGCGCGACACGAAGGGCAACGCGGATGAGGCGGTGCGCGTCTCCCGCGAGCTGATCCTAAGGGAGAACGTCGACTTCCTCGTCGGCACGCTGACCTCCGCCGAGGGGCCGGCCGTCTCCGTCGTCGCCAAGGAAAACAGGATCGTATTCATCGCGCCCATTCCGAAGACCGACCAGTTGACGGCGCCCGACAAGCTGCACCCGTACGTCTTCCGCGTCGCGGCCACGACCACGATGGAGGGGCGGAGCGCCGCGGAGATCATGGCGAAGTGGAACGTCAAGCGCATCGCCACGATCAGCCCGGACTACGCGTACGGACAGGACGTCACGCGGTCGTTCATCGACTACATCAAGAAGCTCAAGCCGGGCGTCGAGATCGTGGACCAGCAGTGGCCCAAGCTCGGCGAAGCCGACTACACGCCCTTCATCAACGCCCAGATGGCCAAGAAGCCAGACGCGGTCTTCTCGTCACTGTGGGGCGGCCACTTCGTGACGTTCGCCAAGCAGGCCGGGCCCCTCGGCTACTTCGACGCCATGAAGCACAACGTGATGGCGGTCGGCGAAGCCGGTTCCCCCGAGTCGGCCAAGGCGATGGGCAAGGATTACCCGATCGGCATCTGGGGGAACTCCTACGACGCCTTCTACTGGGACGTATCGCCGGCGCACCGCGACTATACGAAGCGGCTGGCCGCCTTCCTGAAGGACGACCACCCGTCGTCCTGGGCGATCCAGGGATATATCGGCATGCAGGTCCTCGCCGAGGCCATCAAGAAGGCCGGCGACACCGACTCCGACAAGGTGGCGAAGGCCCTCCTCGGCCTGACGGCCGACACGCCGGCCGGCAAGCTGACGATCCGCGAGAAGGATCACCAGGCCAACCGCGGTGAGCTCTACGGCAAGATGGTCATGGATCCGAAGTACGGGTTCGCCGTCATGAAGCCGGTCACGTACGTCGATCCGACGAAGTTCATGGACTAGAACCCGCTCCGGCGGAGGGGGACGACCCCCCTCCGCGTCCCATGCCCGATCCGTCATTTCTCTTCGCGCAGTCGCTCGGTGGCCTCTCCGCCGCGATGTTCCTCTTTCTGATCGCGTCCGGTCTCTCGCTGATCTTCGGCGTGTTGCGGGTGCTCAACTTCGCCCACGGGTCCTTCTACATGCTGGGCGCGTACCTGGCGTATCAGATCGTGCTGTGGGTCGGCACGGGACCCGGCCGCTTCTGGTGGGCGGTACTCGGGGCCGCCGTCGCGGTCGCCGCGCTCGGCGGGCTCGTCGAGCGCCTTCTGCTGAGACGGCTCTACGGCAAGGAGGAGCTGTACCAGCTCCTGTTCACGTACGCGGTCGTGCTGATCGTGTCCGACGCGGCGAAGGTCCTCTGGGGCACCGGACAGCTCTCGGTTTCACGCCCGCCGGGGCTCGACGGCTTGTTCGAGCTGGCCGGCGATCGCGCTGGCCTTCTGGCTCCTGCTGCACCGGAGCCGCGCCGGCCGGGTCATCCGCGCGGCCGCGCTCGACCGGGAGATGCTCGGGGCGCTGGGAATCAACGTGACCTGGCTCTACACGGGCGTGTTCATGCTCGGCTCGTTTCTGGGCGGCCTCGGCGGCGCGCTCGTGACGCCCGTGAAGACGATCGTGCCCGGCATGGATGTCGAGATCATCGTGGAGGCCTTCATCGTCGGCGTGATCGGCGGTCTGGGGTCGTTCTGGGGCACGTTCCTCGGCGCGCTGATCTACGGCCAGGTGCTGTCGTTCGGCCTCCTCATCTTCCCGCGGTTCTCGATCTTCTCGGTCTTTGCCCTGATGGCTGTCGTGCTGATCCTGCGGCCGTGGGGTCTCCTCGGCCGGCCCCTCCGGGCGTGACCGTGGCGCGCATGTCGCGACCGCCCTGGGGTCTGCTCGCTGCGCTCGCGGCCCTGTTCATCCCCGCGCTCGGCTCGCGCTTCTACACCTTCGTGGCGACCGACGTCGCGATCATGGCGCTGTTCGCCGTGAGCCTCAACCTCCTGCTCGGCTACGGGGGGCTCGTCTCGTTCGGTCATGCAGCGTACTTCGGCATCGGCGCCTACGCCTGCGGCATCCTGATGAAGTATCACGCCGTCCCGTTCGCCCTCGCGCTGCCGGCGGCCGGGCTGATCGCGGGCGCCTTCGCCGCGTTCTTCGGCTTCTTCTGCGTGCGGCTCACGAAGATCTACTTCGCCATGCTGACTCTCGCGTTCGCGCAGATCGTGTGGGCGATTTGCTTCAAGTGGAATTCGGTCACGGGGGGCGAGCAGGGTATGCCGGAGATTCCGTATCCCGATCTCGGCTGGGCGGCGCGCCTCCCCGGGCTCGGCACCTACCGCGCCGGCGACCACTTCTACATGCTAACGGTGGCGTTGGTTGCCGCCTGCCTCTGGCTGTTACGGCGCGTCGTGCGATCGCCGTTCGGGCGGCTCCTGACCACGATCCGAGAGAATCCCGAGCGCGCCGAGTTCATCGGTGTCAACGTGCGACGCCACGAGCTGATCGCGTTCGTCATTGCCGGCCTGTTTGCGGGAATCGCCGGTGGCCTCTTCGGCATCTTCAACCGCGGCGTCTTTCCCGACTTCGCCTACTGGCCGAAATCGTCCGAGGTGCTCATCATGACGATCCTCGGCGGCACGGGGTACTTCTACGGCCCGGCCATCGGCGCGCTGGTCCTGCTCGTACTGAACCAGCAGATCACGTCGTACACGCAGTACTGGCCGTTCATCCTCGGCACGCTGCTCATCATCCTGCTGTTCGCGTTTCCGGGCGGCATCGTCGGGGCGCTGAGCCGCCTCGGCAGCCGGCTCGGACGAGCCCGGCGTGCTTGAGGTGCGGGGGGTCCGGAAGGCGTTTGACGGCTTCCAGGCCGTCGCCGGCGTCGACCTCACGGTCGGCAAGGGGTCCATCTGCGCGATCATCGGGCCGAACGGCGCCGGCAAGACCACCGTCTTCAACCTCATCACCGGTCACCTGCGGCCCGACGCCGGGTCGGTCACGCTGAACGGCCGGGAGATCACCGGCTTGCCGCCGCACGAGATCTGCCGGCTCAAGATAGCGCGATCGTTCCAGCGCACCAACATCTTCCCGCGGCTCACGGTGTTCCAGAACATCCAGGCCGCGTTTCTCTCGCATCGGGGCCACGGGCTCAACCTCTTCGGGAACGTCGAGCGCTACTATCGCGCCGAGACGGAGACGCTCCTCGGGTCGATCCGGCTCAGCGAGAAGGCGCACGAGATCAGCGGGTTCCTCTCGCACGGCAACCAGAAGCAGCTCGAGCTGGGCTTGGCACTCGCGAGCGAACCCGAGCTGCTGCTGCTCGACGAGCCGACGGCGGGCATGTCGGCGACAGAGACGCACGAGACGATCGCGCTGATCGAGCGGATCGCGCGCGACCACGGGTTGACGCTGCTGTTCACGGAGCACGACATGGAGGTGGTCTTCTCGATCGCGCAGACGATCGTGGTGCTTCACCAGGGGCGCGTCATCGCCGGGGGCACGCCGGCCGAGGTGCGCGCGAATCCCGAGGTCCAGCGGGTCTACCTCGGCGAGCGCGGCCGATGATCCTCGAGCTGCGCGATGTCCACACCGCGTACGGCCTCTCCCGCGTGCTCTTCGGCGTCTCGCTCCACGTCGACGCGGGCGAGTGCGTCTCCCTGCTAGGCCGCAACGGCGTCGGCAAGACGACGACGATACGAACGATCATGGGGCTGACCCCGCCGTCCTCGGGCCAGGTGCTCTGGAAGGCCCGCGACATCACCGGCTTTCCGCCGTACCGCGTCGCCCGCGCGGGCATCGGCTTCGTGCCCGAGGACCGGCGGATCTTCGCTGATTTGACGGTGTGGGAGAACCTCGACGTGGCCGCCCGAGCCGCCCCCGGTGCCAGGACCGGCTGGACGATCGAGCGCGTATTCGATCTCTTCCCGACGCTCCGCGAATTGGCCGGCCGCCATGGCGGCTACCTCTCGGGCGGCGAGCAGCAGATGCTCACGATCGCCCGGACGCTGATGGGCAACCCCGAGCTGCTGCTGCTCGACGAGCCGTCCGAAGGCCTCGCCCCGCTTGTCGTCGACCACCTCGGCGGGCAGATCGCGCGGCTCAAGCGGGAGGGGATGACGATCCTGCTCGCAGAGCAGAACGTGAACTTCTCGCTCGAGCTCGCCGACCGCGTGTACGTCCTCGAGAAGGGCCGGATCCGCTACCGGGGCACCGCCACGGAGCTGCGCGCCGACGAGGCGCTCCGCCGCGAGTTGCTCGCGCTGTAGCCGCGCCTTCGGCGTTCGGCCCGGACCGGTCCCCGACACGACACCGCCAAGACGTCACTTGCCCGGCTCGTGGGCGGCTTGACGCGCCCCGACGCCGCTGATAGCGTGGGGACGCGATGGATGAGCAACACTCCTTCGTCGTGACGTGTCCCTGCTGTCAGGCGAAGCTGACGATCGACGCGGAGCTTTCGGCCGTGATCGCGCACGAGGTGCCGCCGCCGAAGCGCACGGCCGATGATCTCGGCTCCGCGTTCGACAAGCTGCGCAAGCAATCCGCCGAGCGCGAGGAGCGGTTCAGGCAGCAGATGGAGGCCGAGCGGCAGAAGGGCAAGGTGCTCGACCGGAAGTTCCAGGAGGGCATGAAGAAGGCGAAAGACTCGCCGGACCCGCCAAGGCGCCCGTTCGATTACGACTGATGCCGCTCGACCTGCTCCGGCAGGTGAGCCGCACCTTCTCGCTCTCTCTGGGGGTTCTCCCGAAGAGCCTGCGCGCACCGATCGGCCTCGCCTACCTCTTCGCCCGCGCCGCCGACACCATCGCCGACACGAGATTGGTCGACGGACGAGACCGCGTCGACCTGCTCAAAGCGCTCCGCCAAGCGCTCGCCGCCTCCGGCCCCGTGCCCGCCATCACCGGGCTCGCGGCGGCGCAGGCAAACCTCGGGGAACGCCGGCTGCTCGAGCGGATCGCCGAGTGCTTCGAGGCGCTCGACCGGCTCGCGCCCGACGACGCCGCGCGCGTGCGGGGAGTGCTCGCGACGATCACGGAAGGAATGATTTTCGATCTGACGCGGTTTCCCGGCGCGGACGCGCGCGCGCTCCAGGCGCTCGAGACGCTCGACGATCTCGACCGCTACACCTATCTGGTCGCCGGTTGCGTCGGAGAGTTCTGGACCGAGATGCACGTCGCTCATCGGCCTCGCCTCGCGCGCTGGGATCTGCCCGTCATGAAAGCGCGCGGCGTGCGGTTCGGCAAGGCGCTGCAGATGACGAACGTGCTGCGCGACCTCCCGCGTGACCTCCGGATCGGCCGCTGCTATCTCCCCCGGCGCGAGCTCGCCGCACTCGGCCTCGCGCCGGCCGACCTGCTCGATCCGCGGTCGGCCGACCCGGTCCGGCCACTGATCGGGCGCCTCCTGCGGGGCACACTCGACCATTACGAGGTCGCCTGGCAGTACGCGCTCGAGATCCCCCGCGCCGAGATCCGCATGCGCCTGGCCTGCGCGTGGCCGCTCCTGATCGGGCTCGGCACGCTCGAATTGCTCGCTGGGTCCCGCGAGCTTCTCGCGCCCGAGAGGCGCATCAAGCTCTCCAGGGCGGCGGTTCGCGGCATCCTCGCGCGCTCGGCGTTCACGGTCTGGTCGAACCGGACGCTGGCCGCGGACGCAGCGCGGCTCCGGCGCCGCATCGCGGTCTGACCGGGGTATTTCCTCGGGCGGCCGGGGCGCCTCCGCCTCGAACTCCACCTGGAAGGGGGTCGGCTCGCGCGCGTGCGCGTGGGAGGCGAGGCGGTGGCGACGCTCGTCGGCACGCTCCGCCTCGACTAATTGCCTCTTGCGCAGCGTCGCTCACGTGATACAAACGGCGTACCCGATCACACCCTGACAGGTTGGGCCATGAGGAGGTTGCCCATGGAACGCGTGCATCCCTACGAAGAGGCGGCCGGAATGCCGGCTCCCGTCCCCATGCCGGGCGAACCGCTGTATGAGGTGCCGGAGAAGCCACGGCCCGCCCGACCGAAAGCAAAAAGTAGGCCGCGTCCCAAGGCCAAAGCGAAAGGAAAGGCTGCCGGCAAGGCGGTGCGGAAGAAAGCCGTGAAGGGGAAGAAGGGACGGGCCAAGGCGCGGCGGCGCCGCTAGTCGCCCATCGGACTATCCGCCTTCGAGCGCCGGCTTGGCCGGCGCACGCGGTTCTGGGGGAGGCTCGGAGGGGGCCGCCCAGGCCCCCTTCGAAGGTCTAGTCGCGGGCGTCCAGACCGAGCAGCGCGGCGGGATCGATCCTCGCGGCCCCGACGGCGGCCGAGACGTGCAGGTGCGGACCGGTCGCTCGCCCCGTGGACCCGACCAGGCCAATCGTCTGGCCTCGGTCCACGAGATCGTCCTGGGCCACCGAGATCTGGTCGAGATGGAAGTAGGCCGTGTGAAGGCCGAGACCGTGATCGATGACGACCAGCCGCCCGGGGAAGAAGAAATCGGCGACGAGTACGACTCGACCGGAGTTCACCGCGACGACGGCCGTGCCGCGCTCCGCGGCGTAGTCGAGGCCCCCGTGGGGTGAGCGCGGCCGACCGTTGAGGATCCGGCGGACCCCGAAACCCGTCCCGTCTCCAGGGGCGCTGATCGGCGCGGTGAACCGGCCACGCCATAGCCGCTCGCGCGTGACGGCGGCGAAGACCGTCCGCAACCGCTCTGCCTCGAGGTCGGCCCGGCGGATGGTCTCGTGATGGAGATCGACCATCCCCTGAGGCAGGGTCAGCCGCTCCACCCCGAAGCGGCGCGGCTTGACTGTCAGCCGCCCGGTCAGGCTCTGCGGCGCCCGGCCGCCGTCGACGACCGCGATCTTCCACGTGTAGCGTCCGGGGTGTGTCTCGAAGTCGATTCCGGCCAGGGCGGCGGCGCCGTTCGCGTACGGGAAGAACGCGAGCGCTCGGCCGGCCACGGCGCCCTCGACGGTCGCCGCGTTGTTGATACCCTGCACGACGACGAGGCTGACGTCACCCGGGCGCGGCGCCGCGGGAACAAACGCCACACGGATTCCAGCCGCTGCCGGGTCGGCTGCGAACAGCAGGGCCACGAAGAACAGCGCGACGGATCGTGGGCTGGCGCCTCGCAATCGCTACTCGGGGCGCTGCTGCCTGAGGAAGCGCTCGATCTCGGCCACGAGGTCCGCGGCGGGCGGCAGGTCGCTCGCGCCCGCAGCGCCGGCGTCTTCGTCGGCGTCGCTCGTCTCGAGCTTCTTCACGTAGGCGGCGGCCTTCGCGTTCTGCGCGAGGATCTCGCGGAGGTTGTCGTCGAACTGCTTGGCGCTCTCGATCAGGTCGGCCAAGTCGACCTCGGCGTGGAGGAACGACAGCACCCGGTGGACGAGCGCGAGCGCCGCCTTCGGGTTCTCGATGCCCGCGATGTAATGGGGCACGTTCGCCCACAGACTCGCCGTCGAGATGCCATGGTCTCGGCAGATCGTATTCATCACCCCGACGATCCCGGTCGGCCCCTCGTACTTCGTCGGGCGTATTCCGAGGCGGGCGCCCAACTCGGGATCCGACGCGCCGCCTACGAGGCGCACCGGCCTCGTATGGGCCACCGCCGCGAGCAAGGCCCCGAGCGTCAGCACCAGGGACACCTCGCACCGCCGGGCCAGCTCGATCACCGTCGCGCAGTAGGTCTTCCACCTGAGGTGAGGCTCGGCCGAGACGCCGATGATGACATCGCGCGGCAGATCCGGGGATTGGGTCAGCGAGAACTCGGTGGCGGGCCAGACGATCTCGCGCTCCGTCTCGGACCCCGTCTTGAACCGGACAGAGGGCCGCGAGAGACCGAAGTGATAGAACTCCTCCGGATCGATCTCGGCGAACTTCTGGGCATTCCAGGCCGCCGACAGGAACCGCGCCGCCGTCGTCGCCGACTCGGCGGCGTCGTTCCAGCCGCTGAACGCCAGGATCATGAGGGGCCGGCGGAAGGTTTCAGGCAGCCAGTCGATCGTGAGCGGGTTCGCCACCGTCAGTCTCCCGTCAATATCTCCTCGAGAGCGTCCGTCCGGGTCGAGTCTACCATCCGGTTGCCACGTCTCGCGGGATTAAGTAGCATGACGCTGACGCTCTACGTTAGTGTAGCGACAAGGGGGGTCCGATGCAGATCCGTCATCTCCGCCTGCTGGTGATCGGAGCCGCCGCAGTCGTGACCGCCGCCTGCGCGTCGAGCGAGGAATGGGCGACCTGGAAGGAGCATCCGACCCACTTCGCCTCCGGCGAGCATCTCTTCTTCTCGCTGCGCAATCGCGAGGGACAGGCCGCGCGGGTCACCCGACAGGACATCGCGACGTCCCGCAGCGAGGGCTGGTGGGGGAAGCCCATCACGGTGAGCACGGAGCAGATTCTTGAGAAGTGAGCGGCTCGCCGGAGCCGCCGGCGCGCTCGCGCTGCTCCTCGCGGTCGGCCGCGGCGCGCTCGCGACGCCCCTCGACGACAAGATCCTGCCCCTCGACCAGTACACGACCGAAAAGGGCCGGGTGCTCGCCACGAAGCACGCGGAGGATCTGCGCGCGCTGAATGCGGGGATCTACCACTGTCTGCCCTGGGTCGAGGTGGACAAACACAGCATCAGCTTCCAGCGACCGCGTCATCTGCCGCCTGCCGACGCGCGGTACCTCTCCCTCAGGATCTTCATCGAGCAGGACCCCTCGCCGACGTTCGCGAGCCTGCCGATGCAGGACCGTGCCTCCGCGATGTATTCCCGGTACGTCACGCCACTCCTGCACCGCATGACGCGGAGCAAGGCCATGACGGCGGACGCCGCGCTCGACGGCTTCACGATCATCCTGGACTGGCTCAAGCAGTCGGCCGGCCCGGCGGGTGAGCGGCCAGTTCACGAAACGATCGCCGTCTTCATCGAGAGGAATGCGGCGCTCGACTACTTGTCGGGAAAGTCGACGGCGCGCGACCTGGCGAACCGGGCGAAGATCCTCGCGTGGGACGGCGATAAGCCGCTCGGGCCGGTGCGCGTGACGCTCTATCGCGACGACTTCGTCGCGACGTTCAAGGTGAAGAACTACCAGCTCGAGCCCGGCGTCACCTGCCCCTAGCTTCCTACCCTCGCGGCGCGCGCGAGCCGCCGCCGCAGCGCAGGCAGGAGCGCGGCTGCATCCTATGCGCTGCCGGCGGGCTCGAGAACGTCGCGGAGGGCTGCCGCCACGGCGATCAGGGCGCGGGCCGCCGGGCTCTCGGCCGCGGCGGCGACGAAGGCGACGCCCCGGTCGGCGGCCGCCGCCATCC
>QHRS01000027.1:15667-17997 GCA_003221435.1 Candidatus Rokuibacteriota bacterium
GGATTCACGCCGCCGCAGTCGGGGCAGGCGTAGCCCGCCATGTTCTCGACGAGCCCGAGCACCGGCACGCTCGTGTCCCTGGCGACCGTGATCGATTTCTTCACGATCAGATGGGACACCTCGGACGGGATCGTGACCAGCACCGCCCCCTCGAGCGCCGGCACGAGTGAAGCGACCGTGACGAGCCGGTCGGTGCCCGGCGGCAGGTCGAGAATCAGCACGTCGAGCGCGCCCCACGCGGTGTCGGACAGGAACTCGCGCAGCGCGTTCGCCTCCATCGTGCCGCGCCAGGTGTGCGACTCGGCCTGGGTGGTGGCCGCCCAGGTGAGCGGCGTCGCGTCGCCCGGCAGCAGCAGGTCCATCGACATCGCCTTCACACCGAGCGCGCTCAGCGGCGGCTCGACGCCGTCGGCCCCGATGCTGAGGACCCGGCCGCGGATGCCGAGCATCTTCGCGATCGACGGCCCATTGAGGTCGGCGTCGAGCACGCCGACCCTCCAGCCCGAGAGCGCGAAGGCGGCGGCCAGGTTGGCGGCCACCGACGACTTGCCGACGCCGCCCTTGCCCGAGACGACCGCAACGATGCGCCGCACGGCGGCGAGCCGGCTCCGGAGCCGCGCCTGCTGGGCCTCGACCTGCCCGACGATGTTCGAGCCGCCGTCGCCGGCGATGTCTTTGTACTTTTTCATTCCGCCGCTGCCTCGGGCGCCCACGCCGCCCGCGCCAGCATCACCGCCGTCGCGAGCGCGACGAGCGTCATGACCCAGGCGCCGGCCGGGTCCGTCGGGACGCCCCCGCCAATCCCGGGCATCCGCAGCGTCTCGGCGCCTTTGATCGCGATTCGTGCGACGAGCAGGGCGCGAACCGCGACGAGCACGGCCACGATGCGCGCGAAGTCGCGCCGACTCAGAACCCAGCGCTCGAACCACGCGCGGCGCCGCGCGAGGAGCCACGGGAAGCCGACCGCGATGAGCGCGCCGATCGCGAACCAGAACACCGACCCGCGCGCCACGAACACCCGGAGCTGCAGGGAGAGCGCCGTGACCCAGTAGATCACGCCGTACACGAAGTACGTCCACGCGGCTTGCCGGAACTTCGCTTCAGTCATCTGCGCCGTGGTACGGATGGCGGGGAGCGCGGGTCCTGTCGCCGCGGTCAACCCCACCGTGCTCGCTCCCGCATGCGCTCGGCTTGCTCACCGCCTGCGCCGAACTCTCTCGGCGCGCCTCCTCGCGCTGCGCTCCGCGCGGCGGGGCGCCCCGCCCGCGGCGCCACCCGCTGGCTCCCACGCCATCCTACTCTCTCCGCTCGGCCCGCCATCGGCACCACAGCGGAAGCGACGCGGTCATCACTGGGGCCGGAAGCGGCCGCCCCACTTCGCGCGCGCGTCGGCGAGCACCTCGGGCGTGACCGCCGGGCGCCCCTGGCTCCGCGCGTAGGCTTCCACCGCCTTCACCACCATGCCGCGCGCGAACGACGGAATCGCGCTGAGGCGGGCGCGCGCGGCCTCTTCCCACCTGATCCCGTACGACACCGGGAGGCCGAAGGTCTGGTCTCCCGGAAGATCGATCACCCGGCCGCCGTGCCCGCCCGGCTGGTACGCGCACGCGGGGTCTTCCGCGAGGTAGTCGCCGTAGGTGGCGTATGCGCGGCACCGGCACCCGCCGCAGATCTTGGAGAACTCGCAGGCGCCGCATCGCCCGCCGAGCTTGGGGTCGCGCAGCTCCTGGAGCACCGCGCCGCCGTTCCAGAGATCGGCGAAGGAGGCCCGGCGCAGATTCCCGGCCGAGACGGGCATGTAGGGACACGGCGTCACGTCCGCCTCGGGGGTGATACGGCAGTAGTACTTGCCGGCGGGGCACGAGCCGTGCGCGTAGTTCTGCAAGAGCCGTGAGGACGGGTCGAGCTGGTAGATGATGCGTCGGAAGTGCGGGGCGCACTTGGCGCGGATCAGCAGATCGCCGGCGCGCCCCACCGGCGTCGACCACGGGTCCTCCCCGAGGCCGCCGGCCTGACCGGTGCCGACTCCCTGGACCGTCGCCAGGTACGTGAGGATGCGCTCGTACTGCTGCGGCGTGATGTCGGTGAGATTCTGGCCCCGTCCTGTTCGCACGAGGAAGAAGAAGTTCAGCACCTTGGCGCCGAGCTCCCTCGCCAGGTCGACCATCGCGGGGACTTCTTCGAGGTTCCAGTCGGTCACCGACATGTGCAGCGAGAAATCGAGCCCTTCGTCCTGCATGACCCCGGTCGCGCGGATCGCACCGTCCCACGCCCCGGGGAGGTGGCGGAACAGGTCGTGTCGGCGGCGGTCGGTGGAATCGAGGCTGATC
>QHRS01000028.1 GCA_003221435.1 Candidatus Rokuibacteriota bacterium
AGACGCTCCCGATGGTGTCCGCCCTGGAGACCGCCCGTTCGCCAGAGGTAGTCGAGATGCGCCTCAGAGAGCCCGCCGGGAAGACCGACCGCCCGCCAGAGATCGCCGAGACGCTCCCGAGAGCCCCCGCCCCCGAGACCGACCGCGCGCGAGAGGTGCGCAAGACGCCCCCGAGAGCGCCCACTCCGAAGACCGACCGCCCGCGAGCGCCAAGCGAGGCGCGCCCGCCAGTGCCTGCCCCCGAGACCGACCGCGCGCGCGAGACACCCAAGACGGTCCCGCGAGCGCCAGGCGAGACGCGCCCGCCAGTGCCCGCCCCCGAGACCGATCGCCCGCGCGAGACACCCAAGACGGTCCCGAAGGCGCCCGTCCCGAAGACCGACCGCCCGCGAGCGCCAAGCGAGACGCGCCCGAAAGTGCCGGCCGCGGAGACAAACCGCCCGTCAGATATAAGCCGCCTCAAGGCCGTGCGGTGCTGGTCGTGCAACACGTCGCTCGAAGTCAAGGAGGAGAACAGGGGGAAGGCAGTGAACTGCCCAAGGTGCGGGGTGAAGCAAGCGATCCCGAAATGACGCGGGCGCGGAGCCACACCACCCAAATTCAAAAATAGACAGGGAAAAGCCTTTTGCTATAATCCCGCTTGAATTCAACCCACAGTCGCGATTCTCACTATTTAAATCAAGCCGAGCTCGATAAGAAGAGGGTGGATCTGGAGGACCTCAGCGTGGGAGACGAAGTAGGTGCGCTGAACAGCACGGCCGACGACGAGCACAGCAGCGACGAGATCGATGATGAAGTCGAGGACGAGGAGGATGACGAAGACGAGGACGACTTCGACGACGAGGAGCTGGACGACGATGAGCTCGACGACGACGAGCTGGAGGACGAGCTCGACGACGACGAGGACCTCGAGGACCCCGGCGGCGGCGGCGACGGAGACGACGGGGACGACGAGTAGTTAACCATCCACACCCGGGAGCGAGCTATGACGTTGTTCAGTGCAGACGGATGGCTCTTCTTCATGCGGTGGTTTCACTTCCTCGCAGGCATCACCTGGATCGGCATGCTGTACTACTTCAACTTCGTGCAGACGCCCTTCTTCGCCACGCCCGAGGCGACGCCGGTCCGCGTCGGCATGATCGCCGGCAGTCTGGTCGGCAGAGCGCTCTGGTGGTTCCGCTGGGGCGCGATGCTCACGTTCATCACGGGCTGGATCATGATCCTGGACAAGATGGGACGGCTCGGCCTGCGCGGCTTCTTCAACACGTCGTACGGCTGGGCCATCTTCACCGGCGGTGGAAGGTCGTGATCGCGTCCGCCACCCAGGTCGCGAAGGGCGGTGCCGCGATTCCGGAAGCGGCGGCGCGGGGCGCGCGGTCCGGCTTCGCCTCCCGCACGAACACGCTCTTCTCGATCCCGATGCTGTTCTTCATGGGCGCGGCGAGCCACCTGACGCTCTTCGCCGAGGGCACACGCGCCGCCAAGATCGGCATGTTCGTGATCGGCGGCATCATCGTCCTGCTGGTCGAGGCGAACGCGCTCTTCGGGGCGAAGGGGACTACGAAGACGATGCTGTCAAAGCTCTCGACGACGCTCTGGGCCGGGTTCATCCTGACGGCAATCCTCTGGCTGCTCTTCGTGGTGCTGTTCCCGCAGGTGACGTAGCGGCAAGGCCGGAGGCTCGAGGCCCGGCGGCGGGTCGCGACCGGGCCTCTCGGCGTCATCGGCTCCCGAGGAAGGCGGCCAGGTCCGGAAGGGACGACGCCAGTTGCGGCATCGGCGGCATGAGCGTGGACGTACGCTTCGGCGTGTAGCCCGGCGGATATGTCCCGTGCAGCACCTTCGCTTCCAGCAACTCTCGTGACGAACCCTTGATCGGCGGGCCCAGGGGGCCCGGATGGGCGGGGTTGGTCGCGTGGCACGCGGTGCACTGGGCCAGATACACCGTTTGCCCGCGGGCAGCCGCGTCGTCCGCCGCCGGCCTCTCGCCGCACCCCACCAGCGTGAGCCCGATCAGCGCGGCGACGGCGAGCCTCACAGATCTTCGGCCAGACTGGCCTTCGTCTCGTCGGTAAGCCGGGTGCGCGCGCGCTCGTTCGGATGGTCGACGATCAGCCACACGTCCGCCGCCGGGAAAGCGCGGCGTGCCGCCTCGGGCAGCGGGAAGCGCACGAAGTGCACGGCGCTGAGCTTGCCGCGCGCCTCGTCGGAATGGCCGGACTCGAACACGCCCGTGGCGACGTCGGGGCCGACCTGCATGCGCACGTAGTCGCGCGCGTCGATTCCCATCAGCTTGTCCAGGACCAGCTGGATCTGGTCCTTATGCTCGATCTCGATCATCATCGTGGCCGACAGCTGCCCCGGCACCGGCAGCAAAGCGTTGTAGACCTCGACCTCCTCGGCGATCCGCGCCGGATCCACGATGCGCTCGACCCGGCACATCTCCTGGATCTGGAACAGCACGGTGTCCCGGCTCTCGAAGACGAAGGAGAGGTAGCGCCCGACGGGCACCCGCCGGCGCCGCTTCAGCTCGATCACGTGATCGCGCCTCCGGGCGCGGACCTTCTCGTACTCGGAGAGGTTCAGCACCTCGGAGAGGTCAATCGGTTTCAAGCCCGTACGCCTCGGCGAGAATCTGGATCGGGTGGCTCGGGGTGACGCCCGTGCCCTGGGCGATCTGCAGGGCCGCGAGCGGGCAGTCGGTGGCGGTCCGCGGGGCGCCCGTGGCGCCGATCGCGTCGAACAGCGGCTGGGCGACCTTCAGCGACAGCTCGTAGTACTCCTTCTTGAAGCCCCAGGTGCCGTCCACCGCCGAGCACTTCTCGATGACGGTCACGTCCGCGCCCGGAATGGCGCGGAGTACCTCCGCCGACTTCGTGCCGATATTTTGCGCCCGGAGGTGACACGGGACGTGATAGGCGATGGCCCCCGCTGGCTTCACGAAGTTCGTATCGAGCCGGCCCTCTGCCCGGAGCCGCGCGAGGAACTCGAAAACGTCGCGCGTGCACGACGCGACGAGCCGTGCGTCCTCCGAACCGTCGAGCCACGGGTACTCCCGCTTCAGCATGTACGTGCACGTCGGGCCGAGCGCCACGATCTCTCGCCCGTCCCGCGCCGCCGCAGCCAGGCTCTTCACGTTGTCCCGGATCAGGGCGCGCGCCTGGTCCATCGCGCCGCCGTCGAGATACGGCATCCCGCAGCAGCGCTGCTCGGGCAGCGCCACGTCGACGCCGTGCCGTTCGAGAACCCGCACGGCCGCCCGGCCGACCGCGGGCTGGTTGTACTGGACGGAGCAGGTCGCGAACAGGGCGACCCGGGGAATCGCCGCCTCCCCCGACCGGGCCGCGCCCGGCGCGTCGGCCGCGCCCGGGCGCGATGCCCGGTGGCGTCGTGTGAACCACCGCGTGAATGTCTCGCGGTGGAACTTCGGGAGGTTGCGGTCCCTGTGGATGCCGGCCACGGCTTGCACGAAGGCCCGGTGCACGGCCAGCTCGTTCGCCCAGTTCGAGAGCGGCGCGGTGAGGCTTCCGAGCTTGCCCACCCGCTCGGTGTTCCCGAGCAACCTGTTTTGAAAGCTCACGCCGTTCTGCCGGGCGTCCGCCGCGCGGGCGCGCAGCATCAGCCGCGGGAAATCGACCTGCCAACGGTGGGGCGGCGTATAGGGACAATGGTTGTAACAGAGCTTGCACTGGTAGCAGAGGTGGACCACTTCCTCGACGTCGGCCGCGGGGAGCTTCGCGACGTCGCCGTCGACGGCGTCCGCGTCGATCCGGTCAAACATGACCTTGAAGGACGGACAGAGGCCGACGCATCGGCGGCACCCGGCGCAGATATCGTAGACGCGGCGGAGCTCCGCGTCGACCTTCGTCGGATCCCAGAACTCCGCCGCGTGGATGTCGAACATCGGTGAGGCCTAGATCGCGTCCGCGGGCTCTTTGCCGGCGATCTGCGCGAGGCCCTTGTTGAACCGTCCCGCGTGGGACTTCTCGGCCTTCGCGAGCGTCTCGAACCACTCGGCCAGCTCGGGGTAGCCCTCGCCGCGAGCGGTCTTGGCCATGCCCGGATACATCTGGGTGTACTCGTAGGTTTCGCCCTCGACCGCGGATCGCAGGTTCTTCTCCGTCTTCCCGAACGGCACGCCGGTCACCGGGTCGCCGACCTCCTTGAGGAAATCGAGGTGCCCGAACGCGTGACCCGTCTCGGCGTCGGCCGTGTCCTTGAACAACCCGGCGACGTCCGGGAACCCTTCGATATCGGCCGCCCGCGCAAAGTAGAGGTACCGCCGGTTCGCCTGCGACTCGCCCGCGAAGGCTTCCTTGAGATTCTCGTGGCTCTTGCTTCCCTTCAGGCTCTTGCCCGCCATGCTGCCCTCCTCCGTGTCCTGGGTGAACTGCAATTGGCGCATCGGCCATAGAACTCCATGCGGTGGTAGTGCACTGTGAAGCCCGTCCTGGGCGCCACCCGCGCATGCAGCGCCGGGTTGATCGGCTCGGTCAGATCATAGACCCGGCCGCACCTGACGCACGTGAAGTGGTGGTGCACGGACGTGTTGGCATCGAACCGGCTGCCGCCGGGATCCGGCCGCTCCACGAGCAGCCCCGCGCCCACGAGCTGGCGCAGGTTGCGGTAGACCGTCCCGAGACTCACACGCGGCAGCCTCCGCCGAACCTGCCGGAACACCCACTCGGCCGTCGGATGGACATCAGTCGCGCGGAGCTGGTCCAGGATCGCGCGCCGCGCCCGCGTCGTGCGCAGCCCCCGGCCGGCGAGCGTCTCGCGCGCCGCCGACCTCTTTTTAGGAATGATTCTCATAACTGGATTGAGGATACGGACTCGCCCGCGCCTCGTCAACCGACCGGCGCCCGGGGGATGACGAACGCCCCGTGACCGGCGGCGCGCGCCCGGTGGCGGCCCGGTCGCGCGTCCGGTAGACTATCCTCCTCAGGAGGACTCGCCGGATGTCGCAACCCCCCTGGCTCCGCATCGAGGGAGCTCGGCAGAACAACCTGAAGAACGTCTCGCTCGGGATCCCGCACGATCGTGTCACCGTCGTGACCGGCGTCTCCGGCTCCGGCAAGTCGTCGCTCGCGTTCGATACGATCTTCGCCGAGGGGCAGTGGCGGTACATCGAATCCCTATCCTCGTACGCGCGCCTGTTCCTCGAGCGCGTGGACCGGCCCGACGTCGACCGGATCGAGCACATCCGGCCCTCGATCGCCCTCGAGCAGAAGAATCCCGTGCGGACCGCCCGCTCGACCGTCGGGACCGCGACCGAAATCTACGATTACCTGCGACTCCTGTACGCCAAGATCGGCCGCGTGCATTGCCCGCGCTGCGGTGGTCTCGTCCAGTGTCACTCGGTGGATAGCATCGTCGACACGCTGCTGGCCGAGCACGCGGGCGCCCGGGCGCTGATCGGCCATCCGGAGCCCGTGCCGCCGGGAGTCGAACCCGGACGGTTCTGGTCGGATCTCACCCGTCGCGGCTTCGCCCGCGTCTCGATCGACGGCGCGGTGCTCGACCTCTCGCCGCCGCCCGCGACGGCACTGACCAACGTCCGGGAGATCCACGTCGTCCTCGACCGCGTGATCCTCGACCAGGGTCAGCGGAAGCGGATCTCCGAGTCCGTCGAGACGGCGCTGCTCGAAGGCGCGGGGCGGCTCTGGGTCGACGTGGTCGGCCGCGGCACGCGCGTCTTCACCCGCGAGTTCCGCTGCGCCGCCTGCGACATCACGGTCGAGCGCCCGCGACCGCTGCTCTTCTCCTTCAATCACCCGCTCGGCGCATGTCCGGAGTGCAAGGGTTTCGGCAACATCCTGCGATACGACGAGTCGCTCGTGATCCCGGATCCGACGCGGAGCCTCGCCGACGGCGCGGTCGAGCCATGGACCTCGCCCTCTGGCAAGTGGTACCAGCGCGAGCTGCTGAGGGCGGCGAAGCGGCGCGGTGTCGACGTCAACACGCCGTACGCGCAGCTGCCGCCGGCGGAGCGCGCGCTGGTCCACGAGGGCGACCGGACGTTCCCCGGTATCCGCGGCTTTTTCCAGGAAGTGGAGACCTACCGCTACAAGCTCCACGTCCGCGTCTTCCTCTCGCGGTACCGGAGCCAGTTCCCCTGCCCGGTCTGCGACGGGGCGCGGCTCAAGCCCGAAGCGCTCGCGGTGAAGGTGGGCGGGCTCGCGATCTCCGAGGTGTTGGCGCTCGCGATCGAGGACGCGGCGCGCTTCATCGGCGAGCTGCCGCTGAGCGACTTCGAGCGCGCCCTCGCGCGCGAGATCCTGCGGCAGCTGAACGCGAAGCTGCGCTTCCTGCTCCGCATGGGCCTCGGCTATCTCACGCTCGCCCGGCAGACGCGAACGCTGTCGGGCGGCGAGGCCCAGCGCGTCAACCTCGCCAATCAGCTCGGCTCGCAACTCGTCGGCACGCTCTACGTCCTCGACGAGCCGTCGATCGGCCTCCACGCGAGAGACACGGCGCGCCTGGCCGACCTCTGCGGGGAGCTGGCGCATGCGGGCAACACCGTCGTGATCGTCGAGCACGACCGCGGCTTCATCGAAGCCGCCGATTACATCGTCGAGGTCGGGCCTGGCTCCGGGGAGCGCGGCGGCGAGATCGTATTCTCGGGCACACCGGACGAATTCCGGAGGGACACGCGCTCGCTGACCGCGCGGTACCTCACCGGGCGCGAGACGATCCCGATTCCCTTCACCCGCCGCGAGGGCCGGCGCCATCTCGTGCTGAGCGGCGCGCGAGAGCACAACCTCAAGGATGTCACGCTGCGGCTGCCCCTCCAGACGTTGACCGTGATCAGCGGCGTCTCCGGCTCGGGCAAGTCGACCCTCGTGCACGACACGCTCTACCGGGCGGTGGCGCGCGCCTTCAAGGTGGAGTTTGCCCAGCCCGGCGCCTACGACGCGCTGCTCGGGCTCGAATACCTGAAGGGGGCGCGTCTGATCGATCAGCAGCCGATCGGCCGCACGCCGCGCTCGAACCCGATCACGTACATCAAGGCGTTCGACGAGATCCGCAAGCTCTTCGCCGCCCTGCCCCGCGCCCGCATGCTCGGGCTGTCCGCGGGCTCGTTCTCGTTCAACGTGCCGGGCGGACGATGCGAAGCGTGCCAGGGCGACGGGTTTCAGAAACTCGAGATGTACTTTTTCGAGGACATCTACGTGACCTGCCACGAGTGCGAAGGGCGGCGCTATCGTCCCGACGTGCTGGAGGTGGCCTATCGCGGCCGCAACATCCATCAGGTGCTGCAGATGACGGTGGACGAGGCGGTCGAGTTCTTCGCGACCCTGCCCGCGATCGACCGGCGGCTCCGCGCCCTCCAGGAGGTCGGCCTCGGCTACCTCCGTCTCGGCCAGCCCGCGACGACGCTCTCGGGCGGAGAGGCGCAGCGGCTCAAGATCGCGGCCGAGCTCGGTGTGCGGCTCGCCACCGACTTCCTGTACGTGCTCGACGAGCCCACGACGGGGCTGCACCTCGACGACGTGCGGAAGCTCCTGGCCGTGCTGGGCCGACTCGTCGAGGCGGGCAATACGGTGGTGGTCGTCGAGCACCACCTCGACGTGATCAAGTGCGCCGACTGGGTCGTGGACCTCGGCCCCGAGGGCGGCGATGCGGGCGGCGAGATCGTCGCCGAGGGCCCGCCCGAAGCCATCGCCCAGGCGGCGGGCTCCTACACCGGGAAGTTCCTCGACGAACTTCTCCGGCGCCACGGCGCATGAACGTCCATCACGTCATCGAGGCGCTCGGCATTCTCGTGTGTGGCCTGATCTTCTACTCGTACGCCTACCGGTGGTTTGCCCGCGCGCGGGTCGGGGCCGCGTATCGCGGCCTGGTCACGGGCGCCGCGTTCGGGACGATCACGGTCGCGCTGATGATCGCGCGGATCGAGATCCAGCCGGGTGTCGCGATGGATGCGCGCCACACCCCCGTAGCGCTCATCGGCCTGTTCGAGGGCGTGACCGCGGGCCTCAGCGCCGCCGGGATGGCCGCGCTCTACCGCGCCTGGATGGGCGGCCCCGGCGCGGTTCCCGGCATCGCGGCGCTGCTGGCCGTGGGGCTTGCCGCGGGCCTCATGGGCCGCCGGGCCGTGACGCACGGCGGCGTCGGGTCCAGGCAGTCGGCGGCCCTCGCCACGATCACCTACGCGATCACGGCGGTGTCGTTCCTATCACTGGGAGCAACCGGGCGGCGGCTGTTCGCCGAGCAGTGGTGGGAGCTCCTGGCCGCCGACGTGATCGGCATCGGGCTCGCCGCCCGGTTGTTCGTCGACGTCGTCGAGCGAGAGCGGCGCGACGCGGCCCTGCGGGAGGCGGCGGCGCTGAAGTCGGTCGCGGCGTTGGCGAACGCCGCCGCGCACGAGATCAACAACCCCCTCACCGCCGTCGTCGGGCACCTCGACATGCTGACGCAACGCCTTCCCGCCGGGACCACTGAAGCCGAATGGGTCAAGCGCGGCCGGGACGCGAGCCTGCGCATCGCCGAGATCGTCGCGCGGATGCGACACATCACGCGGCTCGAGACCGTCGAGTCGCAGGGACCACTGCCCGAGATCCTGGACATCGAGAAGTCATCCGAGGACCGCGCATGAAAACGCCCGGCGTCGTGAGCCCCTGACTCGGGCTAGAGTCCGCGCAGGAAATCGAGAACGTGCTGCTTCTCCGATTCCGGCAGCCCGTTGAAGTTGGCGATCACCGCGTTCGCCTCCGAGGGCGGAAAGAACGCGTTGCCGACGCTCGCGTGGGCCCGGATCGCCGCCAGCAAGTCCGTCGTTCGTCCGTCGTGCAGGAAGAAGATC
>QHRS01000340.1 GCA_003221435.1 Candidatus Rokuibacteriota bacterium
CGCTTCCCGAGTTCGACCTGGAGCTCGACGTTCACGAACATCCCGGGCTTGAGATCTCCTCGCGGGTTGGGGACCTCGACGCGCACCTGGCCGGTGCGCGTCTCCGCCTGAAGAGCGGGAGAGATGAAAGACACGCGGCCATGGCGCGAACGTTCGTCTAGGTAGGGATTCGTCAGGCTCGCCGGCATCCCGACGCGCAGGAGCGGCAGATCGACCTGATAGATGCTCGCGATGACCCACGCCGGATCGAGCGGCGCGATCTTGTAGAGCACCTGCCCGGCCGTGAAGGCGCTACCGCGGACAACGTTCTTCTCGGTCACAACGCCGCTCACGGGAGCGACGATCGGGAGAGCCTCGCGTGGCTTGCCATCGCGCGCGATCTGATGGATCTCGCCAGGCGTTATGTCCCAAAGCTCGAGACGCCGGCGAGCCGCCAGCGCGAGCTCGGTTTCGGGCGGACCCGGGACCACCACGCTCGAGTCACCCGCGACCCACAGGGCTTCGATGTATTCCTTCTGCGCCGACCAAAGCTCCGGGCTGTAGGCGGTGATGAGTGTGACCTCAGCCTGTCGCGTCTCGTCGTAGGCCACTCGTCCCACGGCGCGCACGGTGGTCAGGAGATCGATGACCTGGACCGGCGCGGTGCGAATCCCGATCTCCTGCCGGCGAGCGGCGTCGATGGTGATCGTGCCGGTGGCGGATTCCATTCCCGCTCCGGGGCCGGCCGGTTCCTGCGCTGACCCGGTTGCAGGCATTCCCGACATCCCCGACATGCCGGCCATTCCGGACATGCCTCCTACCGGCTGATCTCGTCCAACCGCCGGCGTGCCACTGGCGAACGCGAGCCCCGGCGTGCTGGTGCTGAGTCGATACGCCGCCTCGACCTTGGCCCCGTTCTTCGGCCGGACGCGAACATTCACATCCCACTCGCCGTTCATCGCCAGGCCGTATTCCGCCCGATAAACGCCCGGCTTCACCTCTTTGACCTTGCCGCGGCTCTCCATGCGGGGCATGGCGCCCATGGCGGGCATGCTGACCACGGCATCCACCGCCGCACCGCGCACCGGCTTGCCGGCGGCATCCTGGACGCTGATGGTCAGGGCGTTGTCGCCGGAATGGGGAGGATCGGGAGTGTTTGCCACGCCAATCTGGAGGCCTCCGACCGCCTGCATCGGCGCCTTCCCCGAGCCTTCGGCTCCACCGCCTCGGTTCTGACAAGACGCAAGCAGCGACAGCGCTCCGACAGCAACCAGTGCGGAAACGAGGAAAGCGGCTGACCTTCTGCGCGTTCCAATGGTCATCGTTGATCCTCCTGGACGGGCGAAGTCGCGTCGGCGGCGAGCGCCCGCTTGAGCTCGGCCTCGGCCTCATGGGCCATGACTTGCGCCTCGTAGAGCTCGAGCCTCGCCCGCAAGAGATCGCGCGTTGAGTTCAACAAGGTGAGGAAATCGCTGCGGTTCGCCTCATAGGCGGCGCGAACTGCCTTCAGTGAGCGCTCGCTCGCCGGGACGACGGCGCCTCGCATGATTTCGACGTCGTGCAGATAGAGCACCAGTGAAGCGGATGCCTCTTCGATCCTTTGCTCGATCCGATCGCGAACTGCCAACCGCTCGGACTCGGCCTTCGACAGCGCTGCCCGCGCTTCGTGCTCACGCGCGGCCAGCCGGCCGAGATTGAGCGGCAGGTTGAGCGACACACCGACGCTCGGGCGAAGCTCCGCCTCGCTCCAGAATCGGTCATAGGCGAAGTTGAACCCCAGGCCAGGCAGGCGCTCACGGTGCGCCAGGGTCAGACTGGCCCGGCGAGCCTTGACGCTGGCGTCGGCCGCTGCGAGCGCGCAGCCACTGGCCGGTGTCAGGCGCCTCGGGCGATGGCAGGTCGCGGGGCGGCTCGGGCAACAGCGTGTTCTGCGGCAGGTGAAGCAGTGCCCGCAAGCGCGCGAGGATCATCCGGCGCTGTTGGCCGAGCACGACGCTCTCATGCTCCAGCATCGCCAGCTCCGTCTCGGCTTGCAGCGGATCGGTCTGCCCCACCGTGCCCGACGAATACTTCGCCAGGGCGACTCTTCGCGACTCGGCCATGAGTTCGACCAGTTCGCGGTTGGTCTCCTGACTCCGGCACACGCGGTAGTAGTCGAAGTAGGCCTCGCGCACATCGCGAAGCAAGTCGAGTCGCGCGGTTTCGAAGTCATACACCGCGACCTCACCCTCGGCACGGGCGGCGCGGCGGCGCAACCCGCGCTGCCCAAAGAGCGGAAACTGCTGGGTGATCCCGACACGATAGGCGGGGTCGACGCTGCTGCTACCGAGACTGCCTGGCGCCAGCATGCCATCGAGCATCGGATCCTCGAGCGCCCCGGCCTGATCCGCCCGCGCTCCCGCCTCCCTCCAGGCCTCCCGCATTGCGGAGAGCGAAGGATTGCGCGCTACGGCGATCCGCTCGACCCATGCCAGGCTCAGCGTCGAATCCGAAGGAAGCGAGTCTGGGCTCGCGACTTCGGCAGCTCGCGCAAACGCGGCGGATGTGAGGCCTAGCAGTACGACCAGACTCCGGACGAGTCGGGATCGGCTCCGGACAAAACAGCGATGAACCATGATTCGAGAACCCCCGATGACGGGTGAGCAGCCCTCCCTGAGCCAAGGGCATCAGGGCGATGACGACGGGCCGAACACGGGCCGTCTCGAACGCTGGGTCACTTCACCAACGTCGAGAGGCCGAGGTTCTCGTCTAGAGTCGGAGGAAGTTGGAGAGGTAGCCGGAGACGGGAGTTCGCGGGGTTCTGCAGTGGTGGACACGCACAGCCAGATCGCGATCAGGCGGCGCCGGCAGGCCGAGACCGGCGCCAGCCGGGAGCAACTGTGCCTGCGCGTGAACCGGCCCCAAAGCGGGTGCAGCAACGAGTCGGGAGTCCATTGAGGATTGCCCGCCGACGAACTTGCAGCAGGCATTCGCGATTCCGCCGCCGGGCTGCTCAGCACTTGCGTGACCGTGGCACAGCGGGCACGCAGGCCCCGCCTCGGCCATGCCGAGCGTGCAAACGAAATGGCCCGTAGCTCCGACGGGCAGCGATACCAGCATCACTGCCAGCAAAGTCCACGACATCATCGCTCGCACAAATCGCGTCACGGTAGAGCCACCCATGGAGGACTGAGTCCAATCACTGAGTCGTTACGATGCGACATGTTGTCGAGTGACGCAAGCCCGTTCGCGAGCAAGGCTCGCAGCCCGGCTGTTTCAGTCGCCCTGAGCCCCTAACCTGATAGAGGCTTGATGCTCTGGGCCCCTGGGCCATGTTGTCGGCCTCCCTGTCGACAGCCTGAAGCGGGTGGCCAATTTCACGCCGGCGTGCCTACGCCCAACTCGCGAAGAAAGACCCCCCGGCCGGTGGGGGGCCTCTCCGTGGCGAAGAAACCCCTTGAACCCGTACCGTGGTACAGGTTGCATCCTACCAAACATGAGCAAGGCAGTCCTCTCCATCGGCCAGGTCGCCCGTGACGCGGGCGTCAACATCGAGACCCTC
>QHRS01000055.1 GCA_003221435.1 Candidatus Rokuibacteriota bacterium
TCGCCAAGGGGAGTTGAGGCGATGGCGGTCAGGAGCTCGATCGGGGTGACGCGGGACGACGACCCCGTCCGAGCGATCCACGAGGCGGCTGCGGCCGCGCGCGCTTCCGGCGGAAACGCGGCGCCCAAGGCGGCGCTCGTCATCAGCGCGGGCGCCGCACCGGCGGATGCGCTGCGTGCGGCCGCTCGCGAGTCCCTCAGGGGTATTCCGATCGCCGGCATGGGCGTCGCCGGGATCCTCACCGACAACGGGGTCCTGACAGCCGGTGCCGCGGTCCTGTGCCTCTTCGGTGAGACGCTGTTTCCCAGTTGCGCATGCGGCGGCCGTGCAGCCTCACTCCGCTCGGCCACAGAGCGGGTCGGCCGGCTCATTCTGTCGGGCGCGTGCGATCGCCGTCACTATCCGCGCGGGCTCGCGCTGGCGTTTGCGCGGTCGGTTGCCGGGTCGTGCGTGGCCGAGTTCATGCGGCCGTGGCGCCACATCACCGGACCGAAGCTCCGTACGATCTTCAGCGCGACGTCGGAGGAGGCGCTGTACGGGCCCTGCTCGGAAGATCCCGGCGAGCTCACGGTGCTCACGCTCGAAGGGGCGTACGAGAGCGGTCTCGGGGTCGCTTCCGGATTCGTCCCGGGCGAGACGGTACCGGATGCCACGACCCTCGTGCACGGCGCGGCTGACGCCGCCGCGACGGCGGTGAAGCGGCTCGAGGGCCATTCGGTGCGCGCGGCGCTGATCGGGGAGAGCGCTCCGCGGCACGCCGCGCTCGGCGGCGCCGCGCGAGACGAGTGGATGGCCATGCGCGAGCAGATTGGCCGTGACGTGCCCTGCCTCGGCTGGCTGACGCGCGTCGAGTTCGGAGCAGGGCGCGGCCTCGTCGCGACCACCGAGACCGGCTCGGTGGTCGTCGCCGCTCTCGGAGACACTCCCCCCGCGCCGTCCAAGCCTTCCTGACCGCGCCCGCCTCCGATTCAGCGCGAGCGCGTCCGCCTAGATAGAGTCGAAGAGGGCCTCAACGGCCCCCTCCGAGCCTCCCCCAGGACCCAAGGGCGCCCAGGGTGTCGACCCATCATTCGAGCGGTGACAGCGTGAGCCTGCCGGCCTCTGTCTTCATTCTGTAGGCTCTGCGCCCGCCCGGAAGCCACTCGAGCAACTGCGCGTTCCTGGCCCCGAGATCGTTGACGAAGAGCACGCGGTCCGAGAGGTCCGGCGAGTTGTTCCGATGCCGGTAGACCCATGCCCCCGGCAGCGCCTCCAGCGACGCCAGGTTCTGGACGAAGATCACCGCGTTGTCGATTCCGGATCGCTCGACGAGATCGTACGGGGCCCGCGCGATGTTCGACATCTGGCGGAGGGACGGCCCGTAGACGGGCCAGAAGAAGAGCGCCGCCACGGCTGTGAGGGCGAGGGGCGCGCTCAAGACCGCTTTGAGCCCCGGGCGGCCGAACAATCCCTCAGCCCGGATCGCAAGCTGCTCCAAGCCGCTCGCGGAGAGCACGAGCAGCGGCACGGCCAGCTCACCGTAATGGACGGGCCCCACCACGTTGATGCTCGGGACTCGGAAGACCGCGTACGCCACGAGCGCGGCGAGCGACCCGAGGGCGAGCGCGCGTGCCTCAGGCGTTCGGCTCGCGAACGGGATGAACGCGAGCGATACCGGCCACCCGAGCAGCCAGAAATTCAGTCGCGCCACGGAGTAGAAGAGCTCGTACAGCGACGCCACGGGCGGGGGCGCCGGGAGGGATCCCATCGTGAAGGAGAAGTGGTGGGCTTCGGCGAACACCTGGTAGCCGGTGCGGAAGGGACTTCCCGTGACCGCAGCATTGTAACCGCCGAACAGCACGACCGCGACCGCTCCGGCGAGCACGAAGAGCGCCGCTCCCGGGGCCGCGCGGCGGTCGCGGTAGGCCGCGAGCGCGAGGAGGACGAGCCAGGGGACCGCGAAGGCGGTGGAGGTCAGCGGCCGGGTGAGGGCGGCCCACCCGAGGGCGCACCCCGCCGCGAGCCACCACCGCGTCGCCGTCGGCGCCGCCACGACCCGCGCGCCGGCATAGGCGAACCCGGTGAGCGCGAGGGCGGCGGTCGGGTGCGCGAGCATCGTCGCGGAGACCAGCACGAAGAACGGTGAGACCGCGGCCAGACCGAGCGCCAGCAGGCCCGCCCGCCGGCCGAACATTCGGCAGGCGAGCGCCCACGCGAGGAGGACTGTCAGCGCGGCTTCGACAGTCGTCACCCATCGGATCCCGCCGAGCCACTGGCCGAGCGTGAGGGCGAGCACGTGTCCCGGCGCGTAGATTCCGTACCAGCGTCCGTCGTTGACGATGAACTGGTTCTCGAAGAAAGCGCGCGCCGGAGGCGGCGGCGAGGCAGCCGAAAAGTGGCCGCTCGCCCACACGCGCGCCATGAAGTCGTAGACGTTCTCGTCGTCGGTGATCGCCGTGTCGCGCAAGAGGCCGTAGCGGGCGAGCACGATGAGCGCCGCGATCAGGAGCGCGACCAGGCCGGCGGCCCGGCGCGCGGTCGGCCGGGGCACTGCGAGGAGCCGCTCCCACTGGGCTGCAAGGCGGTGGCCGGACCAGGTCGCGAGTACTCCGGTCAAGAGCCCGGCGCACGGCAGGCCGAGCAGAACGAAGTTGAGCAGGAACGCGGTTTCCGGGGGCGCCCAACCGTGGCGGCCGTAGAGGATGATGTAGTTGCCGGCCGCCCCGCCAGCGGCCCAGAACGCCGCCACACAGAGCCCGGCGCCCATGAACGCGGCGAGGGGTCGGTACGACGAGGAGCCGTCTCTCGGCATCACTCCCGAGCCCCGTCTTTAACGATCCTCTGCCGCGGCGACCGCGTCGCCTGTCCGCCTCGTGTCCACGATAGAGAGTCCGTCCGGGTGTGTCAACTTTTCCCGGGCGCGCTGTGTTCCATGGACCCGGTGACGGTTCCTCACATCTCGCCGAGGTAGGCCCGACGCACGTCCTGGTTTCGCGCGAGATCCGCCGCGGACCCGGAGAGTACGACCGCGCCGGTCTCGAGCACGTACGCGCGCTGCGCGATGTCGAGCGCAAGCGCCGCGTTCTGCCCGACGAGCAGGATGGTCGTTCCCTGGCGGTTGATGCTCCCGACTGTCTCGAAGATCTGCTCGACGAGCACTGGCGCCAGGCCCATGGAGGGCTCGTCGAGGAGCAAGAGCCGCGGGCTGCCCATCAGGGCGCGCCCGATCGCCAGCATCTGCTGCTCGCCGCCCGACAGGGTCCCGGCGACCTGCGCCCGCCGCTCGCCGAGCCGCGGGAAGAGCGACAACACCCGGTCGAGGTCGGCGGAGACTGCCGCGTCCGAGCGCGTGTAGGCGCCCATCTCGAGGTTCTCCCGCACCGTCAGCCGGTTGAACACACGCCGGCCCTCCGGCACGTGCGCGAGGCCCTTGCGCACGATGAGGTGCGGGGGCATGCCGCGGACCGACTCCCCCTCGAGCAGGATCTCCCCGGAGCGCGGGGCGAGCAGCCCCGAGAGGGTCTTGAGGGTGGTGGTCTTGCCGGCGCCGTTGTTGCCGAGGAGCGCGACGATCTCCCCCGTCGCGACGCTGAGCGAGATGCCCTTCAGCGCGGGGATCTCACCGTACGCGACGTGCAGGTCCCGGATCTCAAGCATGGGAGCGCCGCCCGAGGTACGCCTCGATCACGCGCGGGTGCTGTCTCACCTCGGCCGGCGGGCCTTCGGCGATCTTCTCGCCGTGGTCGAGCACGATCACGCCGTCGGAGATCTCCATGACGACGCGCATGTTGTGCTCGATGAGGAGGACCGTGATGTCGAACTCGGCGATCAGCCGCCGGAGGAGCGCCATGAGGGCGCCCGCTTCGCCCCGCGTCATGCCCGCGGTCGGCTCGTCGAGCAGCAGCAGCGAGGGCGCGGCGCCGAGCGCACGGGCGATCTCGAGGCGGCGCTGATCCCCGTAGGGCAGGTGACGCGCGACCTCGTTGGCTTTGGTCCGGAGCCCCACCACCGTCAGCAGCTCGCCGGCGCGCCGCCAGAGGCTCTCTTCGGCCAGGCGGAAGCGCGAACCCCGAGCGAGCACGTCCCAGGCCGCGAGCGTGACCCGCGTGTGCATGCCGACCAGCACGTTCTCGATCGCCGTCATGTTCGAGAACAGGCGGATATTCTGGAACGTCCGGCAAACGCCTGCCGCCGTGATCTCGTCGGGCCGCAGCCCGACGAGCGAGCGCCCCTTGAACGTCACCGAGCCCGAATCTGGCGCGTAGAGTCCCGTGAAGACGTTGAACAGTGTCGTCTTGCCGGCCCCGTTGGGGCCGATGATCGAAACGATCCGGCTCGGCTCGACCAAGAAGTCGATCTGGTTGACCGCGACGAGGCCGCCGAACATCTTGGTCACGCCCTTGGCTTGGAACAGCGGGAGTGTCAACGGCTCGCCTCGCCTGGGGCGGCGCCTCGCATCACCTATTGCTGTGGCTCGGCGAGCTCGCGCTGCCGGCGGCGCGCGGGGAGGATGCCCGCGGGGCGGAAGATCATCATCAACACGAGAATGACGCCGAAGACCATGCGCTCGTACTTCGCCGGCTCAAGCTGGGTCGGGAGGTTGGCGAGGTCGTAGCCGAGCACCACGGTGCCCGCGTTGCGCAGCTCGTTGAGCCAGAGCGAGAACCCCTTCAGGACCTGAAGGTTGAGCACGGTGACGACGGTCGCGCCGAGCACGGCGCCCGGGATCGATCCCATGCCGCCCAGAATCACCATCGCGAGCACGCCGATCGACTCGAGGAAGGTGAACGATTCGGGATTGATGAAGACCTGCTTGGCCGCGAAGAGCACGCCGATGACGCCGGCGAACGAGGCGCCGCACGCGAAGGCGAGGAGCTTGCTCCGCACCAGCGGCACGCCCATGGCCTGCGCGGCCGTTTCGTCCTCGCGGATGGCCTCCCACGCCCGCCCGATGTGCGAGTTCTCGAGCCGGCGGTTCACGACGACAACGATGCCGACGATGAGCAGGACGAGGAAGTAGAAGTACAGCGAGTAGAGGAGGCTCGGGGCGACGCCCGGCAGCAGGGCCGGACTGAACGGCAGCGGCGGGCGCTCGATGGGGGTGATGCCCTTGGGGCCGTTGGTCAGGTTGATGGGCTTGTCGAGGTTGTTGGCGAGCACCCGAATGACCTCGCCGAATCCGAGCGTCACGATCGCGAGGTAGTCGCCGCGCAGGCGGAGCACGGGGAGGCCCAGCAGCACGCCGGTGACCGCCGCGACCGTGAGGCCCACGAGCAGGAACACGAAGAACCAGCCCGGCGCGAGGGGGAATCCCCCGCCGAAGACCCGGTTGGCCTGCGGCGAGCCGAATATGGCCCAGAGATAGGCGCCGACGGCGAAGAAGGCGACGTAGCCAAGGTCGAGCAACCCGGCCAGGCCCACGACGATATTGAGCCCGAGGGCGAGGGCGGCGAAGATCCCGACCTGGGTGGCGACCTCGAGGTAGTAGCCGTTGATGGTACCGATCGCCGGCATCATCACACACAGCGCGAGCACTGCCACCGTGGTCTTGAGCCAGGGACGCATGCGGGCCAGGTAGAGCGCGAGGATCGAGAGCTGGAAGAGCAGGAACGCGAGGATCGAGTGCGGGAAGATGGAGACCGCGTATCCGGACGCGGCGAGCAGCACCAGCACGCCCGCGGCGTGGCTCACTGCCCTACCCTCCTCTCGCGGCTCTCGCCGCACTGTTCGAGCGCCGGCTTTGCCGGCGCCATCCCACCCTGGGGGTGGTCCGGAGGGGGCCGACGAGGCCCCCTTCGGTAAAAGCTCACGCCCGCTCCCGCACCACTTCGCCGAGCAGCCCCCTGGGACGGAAGATCAGGATCAGGATGAGGACGGAGAAGGCGAAGATATCCTTGTACTCGGCGCCGAAGGCTCCGCCCGTCAAGAGGGACAGGTACGACGCGGCAAATGCCTCGAGCAGTCCAAGGACGAGACCACCCATCATCGCTCCGGGAATATTGCCGATGCCGCCGAGCACCGCGGCGGTGAACGCCTTGAGGCCGGGGATGAACCCGGTGTACGGATTGATGAGCCCGTACTGCACCCCGAAGAGCACGCCGGCGGCGCCGCCCATCGCGCCGCCAATCAGGAAGGTGAGCGAGATCATGGCGTTGACGTTGATGCCCATCAGGCTCGCCGTCGCCTGATCTTCCGCCACCGCGCGGATCGCCGTGCCGAGCTTGGTGCGGTTGACCAGCAGATGGAGCGCCCAGAGCATGAGGAGCGAGGCGGTGATGACCACGAGCGCCTTCACCGGCACGTCGACGGTCGCGGTGAGCTCGAGTCGCCGGTTCAGCCCCTCCATGCCCGGATAGACGAGGTTGAACGCGTTGCGCCAGACGCTCTCGATCAGCCGGACAAAGTCCTGGAGGAAGAACGACACGCCGATCGCCGAGATCAGTGGGATGAGCCGGGGTGCACCGCGAAGCGGCCGGTAGGCGACGCGCTCGATGACGACGGCGAGCAGCCCGCTGACGGCCATCCCGGCCACGAGAATCAGGAGCAGCACCAGGAACGGTGGCAACTGGTCCAGCGCCCCGGCGTTCTTCAGGCCGAGCAGGATCTCGACGCCGACGAACGCGCCCACGACGAAGATCTCGGAGTGCGCGAAGTTGATGAACTCGAGCACGCCATACACCATCGTGTAGCCGAGCGCGATGAGCGCGTACATGAAGCCGAGGATCACGCCGTCGAGCAGAACCTGGGGGAATATTTCGAGGAGGAGCGCAAAGTCCATTTGAGGAAACGCGGCGGGGGAGGAACGGGCGTTCCTCCCCCGGGGAGATGCCTACATCTTAGCCGACGGAGCAGCGATGCTGAGCCGCTTCACTTCCTTGTTCTCACCCCACTTCTCTGGATCGTCCGACGCGACCTGAAGGACGAAGTAGAGCGCCTTCCTGGGATCGCCCTTGTCGTCGAACTCGATCGTCCCCGTGATCCCCGTGTGCTTGAGCTTGCGGATCGCCGCCGACACGGCCTCGCGGCTCGGCATCACGCCGCCCTTGGCGGCCGCCGCGATGGCCTTCAGGGCGATCGCCGTCGCGTCGTACGCCTGCGCGGCGAACGGCTCCGGGTTCTTCCCGAACTTTTTCTTGTGCTCCTCGGCGAACTGCTTGGCCTGGGGGTAGACCGAGACCGGGCCGGCGACGGAGGTGTAATACATGCCAACGACCGCCTTGCCTGCGATCTTCGTGAGATCGGACGAGTCCATCCCGTCGGGCCCCATGAACGCCGACTTCACGCCCTTCTCGCGCGCCTGCTTGAAGAAGGGCGCGGCCTGGTCGTAGATTCCGCCGAAGTAGATGAGGTCGGGGTTGCGCGCCTTGATCGGCGTGATGATCGGGTCGAAATTCGACTTCTCCTCGGTTCCCTCGAACCCCATCACCTTGATGCCCTTCTTCTCGGCATCGGCTTTGAAGAACTCCGCCACACCCTGGCCG
>QHRS01000056.1 GCA_003221435.1 Candidatus Rokuibacteriota bacterium
AGAAGGATCTGATCGACGGTGAGCCCGATCTCCTCGCCGGCGACGGGCTTGCCGGCGACGAGGTGCGACTCGACCAGCCTGCGCGCGAGGGATCTCCCCACCTAGCGCTTCTCCAGCGGGACCCACGGGCGGCGCTTCGGCCCGACATACTCGGCGCGCGGGCGGATCAGGCGGTTGTCGTCGTACTGCTCGATCAGGTTGGCCGTCCATCCCGCGATGCGCCCCGCCGCGATCACCGGCGTGAACAGGTCCACCGGGATGCCGATCGAATAGAAGAGCGGCGCGGAGTAGAAGTCGACGTTGGGGATCAGCCCCTTCGCCGCGTTGACCTTCTCATGGAGCCGCACCGCGATGTCGTACCACTTCGGCTGGCTCGACTGGCGGCAGGCCTGCTCGGCCATGCCGCGGAGGATCGTCGCGCGCGGGTCGCCGGCCTTGTAGACCCGGTGGCCGAAGCCCATCAGCCGGCGCTTGGCCGCGAGGGCCTGGTCGACAAACACGTCGACCCGGGCGACCTCGCCGACCTCCATCAGCGTGCGCATGACCGCCTCGCCCGCGCCGCCGTGGAGGGTGCCCTTGAGCGCCGCGACCCCTCCGGCGACGGCCGAATGCATGTCGGAGAGCGTCGCGGCGATCACGCGCGTCGTGAACGTCGAGGCGTTCAGCTCGTGCTCGGCGTAGAGCGTGAGGCTCGCGTCGAAGGCCTTGGTGTTGACCGGGCTCGGCCGCTCGCCCGTCAGCATGTAGAGGAAGTTGCCGGCGTGCGAGAGATCCTTCGAGGGTGCGACCGGCTCCTTGCCGCTCCGGATCCTGTGGTGCGCGCAGATCGCCGTCGCGAACTGCGCGGTCAGCCGGAGCGCCTTGCGGAGATTCGCCGCGCGCGAGTTGTCGGCCGTGTCGGGGTCGGTCATGCCGAGCATCGCCGCCCCGGCCTGGAGCGCGCGCATGGGGTCGACGGCCTTCGGGAACAGGCGATACGCGGCGATCAGCGCGTCCGGGATCGGGCGCGCCGCGATCAGCTCGGCCTCCTGGCGCCCGAGCTCGGCCCGCGTCGGCGGCGCGCCGTGCCAGAGGAGGTACGCGACGTCCTCGAACGTGGCCTCGCGCGCGAGATCGGCGATGTCATAGCCGCGGTAGGCGAGACGGCCGCTGACGCCGTCGAGGTCGCAGAGCTGGGTCTCGGCCGCGATCACGCCCTCTAGCCCACGAATCAGTCCGCTCGCTTCACTCATGTCACCCTCACTCTACCATCGGCATGGCGTCAGACTACTTGAGGACCGCCTTGGATAAGAGCACCATGAACCCGAGCGTTCCGAGAACACTCCGCACCAGGTGCAGCCGTCCCCAGCGCGCGAGCAACGCGGCGTCGTCGTCCCGGGGCGTGCGGGTGTCCAGGAGGCGGCGGGTGATGCCGAGCATCGCGATCAGGGTGAACGGGATGACGGCGCCGACCGCCAGGCCGCCGAGCGCCCAGGCGTAGTCAGCAGTCAGGAACGCCGAGAGCAGCCCGGCGACCACGCTGATCGCCGCCGCCGAGGCCTGCCAGGGCGCGGCGCGCCTGTACATCTGGCGAAACTCGGCCACGGCGACCGCGATCCCGGCCTTCATCCGCGCCGGGTGCTCGACGATCGAGATGTAGAGCGCGCCGCCGGCGAACACCGCCGCGGAGAAGGTCGCGAGCCACTGGAGAGTCACCGCCATGCCGCGCTCCCAACCGGCTCGACTCACACGGGCGGCGCCGCGCCGAAGGCGGGGAGCACGTGCTCGGCGTAGGCGTGGAGCGCGTCCCAGTCGAACGGCGCGCGCACGCCGATCGAGAGCCGCGCGACGCCGGCGTCCCGATACTTCGCCACCTGGTCGATCGCCTCCTGCGGCGTGCCGACGAGGAAGCCCGTGCGGCCGGCGGCGACCGCCCCCCACTGCTCGACGAGCTTCCGGTTCGTCGCCGCGGCCGTGGCGTCGGCGCCCATGTAGAACGCGACGTTGGCCGTCCGGGCGAGCGTGCTCGGATCGCGGCCGTTCCGCGCGCAGAGCTCGTCGAGGAGCCGGCTCTTGCGGATGAAGTCCTCGGGCCCGAGGTACGGACCGTTCCAGCCATCCGCGTACTTCGCCGCCGCGGGCAGCGTGCGCTTCTCGCCGAGGCCGCCGATCCAGATTCGTACGTGCTTCTGCACGGGCTTGGGGTTGCAGCGCGCATCGTCGAGCGCGTAGTGCCCGCCCTTGAACGTCGAGACGGGCTGGTCGAAGAGCATCCGCAGGCACTGCGCGTACTCCTCGAGCTGATCTTCCCGCACGCCGATGCGCTCGAACGGGATGCCGAAGCCGCGGTATTCGCTCTCGTGCCATCCGGCGCCGATCCCGCACTCCATGCGGCCGCCGGAGATGTGGTCGATCGTCGTGAGGGACTTCGCGAGCAGCCCCGGGTTGCGATAATTCACGCAGAAGACGTAGCAGCCGACGCGCACGTGCCGGGTCTCGCACGCGATCGCCGTCATCGTCGCGACCGCCTCGAAGCAGTCGCCGGTGCGGTCCCGCGGCGGCGACTCCTCGAAGTGGTCGCACGTGGAGATCCAGTCGAAGCCGGCGCCGTCCGCCCAGCGCCACAGCCTGCGGAACTCGTCGATGCTCGCCTCCTGCTGGATCGCGTGCAGGCCGAAGGTCATGCTCATTGGGCCCGCCTCTTCATCGGGTCGTTAACGTCAGCCCGCCGTCGACGATCAGGGTCTGCCCCGTCACCCAGCGCGCCTCGTCGCTGGCGAGGTAGACCGCGGCCCAGCCGATGTCCCAGGCGGTGCCCTCGATGCCGAGCGGGGTGCGCCGCCGCCGCTCCTCGCGTCCGGGCTCGCCGTGATACGCGACCATCGGAGTCCAGACCTGGCCCGGCGCGATGGCGTTGACGCGGATGCGCTTCGGGGCGAGCTGCTCGGCGAGCGTGATCACGAGGCCGATGACGCCGGCCTTCGCCGCGGCGTACGCGGTGCGCTGGTGGCCGCGGAGCGCCGCGATCGACGACACGCAGGTGATCGCCCCGCCGCGCTCGAGCAGCATCGGGATCGCGGCCTGGGAGGCGAGCATCATGCTCTTGAGGTCGACGGCCATCACGCGGTCCCACTCCTCCTCGGAGACCTCGAGGATCCCGGCGCGCGACTCGATGCCCACGTTGTTGTGGAGGATGTCGAGGCGGCCATAGCGCTCGACCGCGGCGGCCACCATCGCGCGGCAGTCCGAGGCGCGGGTGACGTCGGCCGCCCCGGCCGAGGCGTCGCCGCCCTCGCGCGCGATCTCCTTCACGGTCTCCTCGGCGCGCTCGAGGACCGAGTCGACGCAGAGCACCCGGGCGCCCTCGCGCGCGAACAGGATCGACGTCGCCTTGCCGTTGCCGAGGCCCGGCCCGCGGGAGCCGGCGCCGGTGACGATCGCGACCTTGTTCGCGAGCCGGCCGGCCACTACCGCCTCTGCGCCGCGTGCGGGGCCTGCCCGGAGGAACGCTCGGCGCCTCCCATCATGATCTCTTGAACGCGGGATCGATGCGGACGTCGAGCACGTACGGCCCGCCGCTCGCAAGACCCCGGCCGAGCGCGGGCGCGACGTCGGACGCCTTGTCGACGCGCTCGGCGGGCACGCCGAGCGCGCGGGCGAGACCGATGAAATCGATCGGGGGGCGATCGAGGTCCATCCCGACGTAGCGGTCGTCCTGGGCCGAGAAGCCCTTCAGCAGGAGCGTGCGCTGCTTGAGGATCCGGTACGACAGGTTGTTCAGGATGACGTAGACGACGGCGAGGTCCTCGTGCGCGGCCGTCCAGAGCGCCTGGATCGTGTACATCGCGCTCCCGTCGCCGACGAGCGCGAGCACGGGGCGGTCCCGGAGAGCGAGCTTCACGCCGAGCGCGGCGGGCAATCCCCAGCCGATCCCGCCGCCGCGGATGCCGAAGAAGGACTTCGCGTCGCTGCAGCGGAACAGCTCCCGCACGCCGAGCCCCGAGGAGATCGACTCGTCGACCACGACGCCGTCGTCGGGCATGGCCTCGGCGAGCGCGTGGATGACCGTGAGCGGGCTCAGTGGGACGCGGCCGGCGTCCTGCAGCGCGCGCTTGACGAGCTCCGCGCGCTGCGCCGCCTGGGCCGAGCGCACGGCCTCGAGCCGCGCCGCCGCCCGCGGGTGCGCCGTCCCGCCCATCTCGCCGCGCAGCGCCTCGGCCAGGTCGGGCAACGTCGCCTTCGGATCGCCGTGAATCGCCACCGCGGCGGGGTAGTTCTTGCCGATCTCCCACGGGTCGACGTCCAGGTGGACGACCTCGAGCCCCGGCGGCATCGGGTCGACGTCCGAGGGCAGCGACAGCGTGAAGAGGTCTCCGCCGACGGAGAACAGCAGGTCGTGGCGCATCAGCATGGAGCGGATCTGCGGGCCGAGCCTCGGCATCGGGCCGCCGTAGAGCGGATGCGTGAAGGGAAAGCTGCACGTGCTCGGCACGCACTCGGTCATCACCGGCGCGCCGAGCAGTTCCGCGACCTCCTGCAGCTCTCCGAGCGCGTCGCCGTGCGCGACGGCGTCGCCGGCGATGAGCAGCGGGCGCTCGGCCCTGGCGAGCCGCTTCGCCGCCGCGCGGACCGCCTCGCGCGGGCCGCGGATGCGCGGATCCACCCGCGTCGGCGCCATGAGATCCAGGTCCCGCTCGGCGTTCAGCACGTCGACCGGGAGCGAGAGGAAGACGGGCCCCGTGGGGTGCGCGAGTGCCTGCTTGCAGGCGCGCCGGACGATCCGCGGGAGGTCCTCGAGCCGCCGCGCTTCGGTGGACCACTTGACGAACGGCCGCGCCACGGGCGGCAGGTCGGCCCACAGGATCGGTTCCGTCACGGTGAAGGTTTGCTCGTGCTGGCCCGCGGTCAGGAGCAGCGGCGCGCCCGACTTCGAGGCGTTGTAGAGCATGCCCATCGCGTTGCCGAGGCCGGGCGCGATGTGGACGTTGACGGCGGCGATGCGGCCGCCGGCCTGCGCGTAGCCGTCGGCCATCGCGATCGCGATGGCTTCCTGGAGCGCGAGCACGTAGTGGATGCGCGGCTCGCGCGCGAGCCCGTCCATCAGCGGTAGCTCCGTCGTGCCCGGGTTGCCGAACATGACGGTGACACCCTCCTGCGTGAGGAGCTCGAGAAACGCCTGCTTTCCGGACACGAACGGCATCACGGTCCTCCTCGGGCGGGCTCGCCGCCGCACGATGATAAACCCGTCGCTTCCTTGATTCCAGAGGGGTCGGCGGGTACGCTGTCCACGATGCCACTCGCCGACTTCCCGTTGCTCCGCGCCGCACGCCGCGAGCCCACCGACTTCACGCCCGTGTGGCTGATGCGGCAGGCCGGTCGGTATCTGCCCGAGTATCGGGCGATGCGCGAGCGCTTCGGCTTTCTCGAGCTGTGCAAGAACTCGGACGCCGCGGCGACGGTCACCGTGCAGCCGGTCGACCGCCTCGGCGTCGACGCGGCGATCCTGTTCGCCGACATCCTGCTCGTGCTCGAGCCGATGGGCGTCGGTGTCGAGTTCGCGGAGCGCGAGGGTCCGGTGATCCGGCGTCCGGTGCGGTCCCGGGAGGACGTGCGGCGGCTCGCGCCGGTGGATCCGCTCGAGGCGACGCCGTTCGTGTTCGAGACGGTGAAGATCGTTCGCCGCGCCCTCGACGGTCGCGTGCCGCTGATCGGCTTCGCCGGCGCGCCGTTCACGGTCGCGTCGTACCTGATCGAGGGCGGCGCGTCGCGGGAGTACCTCGAGACGAAGTTGCTGATGTACCGGGAGCCGGACGCGTGGCACGCCCTGTTGGGGATGCTCGCGGGCGTCACCGCGAAGTACCTGAACGGGCAGATCGCGGCGGGCGCCCAGGCGGTGCAGCTCTTCGACTCGTGGGTCGGTGTGCTCTCGCCCGACGACTACCGCGAATTCGTGCTCCCGCACAGCCGGGCCCTGATCCGCGCGCTCACGCCCGGCGCGCCCGTCATCCACTTCGGGACCGGCACCGCGGCGTTGTTGCCGCTGATGAAGGACGCCGGGGGCGACGTGATCGGTCTCGACTGGCGCGTGAACCTCGACGAGGCGTGGGCGCGTCTGGGCGAGGACGTGGCCGTGCAGGGCAATCTCGACCCGGCGGCGCTGCTGTCGACGCCCGCCCGCTTCGGCCCGCGCGTCCGCGCGATTCTCGATCGCGCGCGCGGCCGACCAGGACACGTGTTCAACCTCGGCCACGGCGTTCTCCCGCAGACCCCGGTCGACCACGTCATCGCCCTCGTCGACATGGTCCACGAGTTGTCGAAGCGGTGATCGACTCCGTCCTCCTGATCGCATTCGGCGGGCCGACGAGCCGCGCGGAGATCCGCCCGTTTCTCGAGAACGTCACGCGCGGGCGCTCGATCCCGCCCGAGCGCCTCGAGGAGGTGGCCCGCCACTACGAGCAGATGCCCGGCGGGCGGTCGCCCCTACGGGAACTGACGCAGCGTCAGGCGGCGGCGCTGCGCGCCGGGCTCGAGCGGGCGGGCCTGACTCTGCCGGTCCACGTCGGGATGCGCAACTGGCATCCGTACCTGCACGAGGCGCTCGGCGAGATGGCGGCCAGCGGCGCGCGTCGCGCGCTCGGGATCATCCTCTCCTCGCTCCGCACCGAGGCGTCATGGGACCGCTACCAGCGGGACGTCGCGGAGGCGCGCGCCCGGGTTCCCGGCGCGCCCGAGGTCGTCTACGCCCCTGAGTGGCGAGACCACCGGCTCTTCACCGAGGCGGTCGCTGACCGCGCCAGCGCGGCGTTGGAGGAGATTCCGCGGGAGCGTCGCGCGTGGGCGCCGCTGGTCTTCACCGCGCACAGCGTGCCCCTGCCGATGGCCGACGCGTCTCCGTACGTGGCGGAGCTGACCGAGAGCGCGGTCCGGGTGGCGTCACTGATCCGCCACAAGCGGTGGTCCATCGCCTACCAGAGTCGCAGCGGGAGCCCGCGCGATGCGTGGCTCGAGCCCGACATCGGCGACGTGATCCGGAGCCTCGCCAACGACGGCGAGCGGGATCTGGTCGTCGTGCCGATCGGCTTCGTATGCGATCACGTCGAGGTGCTCTACGACCTCGACGTCCGGGCGCGCGCGATCGCCGACGAGCACAGTGTCCGTCTCCACCGTGCGACGACCTTGAACGACCACCCCAAGTTCGTCGAGCTGCTCGTCGAGCTCGTCACGGAACACGCGGGATCATGAGCTTCCTCGGAGGGGGGCGCTGCCCCCCTTCCGAACCTCCCCCCGGGATGGCGCCGGCAAAGCCGGCGCTGGACCATCGAAGGGGGCCTCGACGGCCCCCTCCGAGCCTCCCCCAGAGCCGGATTGCGCCGGCAAAGCCGGCGCTCGAACAGGGCGTTGACCGTGGCGAGAGGAGGGTCGTCTCGTGAGCCGTCTCTGCGTGATCGGCGGGGGGATCAGCGGGCTCGCCGCGGCCTACCGCGCGGGCGAACTGGCCGCCCTG
>QHRS01000057.1:0-18696 GCA_003221435.1 Candidatus Rokuibacteriota bacterium
GCGACGGTCGGGACTCGGGCCACCGCGCAGGAGCGGCTGGCTGACGTCGTGCTGACGAAGCTCGGCGCGGTGGTCGGCAGCTCTCCCGCGTCAGCGCTGGTCTCGGTCGAAGGCCTTGCGTCCCAGTTCAACCAGGTCATGACGCGGCTCATCACCCGGGCTCACGAACCGGCGCTCGCGGACTACGGCATCGAACTCGTGGACGTCCGGCTCCGCCAGCTCACCCTCCCGGAGCAGAATCGGGCGAACGTGTTCGCCCGCATGCAGGCCGAACGGGGCAAGATCGCGCTGAAATACCGCTCCGAAGGCGAGCGCGAGTTCAAGAAGGTAGTCGCCGAGGCCGAGCACGAAAAGACGCGAACCCTGGCCGAGGCCTACCGCGAGGCCGAGCGCGCCAAGGGCGAGGGCGACGCCCAGGCGATGCGGATCTACGCCGACGCGTTCGGCAAGAACCCCCAGTTCTACAAGTTCCGGCGCACGCTCCAGGCCTACGAGAAGATCCTCGACGCCAACACGACCGTGTTCCTGCCCGCGGACGCGGAGATCTTCCAGATCCTCAGCGGCGAGCGCAAGCCCAAGGCGGCGAGGTAGCCGATGGATCTGCAGACCGCCCGGCCCCAGGTCGATACGGGCACCGCCGCTCCGGAGGCTCCGTCCGCGCCGCGCCCGAGCCGGCGGCGCGCGCCCTGGCTCGGCGGGCTCGCCGGCATCGTGATCGGTGGCTCCCTCCTGAGCGGGATCTTCACGGTGGCCGCCGACGAGCAGGCGGTGGTGCGTCGGTTCGGGCGGGTAGCCGCTCGCCTGGGGCCCGGGATTCACTACCGCCTGCCCTGGCCGGTGGATCGGGTCGATGTAGTCAAGACGACCTCGGTCATGAAGACGGGCGTGGGGTTCGACCTCCCCGAGGTGGAAGGCCAGTCCGTGACCGGCGTGGAGATCCTCACCGGCGACACCAACATCATCAGCGTCGCGATGGCGCTCCAGTACGTCATCCGCAATCCCGCGGCGTTTTTGTTCAACGTCGAGAATCCGCCGGCTCTGATCGGGAGCGTCGCCGAATCGGTGCTGACCGAGACCGTGCTCGGCATGCCGGTTGACGAGGTCCTGACGACGGGGCGGCTGGCGATCCAGGAGCGCGTCAAGACTCGGACCCAGACGATCCTCGACCGCTACGACAGCGGGATCCAGCTCACGTCCGCCAACATGATGGGGATCACCCTGGATGGCTCCGTGGCTCAGGCTTTTCAGGACGTGGCCAACGCGGGCGCGGACCGCGAGAACAAGATCAACCAGGGCCGGGCCTACGCCAACGACCTCCTGCCCAAGGCGCGCGGCGAAGCGCGCTCGATGGTGCTCGCCGCGCAGAGTTACAAGGAGCAACGGGTCGCCGAGGCGATCGGCAACACGACCCGCTTCCTCGAGCTGCTCGCCGAGTACGACAAGGCGCCCGACGTGACGCGGAGCCGTCTCTACCTCGAGGCGATGGAACGGATCCTGCCGAAGGTGAAGAAGTACATCATCGACTCCGAGCACGGGCAGAAGCCGGTCAACCTCCGCCTCGGACCCACCCCGCAGTGATCCGGTCCCGCTTGACATCCTGCGGGCTTTCCCCGAGCCTGTCGGGAGTATGGCGACGCTGCTTGCGCCCGCGGGAAGCCTCGACGCGCTGACCGCCGCCCTCGAAGCCGGGGCGGACGCGGTCTACGTGGGCCTCAAGGGCTTTAGCCGGGGCGGCGCGCGGGGAGAGCTCGACTGGGATGAGCTGTCCCGTGCCGCAGAGCTTGCAGCCGCCCGGGGAGCGGAGGTCCAGGTCGCGCTGAACACGATCCCGAAGCCGCGCGAGCGCGCCGAGCTGCTCGACCAGATTCCCCGAGCGATGGCGCTCGGCATCCGGACGCTCATCGTCAACGACGTCGGTATCCTGGTGGCGCTCGCCCGGCGGTATTCCGAGCTACGCCTGACCGCGAGCATCGGCTGCGGGGCGCAGAGCGAGGCGGACGTCGCGTTCTTCAAGCAGATCGGCGCCGCCGCGGTCGTGCTTCCCGGGACGCTCGGCCCCACGGAGGCCGCCGCGTGCTGCCGCGTCGGCGGCATCTCGGTCGAGATCATGCTCCACATGGTCGAGGAGTTCGTCCTGCTCGGGAAGTGCTGGATGCCGAGCTACGTGCACCTCAAGCCCACGCCGATGCCGGGCGAGGCCAACGGCGCCCGACGGCAGACCGGAAGCATGAAGCGGGGCGGCGTCGGCGCCTGCTTCAAGATCTGCCAGCAGCCGTGGCTCCTCGAGGACGGCGACGGGATCAGGGAGGAGCAGATGTTCCCGAGCCGCCAGCTGAGCCGCATAGCCGAGGTCGCCCCGTACCTCGAGGCCGGCGTGGCGGCGCTGAAACTCCAGGGGCGAAGCCTCCCCGCAGAACTGCTCGGCCCGCTGGTCGGGCGCTACCGCCGGGCGATCGATGCCGCGGTGACCGGAGCGCCGGCGCCGGAGGTCTCGGCGCCGGCGCTGCCGGCCTCCTGGACCGTGGTGGGGCGTTAAGGACAGCGAAGGGGATCCCGCAATCACGCCATTCGAGCTCAACACGTCCATTTCGAACCTCAAGGACCTGCGCGCGTCGGACCTCGGGCCCTACGACGCCGTCTACCTCGGCAACATCTACTGCCGGCTCTACGAGGGGAACTTTCTCGAGCGGCCAGCGGACCTCGAGGAAGGCTTGCGCATCGTCCGGGACCAGGGCAAGCGCGCGTACCTCACCACGTACGCGGCGCCGCGCAACGATTTTCTGCCGCGGGTGCGGAAGGCGCTCGAGATCGCGGCGACGGGGGGCGCCGAGGCTGTCGAGGTCCACAACCTCGGTATTCTCAAGATCGCCCACGACGAGGTGCCCGCGCTGCCGGCGCACGTCGGCGGCTTCGCGAACGTCTACACGGACGCGGGCGCCGAGGTGCTCAAGGGCTTCGGCGCGACGCGCATCACGCCCAACTACGAGCTGCAGCTGGAAGAGATCGATCAGATCGCGCGCGACTCGGGGATCGCGATGGAGCTCTTGGTCCACGGCAAGATGCCGCTCGGCATCTCGGACTACTGCTTCCTGCTCGAGTACGAGGACAAGTGGGGCATCAAGTGCCCGGACCTCTGCCAGAAGGATCTGTTTCTCCGCAAGGACGGCTGGGGGATGAAGTCCGTCGGCAAGGGCGTGCTGAGCGGCAAGGACGTCTGCATGCTCGAGCACCTGCCGCGCCTGATTGCGGGCGGCCACAGGGCCTTCAGGATCGAGGCGGTCTCGGAGAGCCCGGCGTATCGCCGCGAGGTGGCGGCCGTCTACCGAGAAGCGCTCGGCTGTGCACTGTCCGGCGAGTACCGGCAGCGGGAGCGGTGGTGGGAGGCCGTCAGGAAGCACTCCCGGCTTGGCCTGTGCAACGGGTTCTACTTCGGCAAGAGCGGAATGGATTATCTGGGTGCGAGGCCCTAGAGAGGACACCATGATCGAGCTGCTGGCTCCCGCGGGAAATATCGCGATGGTCGAGAGGGTCGTCGCCAACGGCGCCAACGCCGTGTACGTCGGGCCGCGCGGGTGGAGCCGGCGGCGCGACGCCTACGAGATGGACGATGCCGACATCCGGCGATCCATCGAGATCTGCCACGCCGGCGGCGCCAAGTGCCGGGTCGCGATCAACACCAACATGCAATCGCACGAGATCCCCCCGATGCTCGCCAAGATGGACCGCTTCGTCGCGTGGGGGGCGGACGGCGCCATCATGACCGACATCGGCGCCATCGCCGCGGTCCACCGGCGCTTTCCCGGGCTGACGATCCACGCGAGCATCGGCGCCAACATCCTGAACGACGAGGACGTCCGGTTCTACCGCTCGCTCGGCGTGTCCCAGGTCGTGGCGGACACCAAGCTCACGCTGAGGGAGCTGGCGTCACGCAAAGAGCACATCGACGTCGGGATCGAGATCCTGATCCACGCCAACAAGTGCTACACCTACCTCGGCAAATGCTGGATGTCTCCCTACCACCGCCTCGAGCGGACCGCCGACGCCTCGGGCAAGGACGTGTTCAAGGGGAGCCCCAACCGCGGCGGTCTCGATTACCGCGTGTGCCTGGAGGCGTGGGAGCTCTACAGCGGAGACGAGCGGTGGGAAGCGCGGGTTGCGCTCAAGAACGATGCGTTCTTTCTGCTCGACGACATCCCGAAGCTGATCGACCTCGGGGTGCACTGCCTCAAGGTGCAGGGGCGCGAGTATCCCGTGGCGATGGTCGGCGGGATGCTGAAGTTCTACCGCGACCTGATCGACGCCTACGTCGCGCATCCGAAGGATCGGCCATTCGATCTCGCACCATGGGGGGAGCGTCTCGGCGCGATCGAGGCCTCCCGCGACCGCGCCCGGAGCGAGGGGACTCGGCTCCTCCTGATCGAGGCGCGTCAGCCCGCCTGAATCAACGTCGGGGGGAGCGAGCGCCGCTCCCCCCGACACCCCCCACCGGTCGCCCGCGAGGTCGGACGATCAGCCGCCCGCCAGCTGCTTGGCGAGCTTGGCGATCGCCTGGGACGCGCCCTTGTCGATCGGCTCGCCGTGTCCGAAGACGGCGCGCTCGAAGGTGATCCCGGCGAGCTTCTTGACGCTCTGGTGCGCTTGAGTCATGTCGACCGTGTACTGCGGGTTGGGACCGTCCAGCCGGTTGTTGACGTTGACCATCGCATCGCCGAGGATCAACAGCGAGCTGGCCGGGTCGAACACGCAAATATGGCCGGGGGTGTGGCCGGGCGTCGCGATGATCCGGAGGCCGAACACCTCCGCGTCGTCGCCCACGGCTTTGATCGTGCGCGGCGACTTGATCTGCGGGATATCTGCCGCGCCCGCGTAGGCCGTCGCGCCGGAGGCCGCTCCCAGCACCTCCCCCATGCTCCCGATGTGGTCCGGGTGATAGTGGGTCAGGATCACGTGGCGAACGGCTTCCCAGCCGAGACCGGCGGCGCGAATGACTTCCGCGAACTTGGTCCCGTTGTTGGGCGTGCCCGTGTCCACGATCGCGATCTCCTGACCACGGACCAGCACGTAGGCGTTGACGAACCCCATGTTGACCCGTAGCGCCTCGGTCGGGCCAAGCGCCTCCGCTGCGGCGAGGCTCACGGCGAGGTTCTCCCCGCCGAGCGCGACGCTCCATCCCTTGCGGCCGAGGCCGAAGGTCACCTCGGTCCAGACGGCTACCGTGCCCGGCACCACTCGGGTCAACCACGCCCGCCGGCTGATTCGGCGAATCACCCTCATGGTCTCGCGACTCATGCGTATCCCTCCTTGGGACGGGAAGTGCGCGCCTCACTCACTGGCACCGGGACTCCACACAGCGCTGGCCCGGCGCGCAGACGTGTCCGCAGGCGCCGCAGTTTCTCGCGTCCGAGTCGATCCGTGTCTCGCACCCGTTGAGCCGACGGCCGTCGCAATCCGCGGTACCGTCGACACACTGGAACAGGCAGTCCTTCTCACCACACTGCGGAATCATGCTCGGGAATGCGGCGCATCGATTCCAACAGGCAAGACAGTGCTCGAGGTCGGCAAGAGCGGTGCACGTATCGCCGCACACAATGGCCTCGTCGGGACAGATGCAGACGCCATACACACACGACGCGCCCGGCGGACACCTCTTCCCGCACATGCCACAGTGCTTCGCGTCGGTCCCACGGTCGGTGAGGTTGATTTCGCCGACGTCGGTCATCTGGCCCGACAGGACCTGGACGCGAGCGATGGTGGCCCGCTCTCCCTGAGCCTCGACGGTCACGACGAATGTCCCCGGTGGGAGATCATTCAGTTCGAACGCCCCGGTGGGCCCGCTGAGCGCCGAGTGGGCGCGGCCCTCGATAGACACGCGGACGCCCGCGACCGCCCCAGAACAGGAGATGAACCGCCCGCCGATCGCCCCTGCGTTCACCTGTCCGGGGCGGGGGTCAGCCGCTGAGATCGTCGCGGCGCCAAGGCCCGCAAGGACAAGCAAGCCCGCAGTGCTCACGACGATCCGCGCCGGCCGGGGGCGCATAGGGCGATAGCCTGCTCGTCCCCGCGGCGGCACGATCCACCAGCGCAGCACTGGAATCGAGTCGAGCACGCGGCGAGAATCCGGGAACGCCACCGCCCGGTGCGAGAGGCCCCGCGGAAAAACGACGGCCGGGGACGCGGGGTCCCCGGCCGTCCGGTGACGCAGGTGCGGGCTAGGCCGTGCGCTTGGCGATGAAGCCGTGCGCGTGGTTGTCCCGCAGGTCGTTCAGCTTGCCCGCGAGCCGGTACTCTTCCTTGATCTGCGCGAACTTGTCCGTGGTGAGGCGTGGGTAATCGGCGTGCAGGTTGACGCCGTAGAGGCGCGCCGAGTTGAGGCCGAAGATCTGGGTCTTCACCGCGCTTTGAGCCGAGCCGAGCGGGGCGAAGCCGTGCTTCCTCCGCATGTCCTCGGGGATCTCGAGCCGGCGCATCGCTTCGATCTGCCACTGCGGCGACCCGTAGAGGACAGAGTCGGTGCCCCACACCACGTGGTCGGCACCCAGGCCCTTGATCCAGGTACCGAGGAGCGCCGCCGCGAAGCGCGGGTTGGCCGTGCAAGAGTTCGCAAAGCTCGTGCCCATCTCCGCGTAGACGTTGCTGACGCCGTGCTCGCCCGGAATGCGCGCGAGCTCGCTCGCCCACTTGATGTCGCCGGTCTGCTCGAACTCGGCGAGGACCTTGTCGGGCAACTCCTGGAAGGCCCGCAGACACCCGTGGTAGTAGATGAAGTTCAGCTGCGGCCAGTCCTTCGCGGCCTTGGCGATGTCCCACGGCGTGTTGTAGCGCCACACACCCGCCCAGCTCTGCTCGTAGTCAATCGGCATGAGCCCCTTGTGGATGCACAGATTCCGGATCCCTGCCTTGACGGCTTTCTCGTAGAACGGGTACACAAGCTTCTCATCGTCGAGCCGCCACGGGTACTTCGTCTTGGCCGTCAGCGGGTCGCCGATCGTGTAGAGCTTCCAGCTGTCGGGGTGCAGCTTGTCGACCGCGTAGTCGACCCTGTCCATCCAGCCCGGCTGACCGGGCGTCACGAGGGAGTGGGCGAGCATGCGCGTGGCCCCGCCGCCCACTCGGTTGACCATGTTGGCCGCCTCACGGATCTGATCATTCTGGAGGAACTCCCAGGAGTGATCATCAAACGGGGCGCCGCTCAAGAGCGAGATCGTCGTATCGCTGTTGAGGAAGATCTGCCGGACGTAGTTCTCGAACTTGTAGTAGTAGAGGTCCGTCTGCTCGGCCTTGCTCAGCGAGGGGTTCCAGTTCTGGGCGGCAAAGACCGCCAGCCCGAGGATGCCCTTCTGGTCCCATGATGAACTGGTTTCGCATCGCGTCGGCGCGCGCCTGCGACATCATCGGGTCGGCCGCCTCGGCCTCGCTGACGTCGAACACCTTGCCGAACACTTTGTTCATCGCCAGGAACGCGGCGGCCATGCCGCAGCCGGTCTGCAGGAATCGGCGCCGGTCTAGGCCCTGCTTCGGCCCGTGCGTGTCGGCCAGCTCCTTGATGCACGCCTCGACCTGCCGCTGCTGCGGAGTCTGCGGCAAGGGGTTGAACTCCCCGTTCGAGACGATCTGGGTGGGAACGGGCGAAGGGAAAGCGTTCTCCGCCGGTTCCACCTCTGTAAGCTCACGGTCACTGAGGTAGATGCCCATGTGGTTCCTCTCCTTGTTGGCGTCTCCGCCTTTGTTTACGCGATCTTCCTGGTCTAATCGCAGAACGTGTTGCGCGCCGGTCCCAAGGCCGTGTACTCGGCCTTGCGCGCGGAGCTTGTCCGGATCTACTTACCTACACGTCGACAGCCACCATGCCCCGAGTGACAAACTGCTCCGGCCACCCAGCACTCCAGTACGGACAGCCTAGGCCGGATCAGAATTCTGTCAAGGGGAAAAGATTCACAAGATTAGGCGCGCCTCAGAGCGCGTAGAGAATCGTCGCGACCGGTGACCGGTGGGGGGTGTCGGGGGAGCGGCGTTCGCTCCCCCCGACGTTGATTCAGAGCGCGTGGAGAATCGTCGCGATCGCCGACGTTGATTAATCATAGCTGTCGAGCTCGAGGAGAGCCGCCTCCGCCGCGCGCGCGATCGCGTCCGCGCCGATCCCCATCGTCCGGTACAGCTCGCCGCAGGCGCCGCTCTCGCCGAACCGGTCGACGCCGAGCGCGATCGTGCGGCCGCCGAGGGCGGCGCCGACGAACGCGAGCGCGTGCGAGTGCGCGTCCGCCACGGTCACGACGGGCGCGCGGCGCTCCCGCGGCTCGAGCAGGCGCTCGAGCGGCGACTCGCCCGCGCCGGTACCGGTCTGGTGGGCTCTGCGTGCGGCGGCGAGGGACCGGTACAGCCGGCCGGGGGCGCTGACTGCGAAGACATTCGCCAGGATGCCGCGCGCGCGGAGCGCCTCGCTCGCCGCGAGGGCCTCCGGGACGATCGCGCCCATCGCGAACACGTTGACCACGTTCTCCTCGGGCTCGTACTCGGCCGCGCCGCGCCGGTCCACGATGCGATACCCGCCGCCGAGGACCTCCTCGCGAAGCCCCGGTCGCTCGCCCGGGAAGAGGCGCTGGTCGATCGGTAGGGTGGACAGCCGCAGGTAGACGCCGAGCCCCGGTCCGGGGCCGCGCAGCGCGTGGAAGGCGTCGAGTAAAATCCACTCCACCTCTTTGGCGAACGTCGGCTCGAAGTAATCGAGACCCGGCGTCTCGATCCCGATCGACGCGGTGACCGACGATTGATGCGCGCCGCCTTCCGGCGCGAGGCTCACGCCGGACGGCGTCGCGACGAGGATGAATCGGGCGCCCGAGTACACGGCGTAGATGAGCGCGTCCAGGCCGCGGCAGACGAAGGGGTCGTAGAGCGTCCCGAGCGGAAGCAGCCGCTGGTCCTCCTGATCCCCGGCGAGCCCGAGCGCGGCGAGCAGGAGGAAGAGGTTGTTCTCCGAAATGCCGAGCTCGATGTGCTGCCCGCGCGGCGACTCGCGCCACTGGATCGGTCGCGCGATCTTCTCGGCGGCGAAGTAGTCGATCATGGCCTGCTGCGAGTACACCCCGCGGCGATTGATCCAGCCCCCCAGGTGCGTGGACGTGGCGACGTCGGGCGACGCGGTCACCAGATAATCGGCGATCGGAAGGCGGCTCAGGGCCGACAGCACGCGCGAGAAGCCCTCCTGCGTCGCGAGCCGGCCCGCATACGCCTCGTCCAGCGCCAGCGGCGGCTCCGGCACCTCACGCCCGCTCGACGGCCGTGCGGTGCCCGCGTCGCGGTGCAGCAGCCGCCACGGGGGCGAGCCCGGCTCGAAGCCCGCGAACTCGTCGCCGACCTGGATCCCCGACGCCTCGCGGAGGGCGTCGATCTGCGCCGAGGTCAGCAGCATCGAGTGGTTCAGCGGGTCGCCCTCGAACGGCAGCCCCCGCCCCTTGATCGTGTACGCGACGATGACGACGGGGCTGTCCGGATGCGCCTCGGCCTCCTCGAACGCCTCGAGGAGCGCGGTCAGATCGTGTCCCCCGAGATTCGCTAGCAGGCGGTGCACCTCCTCGTCGCCATAGCTCCCGAGCATCCCCTCGAGGAGCGCGTCGGTGCGGCCGTCGGGCAACGCGACGATGCGCTTGCGGATGCCGGCGCCGGAGAGGCGCAGGAGGCTCTGGTACTCGGCGTTCGGCATATCGTCGATACGGCGCCGCAGGCGTTCGCCGTGCGGCCGCGCGAACGCCTCCTTGAGACGGCTCCCGTACTTGAGGTTGATGACGTGCCAGCCGTTCGTGGTGAACATTTCGCGGATCCGCTGCGCCTTGCCGTCGGGCACCACCCGGTCCAGGCTCTGCCGGTTGAGATCGACGATCCAGACGACGTTGCTGAGGCGGCGGGTGTACTCCTCGGCGACCGCCTCCCAGACATTTCCCTCGTCCAGCTCCGCATCGCCGACGAGGGCGATGTAGCGCGAGCCGCCGGGCGCGTCGAAGTGGTCCATCAGATACTGCCGCACGAGGCCGCCGAACGTCGCCGCAACGGCGCCGAGCCCGACCGACCCGGTGGAGAAGTCCACACCGTCGATGTCCTTGGTCCGGCTCGGGTACGCCTGCAGGCCCCCCAGGGCCCGGAAGCGCCCCAGCGCCTCCTGCGGAAGCCGTCCGCGGAGATATTGGAGCGAGTGAAAGACGGGCGAGGCGTGTGGCTTCACGGCGATCCGGTCGCTGGGCCGGAGGAACATCCCGTAGAGCGCCGTCATGATGCTCACGACCGACGCCGAGCTCGCCTGGTGACCGCCGACCTTCAGACCGTCCGGGTTTGGGCGGACGTGGTTGGCGTAGTGCACCATGTACGTCGACAGCCAGAGCACCCGGCGCTCGATGCGCTCGAGCGTCCGGACATCGTCGGGGGTCCACTGGATACCGAGCATAGGGCCCGCAGTATACGCAGACCCGCGGTTAGACGCCACCCGGCCGCTGCGCTAAGATGGCGCGGACGATGACCCTCGCCATCCTGGCCGACGATCTCACCGGCGCCTGCGACACGGGCGCGTTGTTCACGCGCCGCGCGCCCGTGCCGGTGACGGTGTTCCCCCAGCGCCGTGCCGAGGGCGACGTCGTAGTCGTCGACGCTGAGAGTCGCGCCCTGCCCGCGGCGGACGCGCGCCGCCGCGTCCGCGCGGCTGTGAACGAAGTGATGACCCCTGAGCGCTGGTTCAAGAAGGTCGATTCGACGCTCCGCGGAGCCATCGCCGCGGAGCTCGACGAGCTGATCGCCCAGACGGGAGCGGCGGGCGCGCTTCTCTGTCCGGCCTTCCCGGCCCTGCGCCGCACCGTCGTCGAACGCGTCCTGCGCGTCGATCGGACGCCTGTCGGCGAGACCGCGCTCGCGCGCGATCCGGACTGGGCACTCGCCAGCTCGGATATCGTCGAGGCGCTCCGCTCGACGTCCGCTCGCCGCGTCGAGTGGTGCTCCCTCGAGGCGCTCCGGAACGGACGGCTCGGAGGGCCCGGCGGCGCCATCGTCGTCTGTGATGCCGAAACTGACGCCGACCTCGATCTGATCGCCGCCGCGGGGCTGACCCTGTCCCCTGCACCGGCGCTCGTCGGCTCCGCCGGTCTTGCGGGCGCGCTGGCGCGCCGGCTCCGGCTCGCAGGCCCGCCGCCGCCGCTGCCGGCGGGGCTGCGCTGGCTGATCGTCGCCGGAAGCCTGCATCCCGCCACGACGGCGCAGGTCGCCGCGGTGCGCGGGCGCCGGGTCCGGCTCGTCACGCCGCCGCCGGCCCTGTCGGCCGACCGCCACGCCGTCGCGGCGGAACTGGCCCGGCAGGCGCGCAAGATCGTCGAGACGGAGCCGGTGGATCTCGTATCGGTCACCGGAGGCGACACCGCCGTCGCGCTGTATCGGGAATTCGATGCCGAGCGCATCGACCTCCTCGGCGCGCCGGTCCCCGGTCTCGCGCTCGGACGCCTGCGTCGAGGGGACGGACTCGAATTCACCCTGCTGACGAAGGCCGGCGGCTTCGGCGCTCCGGACCTCTTCGCGAGGCTCATCTCATGACGCCGCCCGTCCTCGGCATCACCATGGGCGACCCGGCCGGGGTCGGCCCCGAGATCATCGCCCGCACGCTCGGGGAGCCGCATCTGTGGCGTGCGAGCCGCTCCGTCGTGATCGGCGACGCGTTGACGATGCGCGAGGCGCTGGCGCTGATCCGCTCGCCGCTGGCGCTGCATCCGGCGCGCGCGGTGTCGGAGTGCCGCTGGACGGACCGCGAGATCGAGTGCCTCGATCTGAAGAACGTCGACATGTCGACCCTGCCCAAGGCGAAGGTCAGCGCCGCCGCCGGGCGCGCGGCCTACGAGTACATCGCGGCCGCCGTGAGGCTGGCCCGGACCAAGGAGATCGACGGCATCGTCACCGCGCCGATCAACAAGGAAGCGCTGGCGGCCGCGGGGATGCCACACTCCGGCCACACGGAGATCCTCGCCACGCTGTCCGACACGCGGGACTTCGCGATGCTGCTGATGGGCAAGGAGCTGCGGGTCATCCACGTCACGACGCACGTCGCGCTGCGCCGCGTGCCGGACCTCGTCACGCGCGAGCGCGTGCTGCGCGTGATCCGGCTGGCGCAGCAGACCGTCCTGAGCCTCGGCATCAAGGCGCCCCGGATCGCGGTCGCGGGCCTCAACCCTCACGCGGGCGAGGATGGGCTCTTCGGCGACGAAGAAAAGCTCGCGATCAGTCCCGCCGTCGAGGACGCCTGCCGGGAGGGCATGAAGGCCGTCGGCCCGCTCCCGGCCGACACCCTCTTCTCGCGGGCCCGCGGCGGCGAGTTCGACATCGTGGTCGCGATGTACCACGATCAGGGCCACGTGCCGGTCAAGACGCTCGGCTTCACCTACGACGAGACCACGCGGACGTGGACGGGCCTCTCGGGCGTCAACGTCACCGTCGGCCTCCCGTTCCTGCGCGTCTCGGTCGACCACGGCACCGCGTTCGATCGCGCGTGGAAGGGCATCGCGAATCACGAGAGCATGGTCGAGGCGGTCGAGGTCGCGCTTGCGATGCTCCGGCCCGCATGAACCTCTCGGAGGGGGGCTCCGCCCCCCTTCCGAACCTCCCCCGGGGATGGCGCCGGCAAAGCCGGCGCTCGACCTTCGGAGGGGGCCTCGACGGCCCCCTCCGAACCTCCCCCAGAACCAGGTTGCGCCGGCAAAGCCGGCGCTCGAAGTGCGGCGACGGGGCAGGGAGGCTGGCCCAATGAGCTATCGCTCTGGCACGCGAGTCGACCAGTCGAGATTCACTCGAGCCCCGCTTCGCGGAGACCCGCAGCGCGGCGTGCGGGCTCGGGCGGATCGTCGAATGCTGTACCGTACTGCGGTCACCGGCGGCGACGCCGTCACCGCCGCGCTCTGAGGGAGGAGGCTCGATGACGACCGTACAGGCCGCCCAGATCCGCCACTTCGCCTCCGGCCAGCACGTCTTCCGTGAAGGCGAAGACCCCAAAGGCGAGGCGTTCCTGGTCCACTCGGGCAAGATCGCGATCCGCAAGCAAGTGCACGGACAGGAACAGACGCTGCGCGTGATGGCGCAGGGGCAGCTCTTCGGAGAGATCGCCCTCTTCTCCCACGCGCCGCGCTCCGCCAGCGCGGCGGCCGAAGGCGACGTGACGGTGTTCGTGATCCCGGGCGACCGCCTCGAACACTTCGTCCGCAACAACCCCGCGCTCGCGGTCGACCTGATCCGCAACCTGTCCCGGTGCGTGCTCGACGCCGAGGAGCGCGCCCGGTAGGATGACCGCGACCGAACTCTGCTTCACGCCCGCGACTGCGCTCATCCGCCTCTTCCGCGCCAAGAAGCTGTCACCCGTCGAAGTGATGCGGTGAACCCCCTGCTCAACGCCTACTGCACCGTGGCGGGGGAGTCCGCGCTCCGCGCCGCCCGCGCGGCGGAGCGCGCTATCCTGAAACGCAGGCCGCTCGGGCCGCTCCACGGCGTGCCGGTGTCGATCAAGGACCTGACCGAGACGAAGGGGATCCGTACCACGTGGGGCTCGAAGATCTTCGAGCACCACGTCGCGACCGAGGATGCCCTGGTCGTGGAGCGGCTCAAGGCGGCCGGCGCGATCGTGGTCGGCAAGACGAACACCCCCGAGTTCGGCTCCGGCGCCAACACCTACAACGCCGTCTTCGGCGCGACGCGGAACCCGTGGAACCCGAAGCTCACCTGCGGGGGCTCGACGGGTGGCGGTGCCGTCGCGCTGGCGACGGGGATGGGACCGCTCGCCCAGGGCTCCGACCTCGGTGGCTCACTGCGCACGCCGGCCGCCTTCTGCGGCGTCGTGGGCTTCAGAACCTCGCCGGGGCTGGTCCCCATCTATCCCAACAGCCTCGGCTGGGACACGTACGGCGTGTACGGCCCGATGGCGCGAACGGTCGCCGACACCGCGCTGATGCTCTCGACGATCGCCGGCGCCGATCCGCGCGCGCCCCTCTCGTATCCGGTCGACGCGCGCGAGTTCCTTCGGGCGGTCCAGCGACCGAGCGTCAAGGGGCTCCGGATCGCGTGGTCACCCGACCTCGGCGTCTGCCCCGTCGATCCCGAGATCCGCCGCGTGACCGCGACGGCCCCCCACGTGTTCGAGCAGCTCGGCGCCAAGGTCGAGACCGCCCATCCCGATTACTCCGGCGTCCTCGAGATCGTGCTGCTGAGCCGTGGCGCGCGCCAGGCCGCCGCTCACGCCGAAAAGCTCGCGCGGTGGCGGCACGTCATGCAGGACAGCCTCGTGAAGAACATCGAGTACGGGCTCACGCTGACGGCCGAGGACATCGGTCGCTGCGAGCGCATGCGCACGGCGCTCTGGCACCGCGTGCGCACCTTCTACGAGAAGTACGACCTGATCCTCGCGCCGACGACCGCGATTCCCCCGTTTCCCGTCGAGATCCCCTTCCCTACCGAAGTCGCCGGCAAGCCGATGACGAATTACATCGAGTGGCTGCTCCCGACCTACTGCTTCACCGTGGTGGGCGTGCCCGCGATCTCGGTCCCTTGCGGCTTCACGAAGAACGGCCTGCCGGTCGGCTTGCAGCTCGCGGGCCCGTGGCGCGGCGAAGCCACGGTGCTGCGCGCCGCCGCGGCCTTCGAGGCTGCCCAGCCCTGGGCCCACCTCCGCCCGCCGATCTAGAAAACTCGGCGGGGGGCTTCGCCCCCCCGCCGAAACCTCCCGCTCGCCGCGGCAGGACCCGCCGGCCCGCGCACCGCCTCGCGCGGCTGTTGCGGATCAGGGCGAGATCAGCGGCAGCCCGTATGGGTGAGCCGGTCACACCGGACCGAGCTCGTAGCGGGTGATCTCGTCGTCCGAGATCTCGATGTTGCGAATGATGTGGGGCTTGCGGCCCCGCCCGGCATCCGCGATCGCCTGAAGTGCCTTGGTGACTTCCTCCTCCCGGACTCGCACCGCCAGGAGGAAGCCCTTCAGGTCCGCGGCTTCCCCGAAGGGGCGCCCAATGAGGCCGCCGCCCCCGAATGCCTCCGGACTGCAGACGACCATCCAACCCCCGTCGTCCTGAGCGGTGATGGAAACGTTCCAGGTCCGCATCATCTACCGCACCCTCCCCGTCTACGCTGGCGTATGGGTGAGCGGCAAGTGGACGTAGCGGGCGCGTTCCGGCTCGGTCACTTCGGACCAGGGCCTTGACGTCGTCAGACAGCGGGACACCCACGGCGCTTCGTCCTGTTGCGACGGGTGAGGGCCGCCGCTACTTCGACCCTGCGATCAGGTCGTACACGAGCGCGAGCGCGTCGTCGAGTTTGGCGGGATCCCTGCCGCCGGCCTGGGCGAGATCGGGGCGGCCACCCCCGCCGCCGCCCGTCATTCTGGCGACCGGCTGAATCAGCTTGCCGGCATTGAACCGGTGGGTCAGGTCCTTGCTCACCGTTACGACGAGACTCACCTTATCGTCCGCGACCGTTCCAGCCGCGACGACTCCTGAACCAAGCCGGTCGCGGACCGTGTCTGCGAGTACCCGCAGGGCCTCGGCATCGAGGCCATCGACCCTTGCTGCCACGACCGTGACCCCGTTGACCGTGCGCGCCGAGGCGACCAGCTCTTCCGCACGCGACCGCGCGAGGCGCGCCTCGAGCGCGCTGCGCTGCTTCTCGAGCGTTCGCTGCTCGTCGAGCAGCTTCTGGAGCCGCTTCGGGACTTCCAGCGGCGCGATCTTCAGGATGCCGGCAGCCTCGCGGAGCGCGGCCTCCTCCTGGCCGACGTACTGAAGGGCCGGGGCTCCCGTGACCGCCTCGATCCGGCGCACGCCCGAGGCGACCGCGCCCTCGTCGATAACCTTGAAGAGACCGATCTGGCCGGTCTGATCGAGATGCGTGCCGCCGCACAGCTCGGTCGAGAAGTCACCGATCCGGACCACCCGGACGCGCTGGCCGTACTTCTCGCCGAACATCGCGAGCGCGCCCATCTTGAGCGCAGCATCCAGCTCGGTCCAGAACGGGTTCACGACGATGTTCTCGCGGACCTTCTCGTTGACCAGGTCCTCAATCTGCTCGATCTCGCGATCCTTCACCTGCTGGCCGTGGCTGAAATCGAACCGCAACCGGCCGGGCGCGACGAGCGAGCCCGCCTGGGTCGCATGCGTGCCGAGCACCCGCCGGAGCGCGGCGTGCAGCAGGTGCGTGCCGGTGTGGTGCAGCGCGAGCCCGAGGCGCCGCGGCGACTCCACGGACGCCGCGACCTCTTCACCCTCGCGGAGCCCGCCGCGCGTCACCTTCACGCGGTGCACGAAGAGCCCCGTCCCGCGCTTCTGGGTATCGAGCACTCGCGCCTGACCTTCCCGTCCGGTGATCGACCCCGTATCGCCTTGCTGGCCCCCCGATTCCGCGTACAGGGGCGTCCGGTCCAGGATGAGCTCGGCTTCCTCGCCCTCGACGATTTCCGCCTTCCGCCGGCCGTCGACCACGATCGCGAGGATCCTGGCGGGCGCCGTCAGCGTGTCGTAGCCGAGGAACTCGGTGTCGGGCAGGCTCGTCAGCAGCTGGAGCGCCGCCGCCTCGCTGCCTCCGGCGCCCTCCCCGAACCCGGCCCCGGCGCGCGCGCGCGCCCGCTGTCGGGCCATCTCCGCCTCGAACTCGCGCATCGATACGTCAGACACTGCGAAGCCCGCGTCGGCGAACACCTCTTGCGCCAGGTCGGTCGGGAAACCGTGTGTGTCGTACAGGATGAACAGGAACCTCCCGTCGACGACACGCTCGCGATCCCGCGCGTGTGTCTCGATGTACTCGCGGATCTTCTCGATCCCGACGTCCAGCGTCTCGGCGAAGCGCTCTTCTTCCGCCCGGACGGCGTGCTGCACGCGGGGCATCTCGGCGCTCAGCTCGGGATATGCGGGGGCCATGATCTGGCCGACCCACTCGACCGCGCGCCACAAGAACGGCTCGTGGAGCCCGAGCATCCGGCCGTGACGCATCGCGCGGCGCATGATGCGTCGGAGTACGTAGCCGCGCCACTCGTTCGACGGCGTCACACCGTCGGCGATCAGAAAAGCGCTCGCGCGCGCGTGGTCGGCGACGACGCGCATGGACACGTCGTTCTCCGCGGTGGCGCCGTAGGGCCTGCCGACGAGCGACGCGACCCGGTCGATCAGCGGCCGGAGGAGGTCCGTGTCGAAGTTCGACAGCTTGCCCTGGAGGACCGCGGCCATGCGCTCGAGGCCCATGCCGGTGTCGATCGACGGTTTCGGCAGGGGCGTCAGGGCGCCCGACGCGTCGCGCGCGAACTGCATGAAGACGAGGTTCCAGATCTCGAGCCAGCGGTCGCACTCGCAGGCGGGGCCGAGGCACGACCGGCCCGCCGCGGCCTCGGCGCACGGCAGATGATCGCCCTGGTGAAAGTGGATCTCGGAGCACGGGCCGCAGGGTCCCGTGTCGCCCATCGCCCAGAAGTTGTCCTCCTCGCCGAGCCGCAGGATGCGATCGTCCCTCAGGCCCGCGACCCGCTTCCAGAGTTTGAACGCGTCGTCGTCGTCGGTGAAGACGGTCGCCCAGAGCCTGTCCCGGGGCAGGCCGAAGTCCTTCGTGAGCAGCTCCCACGCGAACGCGATCGCGTCGGCCTTGAAGTAGTCACCGAAGGAGAAGTTGCCGAGCATCTCGAAAAAGGTGTGGTGGCGGCCCGTGCGCCCGACGTTCTCCAGATCGTTGTGCTTGCCGCCCGCGCGCACGCACTTCTGGCAGGTCGTCGCGCGCGTGTACTCGCGCCGCTCCTCGCCGAGGAAGACGCCCTTGAACTGCACCATGCCGGCGTTGGTGAACAGCAGCGTCGGATCGTCGCCGGGGACGAGCGACGACGACCGCACCCGGGTGTGCCCGTGGCGCTCGAAGTACTTCAGGAATGCCTCGCGGATCTCGCTACCGGACATTCATCAGGGCGCGGGCACCCGGGCTTCGCCACGCCCGCGCCCCGCCGCCACCTCACGCTCGCTCATCGCTTCGGGCGCCGCCTACTCCCGTTCATTCCGGTCCGGCGTCGCCAAGCTTGCACAGTGTACGCACGACCTGGGCCACGACGCCACCGGGATACCCGCGGCGCAGGAGATAGTCGCTCAGCCTGACGGGCGCGCGCCCGGGATCCCGCTTCTCGAGCACCGGGAGCCGCTTGCGCCCCGCCGCGAGGGCGAGCGACGCCTCCGACTCGCGGCCGAACGCCTCGCGGATCGCCGCCTCGGCCAGCTCCGCGTCCACGCCGCGGGCGCGAAGCTCGCTACGGAGCCGCGCAGGTCCCAGCCGCCGCGAGCCCGCGCGCGTCTCGACCCAGCGGCGGGCGAACTGCGCGTCGTCGAGGTAGCCGCGCGACTCGAGCTCGGAGACGACGGCGCCGACAACGTCAGCCGGCGCGCCACGACGCCGCAGGCGGGCGGTGAGATCGCGGCGGCTCCACGCTTTGCGGGCGAGCAGATCCAGGGCGGCGGCCCGCGCCGCCTTCAGATCCAGGACTCTCTCGGCGCGACGAGCGGTCAGGATCGCCTGAAGAAGCTGCCGCCCCTTCCCGGACGTGACCCGCTCGGCGACGGCTTCGATGGAGCCGGCGTCGACGTCTCCATCAGCCCCGGGGTCTTCTCGCCCTCCTTCTTCACCTCGAACACCGCCTCGCCCGACGAGAAGACGCCCTTCACCTTGAGGTCGAAGTCA
>QHRS01000057.1:18723-20040 GCA_003221435.1 Candidatus Rokuibacteriota bacterium
TACGTGACCATCTCGTCCCGGTACAGGGCGAGCAAGGACTGGTCAAACGTCTGCATGCCGTACTGCGACTGCCCGGCGGCCATGACCGCCGGGATCTGCCGCGTCTTCTCCGCGTCCCTGATGCAATCGCGGATGAGCCCGGTGCCGATCATCACCTCGACAGCCGGCACCCGACCCTTGCCGTCCGCGCGGATCATCAGGCGCTGTGAGAGGATGCCCTGCATGACGGCCGCGAGCTGACCGCGGATCTGGGGCTCCTGGTGCGGCGGGAACGAGGAGATGATGCGATTCACCGTCTCCGTCGCGTTCAGGGTGTGGAGCGTGGAAAGCACGAGGTGGCCCGTCTCGGCGGCGTGCAGCGCGACCGCCATCGTCTCAGGGTCGCGCATCTCGCCGACCAGGATGATGTCCGGGTCCTCGCGCAGCGCGGCCCGGAGGGCCGTTGCGAAGTTCTCCGAATCGTATCCGACCCCGCGCTGGCTCACGACGCACTTCTTGTCCTCGTGCGCGAACTCGATCGGATCCTCGATCGTGATGATGTGGTCGTTTCGCGACCGATTCATGAAATCGATCATCGCCGCGAGCGTCGTCGACTTGCCCGATCCCGTGATACCCGTGACGAGGATCATTCCCCGGCGCTCCATCGCGAGCTTCTCGAGCACCTTGGGTAAGTACAGCTCCTCGAACTTCGGGATCTTCGTCGGGATCACCCGCAGGACCATCCGGATGTCGCCTTTCGCGAGGAACGTGTTGATGCGGAAGCGCGCGATGCCGGGCAACAGGTGGGCGAGGTCAATCTCTCTGCCTTCCAAGAGGTGGGCGTAGCGCTCCTCGCCCAGGAGCTTGCGCGCGACGCCGTCCATGTACTCCCGGGTCAGCAGGTCGAGGTCGTCCTGGTTGTCCAGGCGACCGAGGATTCTGAGGATCGGGCGCGCGTCAGCCTTCAGGTGCAGGTCGGACGCTCCCCGCTCGACCGCCTTCCTCAGAAGCTTGTCGAATTCCATCGCGGTGCGCCTCCGCTATTTCGCGGGCACTCGAGATCGTCCAGGGTCTTGGGATTCTCCTGGAGGTATTTCTTCGCGTTCTCGCGCCCCTGTCCGATTCGCTCGTTCTTGTACGTGTACCAGGTGCCGGATTTCTCGACGAGCGCCTGCTCGACCGCCGCGTCGAGAATCGTGCCAGACTTCGAGATGCCCTCACCGTAGATGACGTCGAACTCGGCCTCGCGGAAGGGCGGCGCCAGCTTGTTCTTCACGACCTTCACCTTCGTGCGCACGCCGATCGACTCCGTGCCCTGCTTGATCGCGTCCTGCCGGC
>QHRS01000341.1 GCA_003221435.1 Candidatus Rokuibacteriota bacterium
CGATCCGCCGGGCCAGCGCGACATCGGTACGCGCCGCCAAGAGCTCGGTCGCAGCACGGCCGGGAACTTTGCGCTGGAGCCACATCTGGAACTTCGGGACGGTGCCGACTGGCTCAGGAACAGAGATCCCATCCGGACTGTCGGATTGAAACCCGGCATTCCAAAACGCATCGAGAAGCCGATAGCCGCTCTTGCCGTACCGATGGACCCTCACCTTGCCGACCAGCACGACCGTCTCCGGCGGCGCGCCCGGTCGCTCTACGTCGACCTCGTATTCGATCACGCAGCGGCGCCCTGGCTTGTACCGAGTCGCGCGGATCGTGCGTAGGTGGACGGAGCCGTGCTGCCCGGCCAGCCGAAGCAGGCGGCGCTGGAGGTGCTGCTGGACTGTTCCAGGGTCAAGCGCCAGTTTGAGCGAGGGCATCGCCTGGTCATCAGCGACTCCGAATGGATCGCTCACCGAGATCCTCATCGCTCGACCTCGTCCACCAGGCTCCTCCACAGGGCGAGTAAGCGGTCTACCTGGCGTGTGAGCGAGAAATGCTCCACCACCCGCCGTCGGGCCGCCGCGCCGAACCGGGCCACTAAATCGGGATCGCAAAGGAGCCGCTCGAGCGCCCCGGCGAGGGCGTCGGCGTCGCCCGACGCCGTCAGGAAACCGGTGACGCCATCTTCGATCAGTTCCGGAACGCCGCCCACGGCCGTCGCCACCGCCGGCACACCGCACGCGGCCGCTTCCATGAGGCTGACGGGCATTCCTTCGCTGTTGCTCGTAAGCACCGCGACGGCGGCGCGCCGCCACCACGCCAAGACCTCGGTCTGTTTGGCCGCTCCCACTAGTTCGACCACCCGCTGGAGCCCGAGTCGGGCCCGCGCCCGATTCAGCTCATCGCGGGAGGGCCCGTCGCCCACGAGCACACAGCGGAACTGCACGCCGCGTGCCTGGAGACGCGCACATGCCTCCAGCAGCAGTTGCTGGTTCTTGAACGGCTTGAGCCGGGCCACACAGACAATGTGGGGCGGCTCCGCCGGACCGCCGCCCTCCGCTCTGCGTTGGTCCGGCGGCCGGAACCGTTCGGTGTCCACGCCGCAGGGAATCAGGCGAATGTGGGCGGCCGGCACGCCGAACGTGCTCACGATGTAGCGAACATTCGCCTCCGAGACGGTGACGACGGCGGCCGCCGCGGCTGCTCGATCGGCGAAATCCTCGGGTGGCCTCGCGTAGATGTCGTAGCGGTGGGCGGTAAAGATGAAGGGCACGCCGAGCTTGGCGGCGAGCGCCCGCGCTGTGGCGGTCGGCTTGGTGGCGAAGTGGGCGTGCAGCAACTCGGGGCGGAACTCCTGGAGGTCCGGCAGAAACTCCCGCGAGTCGTACACGGTGCGCTCCGCCAGTCCGGCCCCCGCGACGATCTCGTGGCGCAACTCTTCGTCCGGCTGACGGAGCGACGCCAGCTCGTCCGTGATGAACGTTTCTGAGAGCTTCGCAAAAACATTGACCACGTAGGCCACCCGGCGCGGGATCATGCCTGCCGCCTCCGGGCAACTGAACGGGCGAGGTCCACCACGCACGCCGCGTTTCGATCCCACGTGTACCGGCCGTGAATCTCTTTCGCGGCCGCATCCCCGAGGCGGAACCGCAACGTCGAATCTGCCAGCAACCGGTCACACGCGGCGAGTAAGGCGTCCGAATCTCCGGGTGGATACAGCAAGCCGGTCTCGCCGTCTCGTATCACCTCGGCGATCTGGCCGGCCGCCGCCGCCACGATCGGCACGCCGCAGGCCATGTATTCGAACAGTTTGAGCGGTGAGAAATAAAATGCGTGTTCGAGGCGCGGGTAGGGGGCGAGAGCCACGTCGAACTGACGGATCAGCGCCGCGACGCTTTCTTGGAGCAACGATCCCGTGAACACCGCGCTCCGTCCGATCCCGCGTTCGTGCAGGTCCCGTTCGAGCGCGCCACGCTGGGGACCGTCGCCCGCGACCAAGAGACGTGCGGTCGGGTGTCGTTCGATCAGTCGGGAGAGCAGGCCGGGCAGCGCATCAACCCCGTGCCACGGTCGGAGCCCGCCGACGAAGCCCAGGACCGGTCCATCGCCCAGACCCCAGCGCGCTCGGACTGCTGGATTAGGCGGCCCCGGCCGGAACAGCGTCGGGTCCACACCGTTGGGGACCACGTGCGCTCGACTGGATTCGACGCCAAGCGATACCGCGTAGTCCCGCAGGGGGGTAGAGACCGCGAGCACCGCATCGGCGCGGGTGAGCGTCCAGCGCTCCGCCTGGGCTGCCAGCTCACCGAGGCCGGTGGCTCGATACGCTGATTGCTCCACGGCCAGCGGCGCGTTGAGCTCCACCAGGAGCGGCACGGTCAACTCGCAGGCCAACGAGACACCGGCGGTCGCGTACAGAGACGCGCGCTCGTAGATGAAGTCCGGCGGGTCGTGTTCAAATCGACGCTTGAGCTGGGTCAGCAGTTCTTGATTGCAGAGGATGCGGCGCAGCTCGCCTGGCAGGGAGTTGTCGACACCTAGCATTTCGCTGAACGCCTTCAGTGAGAAGATCGCGGCCTGGGCATCGGCACCGAGTGGCAAGTGAAGCAGCGGCGCTTCGAGTCTCGCCGGCTCCTCCCACGGCGACTTATTAAGCAGGGGTGCCGCGACGACGACGGAATGACCCGCCCGGACAAAGGCTGCGACAAGGCCGCGCACGTGTACAGACGCACCCTTGTGGCCCAAGACGGGGATGCCGAGATCAGGGCAGAGATAGGCGATCTTCACGGCGACGTCGCCAGTGGTAGCGACTCTCCTCGGTCCTCAAGCGTTCGATGTGAGGATGAGACGGATGCTCCGGACCAGGTCCATCGCCGTGCCACCCGCCGCTCAGTGTCGGAGGGGCGGGGTAGGGCAGGCGCTGAATCCGAAACGGCTCCTTCGGTATCCGGATCGGTTGCGAGATTCACTGTCTAGCCCGGACGATCGCGCGCGATCTCTTCGACCCGATCCCCTGTGATCGGGTCGCCTGGGCGAAGAGGCGCTGCGCGCGAACTCGACGACTCACAACTTTGAGCACCCTCTCTCCGATCCGCTGCACGAGTAGTGCTTCAGACGGCGCGCCCTTGCCCGATCTCCCAGGGCGCCGCCTCCACCCCCCTCGTCGCGTTGAACGAGACCACCATCCGGTCGTTCAGCTCGTTCACCCTGTTCGACACACTCCTCATCGCGCTGGCTCCGTGTGGGGCTCGCGGTCAGGTGAGTGCCAGGCGAATCGCCCGAACCGCGCGATGATTTGCCCCAAAGGGCTCCGCGTCAACCCATCTTAGGTGTCACCCGTGTTTCTCA
>QHRS01000095.1:0-2081 GCA_003221435.1 Candidatus Rokuibacteriota bacterium
TTCGGGGCCGGAGGAGATGTGGAGGTCGTCCTCGCCCGTCGGGGGCGGGGAGTATCTCAGATTGGAGGTTCCTCCCGCCACCGTCCGTTCCGGCGCGCCCAGGTTTTACAACATGGAGCCGACGCCGCTCGCCGTGGACCTCGACGGGGACGGCGCCGAAGAGGTCGTCGTCCCGCAGAACCAGATCCCGGGGATGCTGGCGGTGGTGTTCCGCGGCCCCGCCGGCGTGCGCTTTCAGCAGGTGAATTCCGGGTTCGAGGGGATGATCACAGGGCTAGGCGCGATCCGGGGAGAAGACAATGAGCCGCCAACGCTGCTCGCGTGTGTCGTCCATTTCACCGGACTGTTCAAGAGCGCGGGCGAGAGCCAGATCATCATGACGGCGCAGGAGTGACCGCCTTCTGATTCGTCCCTGCCAGGCAGAGGTCCAGAGAGTGCGGCCGCCTGAATGATCCAGGCGGTACGCGGGGTTCACGACATTCTGCCGTCTGCCGCCCAGAAGTGGGCCCGCGTCGAGGCCACGGCCCGGCGCGTGTTCGAAGCCTACGGATACGAGGAAATCCGTCTGCCGGTCTTCGAGCGGACCGAGCTGTTCGCTCGCGGGATCGGCGAGGCCACGGACATCGTCCAGAAGGAGATGTACACGTTTCAGGACCGGGCGGGCGAGTCGCTCACGCTCCGGCCCGAGGCGACCGCGTCGCTGCTCCGGGCCTACATCGAGCACGGCCTGCACGTCCATCCGAAGCCGGTGCGGCTGTACACGATGGGGCCGATGTTCCGGTACGAGCGACCTCAGGCAGGCCGCTACCGCCAGTTTCACCAGCTCAACGTCGAAGCCCTCGGCGACGATCATCCCGCGCTCGACGCCGAGGTGATCGCGCTGCTCGTCGACTTCTTCCGGGGGCTCGACCTGGCCACACCCCTCGACGTGCAGATCAACTCTCTGGGCGACGCGAAGTGCCGGCCGGCGTATCGCGAGCGCCTGATCGAGTATCTGCGCCGGAACTCGGCGCGCCTGTGCGCCGAGTGCCGGGACCGGACGGAGCGCAACCCGCTCCGGGTCCTCGATTGCAAGAACCCCGAGTGCCGCCCCGTGCTCGATGCGGCGCCGGCGCTCGAGTTGTGCCCCGAGTGCGCGACGCACTTCGCGTCGGTGCGTGAATACCTGAAGCAGATGGGCGTCGAGGCCACGCCCACCCACCGGCTCGTCCGGGGGCTCGACTACTACGTCCGGACGACATTCGAGCTGACGGCCACCGAGCTTGGAGCGCAGAACGCCGTCGCCGGCGGCGGGCGGTACGATGGGCTGATCGAGCTGCTCGGCGGTCCGCCCGATCCCGGAATCGGCTTTGCGATCGGCATCGAGCGGGTCGTGCAGCTGCTTCCCGAGCGTGGGGACGACGCGCGGGAAGACCGGCGGCCGCTCGCGTTCCTGATCCCGCTCGGCGACGAGGCGCTCAGGCATCTGCTGCCCGTCGCCCGGGCCGTCAGATCGAAGGCCGTCCGCGTCGAGCTGGGCTATGGCGAGCGCAAGCTCCGGAGCGAGCTCGAACGCGCCAACAAGCTCGGTGTGGCCTGGGCGGTCATCGTCGGAGAGACGGAGCTCTCGCGTGGAGAAGCGGTCCTGCGCGACATGAAATCCGGCACCCAGCAAACGGTGTCCCTCGGCGCCCTCACGGACAAGTTGATCGCGTTGGGGGCCGCCCGATGATCGAGCCCCTCGGCGCCTGGAAGCGGACGTACACCTGCGGCGAGCTGCGCGCAGCGCACGCGGGGCTGACTGTCACGCTGATGGGCTGGGCCTTCCGGCGGCGTGATCACGGCGGGCTCGTCTTCATCGACTTGCGTGACCGCGATGGGCTGACCCAGTGCGTGTTCAATCCGGCGGAGGCGGGCGCGGCGCACGGACGCGCCGAGGAGGTCCGGAGCGAGTTCGTGCTCGCGGTACGCGGTGTCGTCGCGCAGCGCCCGGCGGGCACCGTGAATCCCCGGCTGCCGACGGGGGAGATCGAGGTGCAGGTTCGCGAGGTCAGGATCCTGAACGAGGCCCGCCCGCTGCCGTTTCCGATCGAGGACGAGGG
>QHRS01000095.1:2126-12913 GCA_003221435.1 Candidatus Rokuibacteriota bacterium
CGCCGTGTGCCGCTCGGTCCGCGCCTACCTGCACGGGCAGGGCTTCATCGAGGTAGAGACGCCGATCCTGACGCGCCAGACGCCCGAGGGCGCCCGGGACTTCCTGGTGCCGAGCCGCCTCTCGCGCGGGAGCTTCTATGCGCTCCCCCAGTCGCCGCAGCTCTTCAAACAGCTGCTCATGGTGGCGGGATTCGAGCGGTACTTCCAGATCGCGCGCTGCTTCCGTGACGAGGATCTGCGGAGGGACCGTCAGCCGGAGTTCACCCAGATCGACATCGAGACGTCCTTTCTTGACCGGGACGACCTGCTGCCGGTGATCGAGGGAATGATCGCGGCCGTCTTCCGAGACGTGCGGGGTGTCGCGGTGCCGACGCCGTTTCCGCGACTCACGTACGCCGAGGCCATGGCGCGGTTCGGCTCGGACAAGCCCGATGTCAGGTTCGGGCTCGAGCTGGCCGACCTGACCGATCTCTTCCGCGGCGGAGAATTTCAGGCCTTCGCCCAGGTCGCGGCGACCGGCGGCGCGGTCAAGGGACTGCGCATCCCCGGCGCGGGAGGGCTCTCCCGCAAGGAGGCCGACGACCTGACGGCGACCGCGAAGAGCCTCGGCGCCAGGGGGCTCGTCTGGGTCAAGGTCGGCGCCGACGGGCTCCAGTCCCCGGTCGCCCGGTTCCTCGAGCCGATCCGGGGCGCGCTCGGCGAGCGACTGGGCGCCGGTCCGGGCGACTTGCTGCTGATCGTCGGCGACGCCATGCCGCTCGCCGCGGCGGTGCTCGGCCGCCTCCGGGTGGAGCTCGCCCAGCGCTATGGCCTCATCCCCGCCGACCGGGTCGCGTTCGCGTGGATCATCGACTTCCCGCTCTTCGAGTACAACGCCGAGGCGAAGCGCTGGGACTCGATGCATCATCCGTTCACGGCGCCCCGGGACGAGGATCTGATCCTGATGGAGTCGGATCCCGGGCGCGCGCTCGCCAAGGCGTACGACCTCGTGCTGAACGGGCAGGAGATCGGCGGCGGCAGCATCCGCATCCACCGGCAGGCGACCCAGCAGAAGGTCTTCGATCTGCTCGGGATCGGCAAGGCGGAGGCGCGGGCGAAGTTCGGGTTCCTGCTCGACGCGCTCGAGTTCGGCGCCCCGCCGATGGGCGGCATCGCCTTCGGGCTGGACCGCCTCGTCGCGATCCTCGCCGGCGCCGAATCGATCCGGGACGTCATCGCATTCCCGAAGACGCAGAAGGGGACGGACCCGATGACGGATGCTCCGGCCCCGGTGGGTCCCGAGCAGCTCCGCGAGGTCGGCATCCGCGTGCTGGACGCCGAGGGCGAGCGAGGATGAGGTCGCCGGCTTCGCCGGCGCCATTGATCCCCCGGGGGAGGTTCGGAAGGGGGGCGGAGCCCCCCGCTGAGAGCCCTCTCCGCGAGGTCGGCATCCGCGTGCTGGACGCCGAGCGGAACTAGGGGTGAGCAGAGACATGCGACACGTGCCCCGCCGAGCGCCATGAGCGACGCGACCACGGTCACCCGGCGCATCTCGCTGGCTCCCGACGTCGACCTCCTGCCGCTGCTCGGGCGGAACGACGACCACCTGCGCACGCTCGAATCGGAGCTGGACGTCCAGATCGTCGCGCGCGGGCACGAGATCTTGCTCAAGGGCGCGAGCGGCCAGGTGGCCAAGGCCGAACGGCTGCTCGCGCAGTTCGCCGAGCTGGTCCGCGCCGGGACGTCGCTGCATCCCGCCGAAGTGCGGGCCGCGCTCCGGATCCTCGCCGACGACGAGGACGCCGACCTGAAGGCGATCTTCTCGGACGCGATCGCGATTCCCTCCAGGAAGAAGCTGATCGCGCCGAAGAGCGTCAACCAGCGGCGGTATCTCGAAGCCGTGCGAAAGAACGATCTCGTCTTCGCGATCGGTCCGGCGGGCACGGGCAAGAGCTACCTCGGGGTCGCGATGGCCGTGTCGGCGCTCATGAAGCGTTCGGTCGCCCGTATCGTGCTCACGCGGCCCGCCGTCGAGGCGGGCGAGCGCCTGGGGTTCCTCCCGGGCGATCTCTACGAGAAGGTCCACCCGTACCTGCGGCCGCTCTACGACGCGCTCTACGACATGCTCGAATCGGACAAGGTCTCGAGCCTCACCGAGAAGGGCGCGATCGAGATCGCGCCGCTCGCCTACATGCGGGGCCGCACGCTGAACGACGCGTTCATCATCCTCGACGAAGCGCAGAACACGACCAGCGAGCAGATGAAGATGTTCCTGACGCGGCTCGGGTTCAACTCGAAGATGGTCGTGACCGGGGACATCACGCAGGTCGACCTGCCGTCTTCCAAGCCCTCCGGCCTGATCGAGATCCAGTCGGTGCTCAAGGGCGTGCCCGGAATCGGCTTCGTGTACTTCAACGAAAAGGACGTCGTGCGGCACCAGCTGGTCTCGGCCATCATCCGGGCCTACGAAGCGCACGGGACGCGCGTCCGGGACACTGGGGGCGCCGGCTGACCGCCGCCGACAGCGTTGCGCTGACCGACCGGCAGCGCCGCGTTCGGCCCTCGCGGATTCGCCTCCGGCGCGCGGCGGCGCGGGCGCTCGCGGCGCTCGGACGCGCCGGCGAGGAGCTCCATCTCACGCTCGTCGATGACGCGGAGATCCGGCGGCTCAACAGGCAGTTTCGCGGCGTGAACCGACGAACCGACGTGCTCGCGTTCCCCCTCGATGCGCCGCTGCTGGGCGAGGTGATCGTCTCCGCCGAGACCGCTCGGCGCCAGGCCGCGCGCTTGGGCATCCCGGTCGCGCTCGAGCTGGACCTGCTCGTCACCCATGGCGTGCTCCATCTGGCCGGGTATGATGATCGAGAGCCTCTCGAGGCCCGTCTCATGCACGAACGCGAACGCGAGATCCTGACGCGCGGGGGCCGGTCGATCCCGAACCGGCTCTGGACCGGGCTCCTGTCCGGGTGACGCCCCCGTTTCGCGCCGGCTTCGTTTCCCTCGTCGGCCGTCCGAACGCCGGCAAGTCGACGCTGCTCAACCGGCTCTGCGGCGAAAAGCTCGCGATCGTCTCGCCCCGCCCGCAGACGACCCGGAACCGGATCACGGGGATCAAGAACCTCCCCGGCGCCCAGGTCGTTTTCGTCGACACGCCCGGATTGCACGACCCCAGCGGCAGGCTGGGCGAGTTCATGGCACGGACGGTGGAGCGCGCGCTCGAGGACGTCGACGTGGCCTGCCTCGTGGTGGACGCTGCCGCCGGGCGCCCGCCGGACGCAGGGACCCTCGAGCTGCTGGAGCGGATTCAGGCGCCGGTGTTCTGCTGCCTCAACAAGGCTGACCTCGTGCGTCAAGCCGCGTATCGGTTCCCCGAGATTCTCCCGATCTCGGCGGCCGACGGTACGAACTGCGACCGGCTGCTCGACCGGATCGTGGAGCTGTTGCCGGCGCACCCCGCCTTCTTCTCCACGGACACCTTGACCGACCAGCCGGAGACCTTCTACGTCGCCGAGGTGATCCGAGAGCAGATCTTCCACCTCACCCGTGAGGAAGTCCCGTATGCGACCGCGGTGCGCGTCGAGGAGCTGGTCGAGCGGGAGCGCTCCGAGTGTCTCTACATCCGCGCGTTGATCTTCGTCGAGCACGAATCGCAGAAGGCGATCCTCATCGGGCGCGGCGGGTCGATGCAGAAGCGGATCGGCACGGCGGCCCGGCGCGAGCTGGAGGCCTTTTTCGGCGTGAAGGTCTTCCTGCAGCTCTCGGTCGCGGTCCGACGGGCGTGGAGAAAGGACGAGAGAGCCCTCCGCGAGTTCGGGTTCCTGCTGACCTCCTAAGATTTATCGAAGGGGGCCTGGGCGGCCCCCTCCGAACCTCCCCCAGACACAGGGTGGCGCCGGCGAAGCCGGCGCTCGAACGGAGGTTGAGTTGGCGCCGCTTGTTAGAATGGCGGAATGGGGCTGGGGAAAACGCAGGCGGTTGTGATCGGTCGGCGCGGCCTCGGCGAGAGCGATCGCCTGGTCACGTTCTATTCGCGGCGGTTCGGAAAGATCCACGGCGTCGCCCGCGCCGCGCGGCGCCCACGCTCGAGGTTCGGCAGCGCGCTCGAGCCGTTCACGCTGGGCGACCTCGTGTTTTTCGACACCGGTCGGAGCGACCTCCTCCGCATCGACCACTTCGACATCGTGCACCCGTTCAGCCGCGCCCGGGAGGATCTGGAGCGGTTCGCGCAGGGGGCGTGGATCATCGAATGCGTCGGGCGGCTCACCGCGGATCACGACCGCCACACCGCCCTGTACGGGCTCCTGGTGCGGAGCCTTCGTGGCGTCGAGACATCGGCGCGGCCCTCCCGGGTGGCCATCTGCTTCGGTGTGCGGTGCGTGGATCTCCTCGGCCACCGTCCGCGGCTCGATGCGTGCGTCGGCTGCGGCCGTCCGTATCCGTTCGCCCGGCCACACCTCGATCTCGACGGCGGCGGGCTCGTCTGCGAGGGGTGCGAGCGCGAGGCCTCGGCCGGGGTCCCGATCTCGGCCGTTGCGGTGACCGGCCTGGAGCGATTGCGCTCCCTGCGCTGGGAGGAGGCGATCCGGGCGCCGCTCGGCCGGGGCGAGGCCGAGCTGGCCGCCGTCCTCGACGCGCAGGTGTCGCGACTGATCGGCCAGCCCACACGAACGCCCCGGTTCGTGCGCGAGGTTCGGCGGCTTTCTCCAGGAGGACGCGGATGACCATGGACACGATCGTCTCGCTGTGCAAGCGCCGCGGCTTCATCTTTCAGTCGAGCGAGATCTACGGCGGGGCCGGCTCGTGCTGGGACTACGGACCGCTCGGGGTCGAGCTGAAGAACAACATCAAGCGAGTCTGGTGGCGCGATACCGTGCACCTCCGCCCCGACATGGTCGGCCTCGACGCCTCGATCCTGATGCATCCCACCGTGTGGAAGGCGAGCGGCCACGTGGATCACTTCAGCGATCCGATGGTGGACTGCCGGGCCTGTCGCCGCCGGTTCCGCGCCGACAAGCTCGACGAGACGCCGTGGGTCCACTTCTGCCCCACGAAGACAGACGCCCGCTTCGACGTTCCGGCGGGCGAGCCTTGCCGCCACTGCGGCGCCCGGCGCACGCTCTGCCCCGAATGCGGCAAGGGCGAACTGACGCCCCCGCGCCAGTTCAACCTCATGTTCAAGACCTACACGGGGCCCGTGGAGGAGGACGCCGCGCTGACGTATCTGCGGCCCGAGACGGCGCAGGGCATCTTCGTCAACTTCGACAACGTGCTCCAGTCCATGCGCCTGAAGCTGCCGTTCGGGATCGCGCAGATCGGCAAGAGCTTCCGGAACGAGATCACGCCGGGCAACTTCATCTTCCGCACGCGCGAGTTCGAGCAGATGGAGATCGAGTTCTTCGTCAATCCGAACGAGACGATCGACGGCCGGCCGGCCGACGAGGTGTGGCACGAGCGGTGGATCGAGGAGCGCCTGGCGTGGTACCACCGGTACGGCATCCGCCCGGAGAACCTGCGGGTGCGCGAGCACGAGAAGGAGGAACTCGCCCACTACGCGAAGCGGACGGCTGACATCGAGTACCGCTTTCCCATCGGCTGGAGCGAGCTCGAGGGGATCGCGAACCGGACCGACTACGACCTGAAGCAGCACGCCCGATTCAGCGGCAAGTCATTGACCTATTTCGACGAGGAGCGGAAGACGCACGTCGTGCCGTACGTCATCGAGCCCTCGGCCGGCGCCGACCGGAGCCTGCTCGCGTTTCTCGTTGATGCGTATCGCGAGGAGGAAGTGCGTGGGGAAAAACGGGTCGTGCTGCGCCTGCACCAGGACATCGCGCCCACGAAGATCGCCGTGCTGCCCCTGCTCAAGAAGCGCGGCGAGATCGTGGCGACCGCGCACGAGATCCGCAGCCTGTTGGCTCGCTGGTGGGTCACGGTCTACGACGACACGGCGGCGATCGGGCGGCTCTACCGGCGGCAGGACGAGGTCGGGACGCCGTACTGCGTCACCGTCGACGTGCAGACCGTCGGTGACGTCGACAAAGGGGAAGCCGGCGACCAGCGCGTGACGATCCGGGACCGGGATTCGATGCAGCAGATCCGCGTGCCGATCGCAGAGTTACCGACGGTGTTCCGGCAGCTCCTCGACGGCGGAACGTGGCAGCAGGTCGGGGGCCGCTACGGAATCGGGGGCTGAAAGCCTGAGGTCTCCGCGAGCGAGCTACGGGGAGTGCGCGTGCGGGACCGGTGGTGAAGCCGCGCCGTCGGTCTCGCTCGCCGCGGCCGGGGGCGGCGCCGGCTCCTTGCGCTGACCGGGGCCCAAGCATGTCACCGCCGGTTCGGTGCCGGCGATAAACGCCATCGGCACGGGACGCACGCACTCGCCCGACGGGTCCTCGTCCACCAGCATCAGCGAGACCCGATCCGGAAGCGGGAAGTCCTCCTTCGGACTCTGCGCGAGCACCTTGCCCATGTACCCGGTCCAGATCGGCACGGCGACCCGCGATCCGGTCTCGTCCTTACCGAGACTGCGAGGCCGGTCGTGCCCGACCCAGACGCCGGTCACGAGGCGCGGTGTGAAGCCGATGAACCACGCGTTCGAGTAGTCGTTGGTCGTTCCCGTCTTGGCGGCGATCGGGCGGCCGAGGGCCTTGGCCGCCTGGCCCGTTCCGCGCTCGACGACACCGCGGAGCATGGTCGTGATGACGTACGCGGTCTCTGGCGACAGCGCCTCCTTGCCCTGCGGCACCTGCTCCCACAGCAGCTTGCCCAGGTCGTCCGTGACGTAACGGATCGCGGTCGGTTCCATCCAGATGCCCTGGTTCGCGAGCGCGCCGTACGCCGATGTCAGCTCGAGGAGCGTGAGGTCCGAGCTGCCGAGCGCGAGCGTCAGATCCGCAGTGAGCGAGCTCGAGATGCCCATCCGCCGCGCCACCTGCACCGTGCGGGGAATGCCGATCAGCTCCTGCAGCTTGACCGTCACGACGTTCACCGAGTCCTCCACAGCCTGCTGGAGCGTGGTCGGGCCTCGGAACTTGCGGTCATAGTTGTCGGGCTTCCAGGGCTGCCCGTTCCGGCCCACCGGATAGCTGACCGGCGCGTCGTCGACGAACGTGGCCGGCGTGAACCCTGCTTCGAGGGCAGCCACGTACACGATCGGCTTGAACGCGGACCCGGGCTGCCGCCGCGCCTGCACCGCGCGATTGAACTCGCTCCGGAAGAAGTCGTAGCCGCCGACCATCGCGCGGATGTAGCCGGTCTGGGGTTCGATCGTGAGGATCGCGCCCTCGGGCCGCTCGGGACCGCCCGCGGTCGCCCGGGATTCCAGCGCCTTGAGTCCCTCGCGGAGCGACTGCTCGGCCGCGAGCTGCATCGTCGGGTTGAGGGTCGCGTAGACGTGCAACCCGCCCTTGAACACCATGTCGGCGCCGAATTTCGCCTCGAGCGCCTGCTGCACGTAGTCGAGGAAGTACTGGGCGGTGTTCCGGCGCCGCTCCGGCGGAAGCAGCCCGAGGTCCGACGCCGTGACCCGCTTCGCGTCCGCGGGCTTCAGCACGCGGACCTCCACCATTCGCTCGAGCACGATGGCGCGGCGCCGCTTCGCCGCGTCGGGATGGTCGAACGGCGAGTATGCCGAGGGCGCGCGCGGTAGCCCGGCGAGCAGCGCGGCCTCCTTCAGGGTCAGCTGCGACACCGATTTGCCGAAGTAGGTTCGCGCCGCGGCCTCGACACCGTAGGCGCCCTGGCCGAAGTACACCTGGTTCAGGTACATCTCGAGGATGCGGTCCTTCGAGTAGCGGCGTTCGAGCTCGAGCGCGAGCACCGCCTCCTTCAGCTTGCGCTCGATGCTCTTGTCCGGCGTGAGGAAGAGGACCTTGGTCAGCTGCTGCGTGATGGTGCTGCCGCCCTCGGCGATCCTCCCGCGGCGGTAGTTCTGGTAGAGGGCGCGCACGATCCCGATGGGATCGACCCCGAAATGGGAGTAGAAGCGCTTATCCTCCGTCGCGATCACCGCGTCGCGCAACGTCCGCGGAATGGACGCGAGCGGTACGAAGATGCGGCGCTCGACGTGGAACTCCGTGATCAGCTCGTCGTCTTGGTCGAACACCTGCGTGCCCTGGAGCGGCTGGAACGTCTCGAGCGCGGTGACCGAGGGCAGCGATCGAGGCAGGATCGTGAGGGCCCAGAGCGCGGCGGCCGTTCCGGTGAGGACGACGACGAGGAGCGCGAGACCGACGACGAGAGCCAGCCGCCGAAGCCATCGGCGGCCTGACCGTTTTGCGCGCGACATAGGCCTCGATTATACTGCCGGCGGTGTGACGCCGCCTCCCTTCGCGGCCGTTGATGAGCAGCTCGCCCGCATCCGTCGAGGCACCGCCCAGATCATCGTCGAGTCGGAGCTTCGCGCGAAGCTCGCGCGCGGCACCCCGCTCACGGTGAAGCTCGGACTCGACCCGACGGCTCCCGATCTGCACCTGGGACACACGGTGGTGTTGCAGAAGCTGCGCGATTTCCAGGAGCTCGGCCATCAGGTCGTCATCATCATCGGCGATTTCACCGGCATGATCGGCGATCCGACCGGACGGTCAGAGACGCGCAAGCAACTCACGCGCGAGGAGATCCGTGTCAATGCGGAAACGTATCGCGCGCAGCTCGGCCGCGTGCTCGACATGGCACGGGTTCGCCTCGAGTTCAACTCGACCTGGCTCTCGACGCTCTCCTTCGAGGACATCATCCGCGAGACGGCGCACGTCACCGTCGCCCAGATGCTCCAGCGCGAGGATTTTGCGGCGCGCTACGGGAGCGGCCGTCCGGTCAGTCTCCACGAGTTCCTCTATCCGCTCGCCCAGGCCTACGACTCGGTGGCGCTCCGCGCCGATGTCGAGCTCGGCGGCACCGACCAGACGTTCAATCTGCTGCTCGGGCGGGACCTGCAGCGCGCGCACGGGCGGGAGCCGCAGATCGCGGTTACCGTTCCGATCCTCGAGGGGCTCGACGGCGTCCAGAAGATGTCCAAGAGCCTCGGAAACTACGTCGGCATCAGCGAGAGTCCGGAAGAGATCTACGGAAAGCTGATGTCGATCTCCGACGACCTGATGTGGCGCTACGTCGAGCTGCTCACGCGGCTGCCTGCCGGAGAGATCGACGCGCTCAGAGCCGGGCATCCCCGGGACGCGAAGATGCGACTGGCGAGGTTGCTGACGGCCACGTACCACGGAGACGCTCTCGCGAGCCGGGCCGAGGCGAAGTTCGTCCGCGAAGTCCAGAAGCGAGAAGTGCCCGGTATAATTGATCAAGTGACGGTGGCGCTCGGCGTCGGCGGCGGCGGTCGCGGCAAGGCCCCCGCTGACTCCGAGTCGCGGCCGCTCTGGTGGGTCGTCAAGGAGGCCGGGCTCGCCGCCTCGACCTCGGAGGGGAGACGCCTCATTCGGCAGGGCGCGGTCGACGTGGATGGGGTGCGGGTCACCGACCCGGATCACCAGCTCCACGCCGGCCCCGGCTACCTGATCCGGGCGGGCAAGCGCCGGTACAAGCGGGTGGTTCTCCAGTCAGGAAAGAAATCTTGACAGGATGGCGCGACGTGAGTACAGTTGGGTTTCGTCTCCAGAGTTTGGGGACGAGGCTTCAAGCGAGTAAATCCTCGCCGGTCGCTTCAGTCAGCTGACCGTAGGCTCTTTGACAGTCGCATATGCTACGAGCTCACCGAAAGGTGTGAGCACCATCCGTTCTATTTGAGCCTTGCGCCCGACCGAGTGACTTGTTTCAGCAGTTCATCGTTCGGGCTTCGAGGACCAGGTTCACGAACTCAGCTTTTCATGGCGAGTTTGATCCTGGCTCAGAGCGAACGCTGGCGGCGTACTTAACACATGCAAGTCGAACGAGGATCATGGCGTGAGCAATCACGTCGTGGTTCTAGTGGCGTACGGGTGAGTAACACGTGGGTAACCTGCCCTCGAGACCGGGATACCCCCTCGAAAGGGGGGCTAATACCGGATACGTTCCTCGGGTCGCGAGACCTGGGGAGGAAAGGCGGCGCAAGCTGCCGCTCAAGGAGGGGCTCGCGGCCTATCAGCTAGTTGGTGAGGTAACGGCTCACCAAGGCGATGACGGGTAGCTGGTCTGAGAGGACGACCAGCCACACGGGGACTGAGACACGGCCCCGACTCCTACGGGAGGCAGCAGTGGGGAATTTTCCGCAATGGGCGAAAGCCTGACGGAGTGACGCCGCGTGGGGGACGAAGGCCTTCGGGTCGTAAACCCCTGTCAGAGGGAAAGAAGGGTGTCGGCGCGATAACCGCCGGCATCTGACGGTACCTTCAGAGGAAGCCCCGGCCAACTCTGTGCCAGCAGCCGCGGTAAGACAGAGGGGGCAAGCGTTGCTCGGAATTACTGGGCGTAAAGGGCGTGTAGGCGGGATGGCAAGTCGGTCGTGAAAGCCTTCGGCTCAACCGAAGAAGTGCGTCCGATACTGCCGTCCTTGAGGGTTGGAGAGGAGACTGGAATTCCCGGTGTAGCGGTGAAATGTGTAGAGATCGGGAGGAACACCGGTGGCGAAGGCGGGTCTCTGGCCAATTCCTGACGCTGAGGCGCGAAAGCGTGGGGAGCAAACGGGATTAGATACCCCGGTAGTCCACGCTGTAAACGATGACGACTAGGTGTGGGGGGGTCAGTCCCTTCCGTGCCGCAGCTAACGCATTAAGTCGTCCGCCTGGGGAGTACGGCCGCAAGGTTGAAACTCAAAGGAATTGACGGGGGCCCGCACAAGCGGTGGAGCATGTGGTTCAATTCGATGCAGAGCGAAGAACCTTACC
>QHRS01000100.1 GCA_003221435.1 Candidatus Rokuibacteriota bacterium
ATTGAGGAACAGCACGGGGCCGAGCCGCTCGACGCGCGGTCGGTGCGAGTGGCCCGCGATCACGATGTCGAAGCCCTCGCGCGCGGGATCGACACCGAGCTCTTTCACGTCGTGAATCACGCACACGCGCGCGCCGGCGATCTCGGTCACGACCTTCTCCGGCAGTGACGCCGCCCACCGGTCGCGATCGTTGTTGCCGCGGACCGCGATCACCGGCGCGATCCGTCCGAGTCGATCGAGAATCTCCACCGCGCCGATGTCGCCCGCATGGATGATGCGCTGGACGCCCTCGAGCGCGGTGATCGCTTCCGGCCGCAGGAGCCCGTGGGTGTCGGAGATGAGACCGATGACCACATGGGGGGCCCCGAAATGCCCCCCCATATCCCCCAACGTTCGGGACACAGCGGCGACGCGGCGGCGCCCCTCTACACGCGCGTGGTTGGGTTGCCGTTGCTGACTACATTTGCTTGCTCCAGGCCGGCGTCCGGACTAGCATCGCGCCATCTGCCGAGGAGGGACCCATGCGCTACACGAGGATCTCCGCCGACTGCCACATCGACCTGCCCTGGCTCCCGCCAGATCTCTTCACGTCGAACGCGTCCGCCGCGTTGAAAGATCGGATGCCGTACGTGACCGACGGTCCCGATGGCCCGTACTGGACCTCGAAGAAGGGCCTGTCGTACGGCCTGGTCTGCGGCGTCGGCCCGTCCGGGGCGAAGCTCGTGCCCGGCCAGAACTATCGCGTCGACAAGATGGCCGCCGTCGGCCTGTACGACGATGCGAAGCGCGGTGTTCGTCGCGTCATCGATCCCGACCTCCGGCTCAAGGACATGGAGATGGACGGTGTCGACGCGGAGGTCATCTTCGGAATCCTCGGCGCCGCATCGCGCCTCGGCGATCACGAAGCCGCGAAGGAGATGTTCCGCATCTACAACGACTGGCTCGCCGGCTTCTGCCGTCACCATCCCGACCGGCAGATCGGGCTCGCCTGCCTGCCGTACGGCGACATCGACGCCGCCGTGTCGGAGGCCCATCGCGTCGCGAAGCTCGGTCTGAAAGGCCTCGAGCTGTCGTGCTCGTGGGACATGGAGCCGATGTGGCATCCGGTGTGGGAGCCCCTGTGGCAGGCCGTGAGCGAGGTCGATCTCCCGCTCCACTTCCACACGTTCCCGTCGACGCCGCCGCGCGCTCGCGAACACGCGGACGGCCTGGTGCGTCGCGCCGCGCTGTTCACCGGCGTGTCGGCCTTCCAGATGAACCTGGTCAACATCCTGGCGGCCGTCATCGGCGCTGCGGTGCTCGAGCGCTATCCGAAGCTCCGCATCTCGTTCGGCGAGAGCGGGATCGGCTGGATCCCGTACGCGCTCGACCGCATGGACTTCGAGTGGGGACTACTGGCGGCGGCAGTGCAAGGCGACGTTCCAGTTCGATCGCATCGGCACCCAGCTGATCGGGGACATGGGTGTCGAGACACTCATGTGGGCCTCGGACTATCCGCACACCGACGGCGTCTGGCCGGAGTCGTCCAAGTACGTCGAGGAGCAGTTCGGCCACCTGCCGAAGGACGTCGTGCACAAGATCACGTGCGAGAACGCCGGGAAGTTCTACGGGCTGATGAACTGAGAATTCGCTTCAAGGGATGAGGTGCCGTCGCGGCGAGCGGCACCTCATCCCTTGTCTCTCGATCGGCGCGCTAAAGCGCTCTCGCTCCTACAGATTCAGCAGGCCCGCCAGGTTCTTCCAGAGAATCTTTTCCTTCTCCTCCTGACTGAGGCTCTCCATCGCGAGAACCCACGAGACGGGCCAGTCAAGCGCCATGTCGTAGGGCCAGTCCGTTCCGAACACCACGCGGTCGATGCCGACACTGTCGATCAGGAAGCGAAGCGCCGACTCCGTGTACACGATGCAGTCGTAGTAGAAGCGGTTCAGATACGCACTTGGCGGCTTCGGCAGCTTCTCGCGGGCCTCCGCGCGGACCTGCCATCCCCGGTCCATTCGGCCGATGCCATAGCACGTGTAGCCGCCGCCATGGCCGAGGACGATCCGGAGCTTCGGGAACTGATCCATCACGCCGCCATGGACCAGCGTGGCGAACGTCACCGCTCGATCGACGAGGTTCCCGATGCTGTTCGGGAGGTGATACTTCTTGCTGCGCGGGCTCACCAGCGTCTCGCCGCCCTGGTGAAAGAAGACGAGTGCGCCCGTCTCCTCGGCCGCCTTCCAGAACGGGCGGAACTCTGGCTCCTCGAGCGTCTTGCCGTTGATGTGATCGTTGATCTCCACGCCCTTGAAGCCGAGCTTCCCCATGCACCGTTCGAGCTCGCCGATCGCCGCCTTGACGTCCTGCATCGGCAGGCCGCCGAGTCCGGCGAACCTCTTCGGCCACGCGCGGACCATCGACGCGATCTCGTCGTTTGTCTCCTGCGAGGTGGCCGCGGCGATCTTCGCGTCCAGGTGATAGTTGTAGAACCCGACGTACGGCGACACGACGTGCATCTCCACGCCGAGCGAATCCATGTCGGCGAGCCGCTCCTCCGGTGTCCACCGCGCGCGTGGTGGCAAGAGCTGCGGCCGGCCGGAGACCAGCGCGCGGTCGTGGCCCTCGGCGTCGCGGTCGCGCGTGATCCCGTGCCAGTGAGTGCCCTTCTCGGTCGCGCGCCAGAAGCATTGCGGCGTCAGGTGAGCGTGGATGTCGATGCTGCGCATTCGGGTCTCCCTCTCGTCGGGATGGTGCCTCGGAACGCCAGCGATTGTCGGCGAACGCGACGAGAAGTCAAGAACGGCTCAGTTCCGGAAATGCCGCGCGATGGTCTCGTCGTTGCGAGGTGGAGAGAGGCGCCGGACGGCGAGCTTGTGGAGCTGACGGTCCTGACGTTCGATGCGTACGGCGAGCGCGCGCCCAAGGTCGCGGAAGTCGCGCAGCAGCTCGACGACCTCGCGCTGGACGTCCTCCAGCTGCTCGATTCGCTGCGTCATGTCGGCCAGACGGCCGAGCAGGTCACGATAGCGAATCTCGCAGGCGCGGTGGTCGTTCGAGCTCGCCATGACGGCATGACGATACCGGACACGAGCAGGCCCGAGGAATGCCTGAAATTCGATACACCGGTCGGTGGCGTCCGGTCGATTTCTGCGCTACCGTCGGGGCGATTTTTCCACGGAGGCCTCCATGAAAGTCGTCGACGCGATCGCAGAGATTTTGACGCGTGAAGGTGTCGAGTTCCTGAGCACGTATCCGACCACGCCGATCATCGACGCGGCCGCGGCCGTGGGAATCCGGCCGGTGCTGTGCCGTCAAGAGCGCGTCGGCGTCGGCATCGCGGATGGCTTCACGCGCACGACCAATGGCCGGCGCACCGGCGTCTTCGCCATGCAGTACGGGCCCGGCGCCGAGAACGCGTTCCCCGGCGTCGCCACCGCGTACTCCGATTCGGTGCCGGTGCTGATCCTGCCGCTCGGCCATCAGCGCGATCGCGCGCAGGTGTTTCCGCTGTTCAGCTCTGCGCGAACGTACGCGTCCGTGACGAAGTCCGTCGAGACGCTCAATCAGCCGGACCAGGTCTCGGAAGTCATGCGTCGCGCGTTCACGCTGCTCAGGATGGGCCGGCCGGGGCCGGTGATGGTGGAGATCCCGGCGGACGTCGCGCTCGAAGAGGTCAGCGAGGCCGCGCTGGCCTACCGGGCCGTGAAGGCCACCTGCCCCTCCGGGAATCCTCGAGACGTCGAAGCGGCAGCCCGCGCGCTCGTGCAGGCCAAGCGACCGATGATCGTCGCCGGCCAGGGCGTGCTGTACGCCGAGGCGTCGGCGGACCTCGTGGAGCTCGCCGAGCTGCTGGATGCGCCGGTCATGACGACGCTCGAAGGCAAGAGCGCGTTTCCCGAAGATCACCCGCTCTCGCTCGGAACCGGTGGCGGCGGCGTCATGTCCGGCCCGGTCTTCCAGCTCTTGCCGAAGGCGGACGTCCTGTTTGGGATCGGGACCAGCTTCACCCGTCACGGCATGGCGACGAACCTCCCGCCGGGCGGCAACGTCATCATCCACGCGACGAACGACGAGCGCGACCTCGGCAAGAACTATGCGGTCGACCACCCGATTCTCGGCGACGCGAAGCTGGTGCTGCGGCAGTTCGTCGACGCGGTGAAGGACCTGACCCGCGCCGGCAAGCCACGGGACGGCGCGGCGCGAAACGAGGTCGAGAACGCGCGCGACGCGTGGCTCGCGGAGTGGCGGCCGAAGCTCACCTCCGACGAGGTGCCGATCACCCCGTACCGCGTCATCCACGACTTCATGCAGACGATCGACGCGCGCGACGCGATCGTGACGCACGACTCCGGCAGCCCGCGCAACCAGCTCGTGCCGTTCTATCGCGCCACCGCCCCGCGCAGCTACATGGGCTGGGGCAAGTCGCACGCCCTCGGCACCGGGCTCGGCCTGATCATGGGCGCCAAGATGGCCGCACCGGACAAGTTCTGCGTCAACTTTATGGGCGACGCGGCGTTCGGGATGACCGGCCTCGACTTCGAGACCGCCGTGCGGTGCGGCATCCCGATCACCACGGTCGTGCTGAACAACTCCGCGATGGCGATCGAGCGCCACGCGCTGGTCGTGTCGCACGATCGCTATCGCACGCGGGACATCGGCGGCAACTACGCGGACATGGGACGGGCGATGGGCGGCTACGCCGAGCGAGTCGAGAAGCCGAGCGATATCGTCCCGGCGCTCGAGCGCGCGCGAAAGATGAACCAGGACGGCAAGGCCGTGCTGCTGGAGTTCGTCACGAGCGAGGAGATCGCGTTCTCTCACCGGCGGGCATGGTAGGCGGAGGGCTTCGAACGATGGCTCGACGAATCGGAATCATCGGCGCCGGCGCGGTCGGCTCCGTCGTCGGCGGGATACTCACGAAGGCGGGCCATGACGTGACGCTGATCGACCAGTGGCCCGAGCACGTCGAGGCGATGAAGAAGAACGGCCTCCGCCTCGGCGGCACCTGCGGCGAGCACACCATCCGGGTCAAGGCGCTTCACGTCCACGAGGCGCAGCAGATCAGCGAGCCATTCGATGCCGTCTTCATCGCGGTGAAGTCGTACGACACGGAGTGGGCGACGGCCCTCGGCCTCGCGTACCTCAGGAAGCCGGACGGGGTCGTCATCGACTTCCAGAACGGGATCAACGACGAGCGGGTCGCGGCGGTGGCCGGGCGGGAGAGGACGCTCGGCTGCGTGATCACGATCAGCGCCGGGCTCTACGAGCCGGGCCACGCGATTCGCACGGACACCGGCGCGGTCGGCTTCAAGATCGGCGAGCACGATGGCTCGGATTCGCAGCGGGCGCGCGATCTCGTCAAGATCCTGAACGACGTCGCCCCATCGAAGGTGACCACGAACCTCTGGGGCGAGCGGTGGTCGAAGCTCGCGGTGAACTGTATGGCCAACCCGATCGCCGGCCTGAGCGGCCTCGGGTCCGCGGAGATCCGGACCGAGCCCGGCCCCCGCCGGATCGCGATCCAGATCGCGGCCGAGGTGATCAAGGTCGGCCGCGCCGTGGGCTACGAAGTCGAGCCGCTCTTCGGGATCGAAGCGCAGCGGTTCGTCGACGCGGCCGATGGTCACGGCCTCGTGGAGGTCGAGGCCGACATGGTCGCCGAAGCGACCCGCCGGAAGGGCGGTCGGCCCTCCTTCCTCCAGGACGTGATGAAGGGCCGCCGGACGGAGATCGACTACCTCAACGGATACGTCGCCGAGCAGGGCCGGCGGCTGGGGGTGAAGACGCCATTCAACGACGCGGTCGTCCAGGCGGTCCACCGCCACGGCGTGGGGACGCTCAGGCCCGACCCGGAGAACCTCGAGCCGCTCGTGAAGATGCTGCCGGGATAGCTCATCGAAGGGGGCCCCGACGGCCCCCTCCGAGCCGCCCCCAGATCCGAGGGCGCCGGCAAAGCCGGCGCTCGACGGCGGTTACCGCGACAGGCTCCTCGGGGAACGGAGAGCCCCCGGAGTCCCGCGGCCTCAATCCTCCCGCGGCGAGCGTGCATCTCAAGGGTCGATTGACAAGTACGTGAACGACTGGGAAAATCCCTTCGTTTCTCCAGGAGGCCGTTAAATGCTGCGACGAGTCATTTTTTTTCTCGCGTGCCTGGTCATCGTGAACACGCCCTTGCCGGCGGCGCCGGATCCCGCCCTCATCACGCCCGAGCGCTCGCCCGCCCCCCCCTTCACGCTTCCCGATCTCTCGGGTCGGGCCGTGAAATCGGCGGACTTCGCGGGCAAGGTGGCGGTGCTGAGCTTCGGCGCGACCTGGTGCACGAGCTGCACGAGCGAGCTGAAGAGTCTTGAAAACCTTCAGGCGAAGTTCCCGAAGGACCTGGTCGTCTACTTTGTGGCCTTGGACGGTCGCGGGGAGAAGGACGTCAAACCGTTCATGGAGAAGAGCGGGTTCCAAATTCCGACGCTGATCGACCCGCGGATGGCGGTCGCGCGGGAACACGGCATCCGCTGGATTCCGGTCACGCTGGTCGTCGATCGACACGGGACGGTGGTGGGACGCGCCACCGGGCCGCGCGAGTGGGACGGAAAGGAGGCCGTCGAGTTCGTCCAGTCGGTGTTGCAGCACTGAGATCTATAACCGTAAGAGGAGACTCACCCATGAGGCGCACAGGTATCGCAGCTATGCTCGTCGCGGTCGCCGCCGTCGTCCTGTTCGGCCCGACCGCACCCGTGGCAGCCGTCGAGGTCGGGGACCAGGCCCCCGATTTCACGTTGCCCGCGACGACGAAGGACACTGTCTCGATGCAAGAGTTCCGGGGAAAGAATGTCCTGCTGGTCGGGTTCATCGGGGCCTTCACCCCGACCTGAACCACCGAGGTTGCCGCTCTCCAGCTTGATCTGCCCAAGTTCGAGAGCCGGAATACCCAGGTCGTGGGTATCAGCACTGACTTCCCGATGGCGCAGAAGCCGTGGGCCGAGAAGCTGGGCCTCACGTTCCCGCTGGTCAGCGACTGGCAGCGGAAGACCGTCTCGGCGTACGGCATTCTCGACACGAACCCTCAGAGCATGATTTACCGGTACACCAAACGGTCCTACCTGATCATCGACAAGGACGGGACCGTCCGCTGGAAGAAGATCCTCGACGATCCCAGACAAGTTGTCGCCGATGACGAGCTCCTCGCGGAGCTGGACAAGCTCAACCACCAGTAGGGGACGGGTGGGCCTCGAGATCGTTTCACGCCTTGCGGCCCATGAGCGGCCGGCGCGGACCTCTCGCGCCGCGCCGCGGGCCGCGGCGTAGCGGGCCCCGGGGCCATGACGCAATCGCTCGGCGTGCTCGTCGCCTTCAGCGCGGGGCTCTTCTCGTTCCTCTCGCCCTGCGTGCTGCCGCTGTTTCCGTCGTATCTCTCGTTCATCACCGGCATGTCGGTGACGACGCTCTCCTCGGACGTCACCGGCGAGACGCGCCGGCGGATCGTGCTCCACTCGCTCGCGTTCATCTTCGGGTTCTCCATGATCTTCGTCGCGCTGGGAGCGTCCTTCTCCGCCGCCGGCCGCTTCCTCCTCGACTACCGAGACTGGATCCGGATCGTTGGCGGCGCGCTGATCATCGTGTTCGGCCTCTACATCACGGGACTCCTGAAGGTCGGCGTCTTCGGCCGCTACCAGCAGATCCAGTTGCGGCAGAAGCCGGCGGGGTACCTCGGAACCCTCCTCGTCGGCGTCACGTTCGCGATCGGCTGGACGCCGTGCGTCGGGCCGATCCTCGGCTCGATCCTGTCGCTGGCGGGCACCGCCGACACCGTGCAGCGCGGCGTCGGCCTCCTGGTCGCCTACTCGGCCGGCCTCGGCGTGCCCTTCCTGGCGTCGTCGATCGCGCTCGGCGGCTTCCTGAAGTTTTTCAAGCGCTACCGGCCCTTCATCCCGATCGTCGAGCGCGCCGCGGGCGGCCTGCTGATCATCGTCGGCATCCTGGTGGTCACCGACTACTACGTCGTGCTCAACTCCTGGGCGATCAGTCTCACGCCGAACTGGATCCTCGAGCGCCTCTAGATCATCGGAGGGGGCCGTCGAGGCCCCCGTCCATGCAGCTCGCCGCCTCGACCGACGGAATCCTCGCGCGCTGACCGTCAGGCCTCGAGCCGGATCACGCGCGTCCCCGCGATCCAGTCGTGCAGGCCGCGGCGCTCGGCGTTCAGCACCGCGACGATCCACCCGAGCCCGAGGGTGCCGAACACGAGCCCGTACCCGACCCACCGGAGCAGCGCCCGCCCGTAGCCCGCGCGGGCCCCATCCCGCCGGACGACCCGCATCCCTAGAAGCATCTTCGCCGGCGTCTGGCCGCATGCTCCCACGAAGCTGATGAAGTAGACGCCGCTCAGCAGGATGCCGAGCCAGAACGACGCGCCGACGAGCAGCGCGAGGGTGACGAGCGCCGCCGGCTCGCGGGCGGTCAGCTCGTACACGATCAGGAGCCAGAGGGCGCCGAGCAGCCACGCGACGCCGACGATCGCCTCGTCGATCGGAAGCGCGAGGCAGCGCCGGAGGAAGCCTCCCGCCGTCACGGCGCCGGGCCGAGGCCGTACAGCCGGCGGTACTCCTCCCACGACCCCATCACCCGCTTGACGTAGAGCCTGGTCTCCTCGTACGGGATCTGCTCGACGAACGCTTCCATGTCGCTGGTGCGCCGCGCACTCCACCACTCGCGCACGCGCGCCGGGCCGGCGTTGTATGCGGCGAGCAGAAGGTTCGTTGCGGGCTCGTCGAGCAGCTCACCGTCCTTGAACGCGAGCCCGCGCCGCGCGACGATCGTCCGCGCGGTCTCGGGCAGGAGCTGCATCAGCCCGCGGGCCCCCGCGCGCGATCGAGCCAGCGGGTAGAAGCTCGACTCCTCCCGCGCGACCGCCGCCACGAAGAACGGGTCGAGTCCCGAGCGGGCGGCCGCGTCGGTCAGCTCGCGCGGCCAGGCGAACGGATACGCCATCTCCCAGAACGACCGCGGAATCGCCGGATGAGCGCTCACCGTCACCTCGCCGAAGTACCGGCGCAGGATCCGCAGCGAGAGCTCGTACCGCTCGTACCGCTGGTACGCGACCGAGAGCCAGAAGAGCTTGACCGGGTCGGCGACGGAGCGCGACGTGAGGTCTTCCATTTCCCCGACCGCGTGCTCGAAAAGGCCGAGCCGTCGGAGCGTCTCGATCCGGGCAAAGTCCGCGTCGTCAGCGAGCGCCTGTGCTGGATCCGCCGGCAGGGCGACCGGAGGGTCTCCCGACAGGGGCGGCAGGTCTTTCGTCCGCGCTGCGGCGAGGACGCCGTAGTAGCCGCGGGGCGCTTCCGTCAGCACGCGCTCGTAGAACCGTGTCGCCTCCGCGGCAGATCCAAGCTCCTCGCGCGCGCGCCCGGCCCAGTAGGTCGCGGGGATCCTGAAGCGCCGGCCGGCGGCGAGGTCGCTGAGACGCATCCAGTGTTCGGCCGCCTTCGCGCGGTCACCCTGCAGATAGGCGAGCCATCCGAGTCGCCAGAGCGCCGGGGCCACGACCTCGCGCGCCGGGTAGCGCGTGACCGTACGCTCGTAGGCGAGCGCGGCGTCGCCGAAGAGTCCCCCATCCTCGAAGAGCCGGCCGCGGAGATATGCGGCCTCGGCGGCCTCGGCCTCGCGCGACTCGTCGATCCCCGCAAGGGCGACGAGGGCAGACTCACGCTTTCCGGCCCGATACTGCATGCGGCCCAGCTCGAGTCGGAGCGCCGCCTTGCCGTCGTCGGGCGCGCGGGCGAGCGCCTGCTCGATGACCCCCGCCGCCGCCTCGTAGCGCCGCATCCGCTCGAGCGCCGAGGCGACGACTCCGAGGGCGCGGACCGCCACGTTCCGGTCGGTCGCGTCGGGCGCGACCGCGGCCGCCTCGTCGCGCGCCGCCTCCGGCATACCGCCGACGAGCAGGCGCTCGGCCCGCGTCAGGCGGTCCTCCAGCGAGAGCGGTGCGAGCGTGAAGCCCGCGCGCCCGAGCTCGCGCAGGCGATCCCCGGCGCCGTCGGCGTAGTCTGAGGCCGGCGCCAGGAGCGTCAGCTCGCGGTAGGTCAGCGCGGCGTTCTCGCGTTGGCCTCGCGCCTCGAAGGACGCGCCGAGCAGATAGAGCGCGATCGGCATCTCAGGAGCGTCGCCGTGGCCAGCCAGGAACCGGCGAAGCAGCGCCTCGTTGCGGCCTTCGTCCCCCGCCCGCGCGGCCGCGTACGCCGCGAGCAGCAACGCCGAGCGGCCGATCCGGCGCCGCGGAAACTCCTCCGCGAGGGATTCCGCCACGCTGCGGGCGCCGGCCAGATCACCGCGGCCGAGCAGGGCCTCGGCGTGGAGGTACCGGGTGTAATCGCCAACGAGGGACTGCGCGGCGTCCGCCCGCGCGAACTCGCGCAGGACGGGCTCCGCATCGCCCCGCCGCAGCGCCTCGACCGCCGCCGCGTACCGCTGTTCCGTCTCCGCGCTGAGTCGCCTCGGGGCCTCTCTCGGCGCCGCCCCGCCGCCGCGCGCGGTCGCCAGGACGAGGACGATCCATGCCCACGACGCGCGCCTGATCCGGCTTGGCATCGCTCAGTCGACCATCGAGGGGCTGTCGACTCCGCGCGTGGCGTGACGGGTGAACACGATCCGATGCACCGCCGTGGCGTTGGTGAGAAGCGCGAGGATCCAGAGCACCGGCTCCAGCAGATCCAAGAGCGCGCCCGCGATCATACAGATCATCCGCTCGGGACGTTCCATGAAGCCGACGTTGCAGGCGACGCCGATCGATTCCGCGCGGGCCTTCGTGTAGCTGACCATGACCGTCCCGATGAGCGCGACCATCGTGATCGCGATCCCGCGCCCGTTGCCGGCATCCACGAACAGCAAGACGATGCCGAGCAACACGACCAGATCCGAGTACCGGTCGATGACCGAGTCCAGAAACCCGCCGAACGGGGTGACCTGCCCGGAGGCGCGGGCGAGCGAACCGTCGAAGTAGTCGAACAGGCCGGCCAGGACGAGGAGCACCCCGGCCAGGCGAGTCCGACCCGAGGCGAAGGCGACGGCCGTGGCCACGCTGACGCCGAGCCCGCACACCGTGAGGTGATTCGGTCGAAGGTGAAGCCGCAGGAGCAGACGTCCCACGGGATCGGTCCAGAGGCGCAGGCTGTCGCGATAGCGGCTCAGCATGCGTCAGAGCGGCTTCACGAGCGCGTCCTCGAGCGCCTCGCGGATCCGGAGTATCGCGGCCTCATCCGTGACCTTGCGACCCGCTCGGTCGGTGACATAAAAGGTGTCGAAGGCCTGGTCGATCTCCGTCGCGATCCTGGCGCTGGCAATGTCCAGACCCGACGCGGAGAGCGTTCGGGTGATGAGGTAGAGCAGGCCGAGCCGGTCCGGGCACTTGATCTCAACCACGGTATGCGAATCCGAGAGCTGGTTGTCGATGACGATCTTCGGGCGGGCCTCCACCGTCTGCGCGTCCCGGAACGCCCGCTGCTGGCGCTGCTCCAGTAGGTCTTCGACCCGGCGGTCGCCGCTCAGCGCGGCGCTCAGGTCGCCGAGCGTGCGGGCCCAGTGGGCGGCCGAGGTCACCACCTCGCCGAGCGGATCGTTCACCTGGAAGGTGTCGATCGCGACGGCGTCGGCGCGCGTGTGGATCTGGGCGGAGGTGATGTTGATCCCGTTCGCCGCGAGAGTGCCGGCGAGCGTGGAGAACAGCCCCGGCAGATCGCGTGTGACCACGACGAGGTCGGACGTGCCGAGATCGGGGTGATGGAACAGCTCGGTCACGACGGGGGTCGAGTCGAGCTGCTGGACGAGGCGCAGGTGCTCGGCCACGCGCTGCACTCCCGTGCCGGCCAGGTAGCGGTCGGACATCATCGCGAGGTGCCCCATGACCACCTGCCGCGACGCCTCATCTTTGATGGCCGCGCACACCTTCTCGGTGAGCTGGGCGCGGTTCGGGCGATCCACCTCGCCTCCCGTCAGCCGCGCGAGCGTGAGCGAGTGCAGTTCCCACAGGATCGCCGCGTTCCCCCCCGTCATCACGCCCGGCCCCACCGCCTTCATGTCGGCGTAGGTCAGCAGGTAGAGCATGCTAAGCCACTGCGGCTCCCGCGCCGTCGCGGCGAGATCCTCGACGGTCTTCGGATCGTAGATGTCGCGTCGCTGTGCGATGTGCGACATCGTGAGGTGGTGGGCGACGAGGAACTCGAGCGCCGCCGCGGCGGCGTCCGGCAGGTCGAGGCGCCGAGTGAGCTGCTGGATGAGCGGTATCCCCTTCGCCACGTGCCCGTGGCCCTGGGCCTTGCCGACGTCGTGAAGCAGCATGCCCAGCATCAGCAGATCGGTCCGCTCGATCTTGCTGAACACCTGGGCCGCGCCTTCCGATTCGGCCGACTGGCCAGGCGCCAGCGCCTCGAGGTTCTCGACGGCGAGAAGCGAGTGCTGGTCCGCCGAGAACTTGTGGTAGGCGTCGTACTGGACGAGGCACGTCAACGCACCGAACTCGGGGAGATACCGGCCGAGAAGCCCCAGCTCGTGCATCTCCCGTAAGGTCAGCGCCACCCGACCCCAGTTCCGGCAGATGTCGAGGAAGAGATCCCGCACGGCCGGCGAGCGACGAAAGGCGTCGTCCACGAAGTCGAGGGAATCTTCCACCGCGCGCCCGACGTCGCTCGACAGCTCGCAACCGAGCCGGTGCAGGTGCCAGAACACCTTCATGAGCCGCGTCGGGTCCTCGGCGAACGCCCGGGTGCCCGGCTCCGCCAGATGCAGGCGCCCGTCGAAGAACACGAGGCCGTCGGCCAACGCGTCCTGCCGGTGGCGCCGCGCCGCTGACGCGCGCAGCGAGAGCGCCTCCTGGCACCGGGCGATCAGACGCCGCGACACGCGGTGGATCGCCCGCGCGTGCAGGTAATACTCGCGCATGAACTTCTCGACGCCGAGCGAGGTCCCGTCGCTTTCGTAGCCGAAGCGCTTCGCGATCTGCGGCTGGATGTCGCGCGACAGGACGTCGTTCTTGTGGCCCGCGAGGAAGTGCAGCTCGTTGCGCACCCTCCAGAGGAAGGTCAGCGCCTCGTCGGCGAGGCGCTGCTCGCGTTCCGAGATCACGCCCCGCTCGGTCAGCTCACGGAGCGTTCGCGCGCCGAACTTCGTCGCGCCGAGCCACATCGCGGTGTGCATGTCGCGCAGGCCCCCCGCCGACTCTTTGATGTTCGGCTCGCGGATGTAGGGCGAGGCGCCGTACTTGCGATAGCGCTGGTCGCGCTCGGCCAGCGTGGTCAGAAGAAACTGGGCGAAGTCCCGGCGGTAGACGTTCTCCCGGAGCACGCGCCGGAAGCGGTTGAAGAGGCGCCGCGAGCCGGCGAGGTACCGCGCCTCCTGCATCGAGGTGCGGCTCGGGAAATCCGTGCGAGCGATCGCCACGCAGTCCGTGAGCGAGCGCAGGCTGTGGCCGACCAGGAGCCCGAGGTCCCAGAGCGTGTAGAGGATCTCCTGCGTGAGCCGCTGCACGTACGGCGTGACTTCGCCGTCGTGGATCACCATGAGGTCGATGTCGGACGACGGGTGTAGTTCGCCGCGCCCGTATCCGCCCAGCGCGACCAGCACGACCGGGCTCGGCGCGAGCCGTCCTTCCGCGGCATCGTCGGCCGCCAGGCGGAACAGCGCCAGCAGGATGCCGTCCATGAGGTGCGCGTGGGCCTGCACCGACACGAGCCCCGACGCGCCGCCGTCGTGCATCAGCTTCAGGGATTCGAGACCGCTGGTGAGCGATTCGCGAAGGAAGTCGAGCCGCAGCCGCCGTCGGTCGTCAGCGCGCTCCGCCCGGGCCTCCGCCCGCTTCGCCCCGTGGGCCATGACGCTTCGTAGCCTACATTGCCCGGGGGAATAGAGTCAAACCTGACGCAGACTTATGGTCGCCACCACGCGTCGCCGGTCGCACCCCGGGCTCTTCCGGCCTTAGAATGTTTCTGTGCGAAAGATCTGGCGCTCGGCGATCCAGGACGTGGTTCCGTACTCGGCCGGAAAGCCGCTCGACGTCCTCGCGGCCGAGGCCGGCCTGGGGAGCCTGGTCCGACTCTCAGCCAACGAGCACCCCGTCGGCCCCTCGCCCCGTGTGATCCGGGCCATCGTACGGGAGGCTCGACGCGTCCACCTCTATCCCGACGGGGGCGCCACGAAGCTGCGAGTCGCCCTGGCCGAACGGCTCGGCGTCGCCAGCGAGCAGATCATCCTGGGCAACGGCGCCGACGAGTTGCTGGCGCTCCTGGCGTGGGCGGCGTTCGAGCCCGGGGACGAGGTCGCCATCCCGCACCCGTCGTTCGAGCCCTACACGACGGTCGTCGCGATCGCCGGCGCCGTCGCGCGCCTGAGCCCGCTGGCCGGCTACGACACCGATCTCGACGACATGCGGCGCCAGGTGACCGACCGGACCAAGGCCGTCATCCTCTGCTCGCCCCACAACCCGGCCGGAACGATCGTCCGCCGCCAGCCCCTTCTCGAGTTCCTCCGGGCGCTCGGTCCCGAGCCGCCGCTCGTCGTGCTCGACGAGGCCTATCGCGACTTCTGCGACGACCCGGACTCCCCTGACGGCGTGGCGCTGCTCGCGACGCATCCGACGTTGATCGTGATGCGCACGTTCTCGAAGATCGCCGGCCTCGCCGGCGCGCGGGTCGGCTACGCAGTAGCGGGCGCCGAGATCATCGAGCAACTGAACCGGGTGCGCGCGCCGTACAACGTAAACCGGCTCGGGCAGGCCGCGGCCCTCGCGGCGCTCGAGGACGCTCGGTACTGGCAATCGACGCGGCACCTGGTGATCGAAGAGCGCGCGTTCCTCTCGCGCGAGCTGAGCCGTCGCGGGCACACCTTTCCCCCATCACAGGCCAATTTTCTCCTGGTCAAGTTCGGCCCGGACGCGGACGCGGTGCGCGAGCGGCTCTTCCGGGCAGGCATCCTCGTGCGGGACGGCGCCGCGCTCGGCTTTCCCGGACACCTGCGCATCTCGGTCGGCACACGCGAAGCGAACGAGCGCCTCCTCGCAGCTTTATAGAAGCCGGTCGCTGAGGCGGCTCCGAACGCCGGCTTTGCCGGCGCCCTGAGGTCCTGGGGGGGAGGTTCGGAGGGGGCCGCCGAGGCCCCCTTCGACGGTTTAGCGGGGGCGCCGTTTCAGCGCGGCCAGCTCCTGCGCCAGCTCTTGCGCGCGACGGACCAGCCCGTCGCGCTCGGCCGCCAGCGCAGTCAGCTGCTGCTGGAGCAGCGCGTTCTTCTGCAGCGACTGCGCGAGCTGCGTCTGCAGCTCGGCCTCCTTCTGGTAGACCTCTTTGATCTCGGTCTCAAGTCCCGCCATGCGCTGTTTCGTCGGGATGTACGCGCCGAAGAGCACGTACGCGAGCAGGCTCGCCATCACGAGGGCGGCGACGACCAGCAACCACGGCCGTCCGGCAGCGGCGCCTGTGTCCATGGAGCCCCGATTCTAGCAAATTTTGCTATCATGACTTCGCGACGACCCATGAGTTTGCAGCGCTTCTTCGAGGACATCGTGGGACGCAGCCTGGGCGACCTCGCCCGGCGGGACGATCCGGCCGCCGACTACCTCGCTGATCTGCTCACGCGGTTCGCGCGGACCGAGAATCTCTACCCCCGCGGTCTGAGGACGCGGCGGCTCGAGTCGGTAGTAGAGAGCCTGCTCGACATCCAGGAGATCTGGGCCGACCAGTCTCCGCACTTCCAGCCCGAGCGCGAGGTGGCGCTCCGCCGCCACATCGGAGACTACACGCTGTTCATGACAGGCGTGTTCCAGGAACGGGTCGAGCGGATGGCCGCCTCGCGCTATTACATCGCCGAGGGCAAGCGCGCCTATCGCTTCGTCGCCGAACACCGACGCGCCGCGGCCGGCGAATCACGGGCCCAGATCTTCCGCCGGCTGTCGGACCAGTTCGAAGCCTACGTCGGCGTGCTCGACTACACCCGCAAGGTCTACTTCCGCGACCATCCGGACCACCCGTTCTTCCGGCTCGCGTTCGGATGAGCGGTCCGGCGTCGTATCGGCCGCTGCTCGATGCAGCGCTCGCCGACCCCGCCACCGGTGTCGATCGACTCGCGGCGCTGCCTCCGGACGAGCTGGACGCCGCGCTTCGGGAGGGTGTCCACGAGCGTGGCGAAGCCGTGCTGCCGCTCGTGACGGCCCTGGCCGAGCGCGGGGCCGGACCGACCCGGCGAATCGCCAAACGCGTGCTCTATCGCCTCGCCCAGTCGGGCATCACACCCCCTGCGCGCGAGACGCGCCCGGTCATCGGGCGCCGACCCGAGCGCCCGCTCCGCGCGTGGCTCTCGGGCATCGATGGCAGCGGGTCGCGCGCGGCCTGGATCCTGTTCGAGGGCGGCTATGGCGGGCTCGCCCTGTGTTCCGTGATCCTCAACGACGTCGAGGGCGTCATGGAGGTCGCGGGGGGCGAGATCACGAAGAAGCGGCTCGAGACCGAGCTGGCAAGGCTGCGCGCCTCGCAAAAGCTCCCGTGGGTCGAGCTGCCCCCGGAGCATGTGATCGCCCGCGTCAGCGAGGCGCTCGCGCTTCATCCGGCGCGCGGCACCGGCCCGCCCCCCGAGTTCTCGCGCTGGCAGCGCGTGTTCCAATCGACCGGGCCGGGCACCGGAGCTGACGTCGCGCCTGCTGGCGAGAATCCGTCCGTCGACCAGACCTCCGCTCCGACCAATGATCCGCTGCTCGCCGAGCGCGCGGCGCAGCTCTTCCACCTCCCCGAGCTGATGGGCTGGTTCCTCGACCCCGAAAGCGTCCAGAGCGACGCCGTGAAGCTGATGGAAGCTCGCTCGAGCCGCCTGATCTTGTCGGATCAGATCAAGGCCGAGCGGGAGGCGGCGATCGTCACGCAGGTGCTCGAACGGGAGCTCACCGACGAGGCGCGGCGACGCTGGGCGAAACGGCTCACCGAGATGGCGCTCATCTTCCAGATGACGGCGCGTCCCGATGCCGCGGCGCTCGCGCGAGCGGCGGCAGGGCAGCTCATGGATGCGGGCCGCGGCATACAGCACATCCCTTTCGCCCGCGGGCTCGCCCAGCGGGCGCTCGAGGTGGCGTCGGAGGTCGCCTCGGGCCGCATCAGCGCCGGCGATGTCAGGCGACACCCGCCTGAGCGCGCCCGGTCGCCGCAGTGAGGGACGGCAGCAGCATCGTCGACGTCCCGGGCATCCGCGTGGGGCACGTGACGGATGCGGTCGGGTTGACGGGCTGCACCGCCGTGCTCTGTGAGACGCCGGCCGTCGGCGGCGTCACGCTCCGGGGCTGGGCCAACGGTGTCCACGGCCTCGAGTTTCTCGACCCGCGCCACCTCGTTCCGACACTCGACGGCGTCGTCCTCGCGGGCGGCAGCGCCTACGGGCTCGAAGCCGTCTGGGGCGTCATGCGTTACCTAGAGGACAAGGGGATCGGGTTTCGCGCGGGGCCGACCGTCGTGCCGCACGTCGCGGGCGCCATTCTCTTCGACCTGAGCGTCGGCGACATGCGCGCGCGACCCACGCGCGAGATGGGGTACGCCGCGGCGGCGAACGCGACGCCGTCGGCGCCCGAGGAAGGCAGCGTCGGCGCCGGGACGGGCGCGACGGTCGGCAAGCTCTACCGCCTGGGGCACGCGATGCGCGGCGGAATCGGCAGCGTCAGCCTCGGCACCGGCGATGCCATCGTGGGCGCCCTCGTGGCCGTCAACGCTGCCGGTGACGTGCGCGACCCAGAAACGGGCGCGCTGCTGGCGGGCGCCCGAAACGCGCCCGACGGCCGCCGGCTCATCGACACCGCGCGAGCCCTACGGGCCGGCGCGACCCTGCCCGGCTTCGCCCCGGAGAACACGACGATCGGCGTCGTGGCGACCAATGCGCGCCTCAGCAAGGCCGAGGCCACGAAGGTCGCCGAGCTGGCGATGACGGGCTTTGCGCGCGCCCTGTCGCCACCGCATACCGCCGTCGATGGCGACACCCTGTTCACGCTGTCGATCGGGGACGTGCGCACCGACGTCACGGCGATCGGCCTCGCGGCGGCCGACGCGGTGGCGCGCGCGATCGCCCGCGCGGTGCTGGCCGCCACATCTCTCCCCACGATTCCCGCCGCCCGCGACCTC
>QHRS01000096.1 GCA_003221435.1 Candidatus Rokuibacteriota bacterium
CAAGCAAAGGACGATCCTGCGAGATCCGGCGGGAATGATCACTACGAAGACATCCTCTTCGCGCAGTCGGGATTCCGCGCGGAAAGCTGGCCGGGTGGCGACGCTGAGGCCGAGGCCGCCCACCTCGGGAGCCAGCGTCACGGAGAACTCGAAGGACCCGTCTACGATGTACCGCCGCGCTCCCGTTGGTCCGCCCACAGACGAGAGCGTGCCGACAGCGCTACCCGCTGGAGCGGCAGGCTCTGAGCACGCGCGACCAGTGCGGCGAAGCCGTTGGCACCAAGCCCGCCGCCCGCAGCGCGAAGGATCGCTGAGCTCACGTTCGCGGAAGGCAATCCGGCCCCCCCTTCCGCGGGCATAGTGAAGACGGCTCCAACCAGCAGCCGCGCGAACGTCGCGTCGCTCGCCTCTTGCTTCGGCATGCCGGCCCGGTGATGGAGCGGCATGCCGAAGGAAGAGGCGAGCGACGCGACGTTCGCGCGGCTGCTGGTTGGAGCCGTCTTCACTATGCCCGCGGAAAGCGAGTATTGTTGTAGCCACAGCTGTAGCATCCTGCCTGGCCAAAGGCAGGGCCGTGACTCAAGAGAACCCCCGCGGTCAGGACCACGGGCAACAAAGCGCAAGAACGTTTCCTGTCACTCATCACGGAACACCTCCTTCCGCAGTCTTCCTGCGACACGAAGCTGTACGGTGGCTATTCAGCTGTCCGGTGGGCCACGAATCCAAACTCGGCGGTACGGTGACACGCTGTACTCTTTGGGTGACCCACACGAATTCATTGCCGGGACGGCTCCAGACGCACCTCCAGGGAGCGTCCATCCGGAAAGAGTCGGACCACGCCTGGGGGCACGATATCGAGATCCCGCTGGTCGGCAACTAGCCGGTATCCTGCGACGCCGAACGACACATCGCACGTTTCTCTGGGCGCGCCGCGAAACGCGAAGGATCCGCTTGAGTCGATCATTTCGACGACGTAATCGCGGGCAGGAAAGCGCTGGAGGACCACCCTCGCGTCTGCGGGGAGCCTTTGACCGTCAATTAGGGTGACGTGGCCGGCCAGCGCCACTCCCGTCTGGGCACGAAGGACACCGGCATCCATTCGACTACCGCTTCCCATCACTCTCAACGTCTCGGCTGGTATCCAGTAAGGGGTAACGCTCCGCGTCTCAACGTAGACGACGTGCTCGTCGTCCGGAACGACATTGAAGAAGTTGAATCGTCCCGTTGAGTCAGTGGAAAGCCGCTGTCCACCCACGAAACTTCCTGCATCTCGGTCCAACTGACAGATCCCTACGACTGCCCCCGTGAGGGGCTCGTTGTCCCGCAGAACTCGACCGGCGACCCAAGCACCCTCCTCGAGTTTGATGCGCTGACGTCCCATGCCAACCCGGACGTTCTGCACCATCCTCGAGGCAAACCCTCGAGCCGTGACGCGGAGAAAGTAGCCGCCCGAGGTGTCTTTCGTGGAGATTTCGAAGTTCCCATACTGGTCGCTGATGGCGACCGGATCCAGCACCGGTAGGTGACCGAAGCTCCTCCTTCCGGGCCACATCCGACCGATGGGCTCGACACTTGCGCCCACAATCGGGTTCCCCGCTGGATCGATCACCCGACCACGAATGAGAAGGCGCTTGTCCAACCGGGGACGATCTTTGATCCGAACCACAAGAGCCGCGTCGGACGGCTCGACCTTGTCGACGAACTGAGGAAGGCGGCCGGGCGGCAGGACCAGGAGCCTGAACAGGAGCGTGGTGTCAAGCCGGGACAGGCAGAATCTGCCGTCCCGGAGAGTAATGGCCTGCTTCCCGCAGTCCGGGTAGCAGTGCGCGCAAACCGTGCTCACCCCGCGCTTGGGTGTCGCCGTGTATGCCAGGACCCGCGCCGAAGCAATCGCCCGTTCGCCCTGGTCGACAACCGTTCCCTTCAGATCCCGGCCGGCGCGCGCCCCCTCAAGTCCCCCGCCCATGGGCTGGGCTTGATCATCCAGCGCATCATTGCGGCCATCGCCAGCCACGACCAAGGTGGCGGCGGGCGGCGCGAGCGACCAGTAAACGCAGAGGGCGATAGCCACAGTTGCCGCTCTTGGAGCCGGAGAGGATTGCTTCGCCCGGCGATGGACGTCGGCGGCGAGCCGCGCCGCGACGAGCTTCCGAAACCGAGACTCGGCGATCTCTAGCGGCTGACATATCATCGCGATCGAGCGCTCCGCCTTCTTGAACCGCTTGGCGGCGCCGGTCCGAAGCCACCCGCCGCGAAAGGCCCTCAGCTGCTTTCATGGTCCGCAGGTGTTCGTAGGTGCACCATACGCTCCAGTCCTCGAGCGGGATCGCCAAGGCCCCGTCCGACCGCACCGTTACCCGCGATCCTAGCGGATTCCGCGACCGGCTCCAAGACGACTGCCCCGCTAGCCGGGGGACGCGCTTGCGCAGGACCCGGCGACGGGGGCATCGTAGCCGTGGTAGACGCCCGAGACACAGACGGAGGTTCCTGAGAGGAAAGCCCATGGCAGTAAAGAAGCTCCGTTCCACGAGTGCGCGCACGGCGGCGCGCGCGGCGAAGAAGCCCGCGGGTCGCGGCGCTCCGCGGCGCTCCACGGTCCGCCCGGCGCCGAAGCCAGCCGCGGCGCCGCCGGCCGCAGCCAAGCCCGATGCGCAGCCCGCTGCGACCGACGAGGCCCCGAACGCGATCGGTGCGTGGCATCATCACCTCGACTACACCAGCCATGATATGGCCGGAATCAAGCGCTTCTATACCGAGGTCCTGGGCTTCAAGCGCTTCATCGAGGAGCCCAAGGTCGGCTATCTCTCGATCCGCACCACGCCCACGACCAGCGTCGGCTTCATGGCCCCTGTGCCGGGGCCGCCTGAGCAGTGGCGCCCGCCGGGCGAGCCCGCGCTCTACTTCTTCGTGAAGGACGTGGATCGCGTGCACCGCGACCTGGTCGCGAAGGGCGTGTCGTTCCAGGAGCCGCCGACGGATCGGCCGTGGGGCCACCGCATGGCGATCTGTCGTGACCCGGAAGGCCGCATGGTGTGCCTCGCGCAGGATCCGTCGCGTGGCTGACGTTTTGTCCCGGAGGCTCCGATGACCAGCCGTGCCGAGAAGCTCCAGTCGCTCGGACAGAGCGTGTGGCTCGATTTCATCCGCCGCGATCACCTGCTCTCGGGGGAGTTCGACCGCATGGTGCGTGACGAAGGCGTCGTGGGCGTGACCTCGAACCCCACCATCTTCCAGCTCGCGATCGCGGAGAGCGAAGACTACGGCCGCGCGGTCGCGCAGCACGCCGGCGGAGGGCTCAGCGGTCCCGCGCTGTTCGAGGCCCTCGCGGTCGAAGACATCCAGCTCGCGTGCGACAAGCTGCGCGCGGTCGCCGAGCGCACGCGCGGACTCGACGGGCGCGTGAGCATCGAGGTGAGCCCGCGCCTCGCGCACGACACCGCCGGGACCATCGCCGAAGCGCGACGCCTCCACCGCGCGGTGGCGCGCGACAACCTCTACGTCAAGGTGCCGGCGACCGCAGATGGGCTGCCCGCGATCGCGGCGCTGATCGCAGACGGCATCTGCGTCAACGTGACGCTGATCTTCTCGCTCGCACGCTACGCCCAGGTGATGGACGCCTACCTGCGCGGGCTCGAGCAGCGCGCAGCGGCCGGACAGCCGCTCGACGGCGTTTTCTCGGTGGCGTCGTTCTTCGTCTCGCGGGTGGATTCCAAGGTGGACAAGGCCATCGACGGGCGCGTGGCGGCGCTGGCGGCGGGTGCGCCCGAGCGCGCCGAGCTCGAGTCGCTCGGGGGAAAAGCGGCGGTTGCCAACGCGCGCCTGGCGTACGCGCGATTCCGCCACGAGTTCTCGTCGCCCCGCTTCCTGGCGCTGCACGTGAAGCGCGCCAACCTCCAGCGGCCGCTGTGGGCCTCGACCAGCACCAAGAACCCGGCCTATCCCGACACGCTCTACGTGGACGAGCTGATCGGGCCGGACACGGTGAACACGATGCCGCCGCAGACGCTCGCGGCGTTCAACGACCACGGCACGCTGGAGTCGCGCATCGGGCGTGACCTCGACCGCGCCGAGCACCTCTTCCGCCGGTTGCCGGAGCTGGGCGTCCCGCTCCCGACGCTGATCGACCAGCTCGAGCCGGAGGGCGTCGCCGCTTTCGCCAAGTCGTACGACGCGCTGCTCGAGACGCTGGAGTCGCGCCGCGCGCAGCTCGCCGCGCGCTGACCCCCGCCGTGGAATTCTCGCTCGGTCCGCACGAAAAGGCGGTGGACGCTCGCCTGCGCGAGCTGGAGGCGTCGAACTTCGCGGCCCGACTCGGGTCGCGCGACGATTCCTTGTGGGGCGACGATCCGGCGCACCGCGCGGTGGCGCGCAACCGCCTCGGATGGCTCGAATCGCCGACGCTCATGCGGCGCGAAGCGGAAGCGCTGCGCGCCTTCACGGCCGAGGTCGCAGGCGACGGCTTCACGCACGCCGTGCTGCTCGGCATGGGCGGCTCGAGCCTCGCCCCGGAGGTGCTGCGACGCACGTTCGGCGTGCGACCCGGCGCGCTCGACCTCGAGGTGCTCGACAGCACGTCGCCCGCTGCCGTGCGCGAGCTGGCGTCGCGGATCGAGCTGCCCCGCACCTTCTTCCTGGTCTCGTCCAAGTCCGGCGGGACGATCGAGGTTTCAGCCTTCGAGAAGTACTTCTTCGAATGGACGCGGGCCACGCTCGGGGATCGCGCAGGCCGCTCCTTCGCCGCCATCACCGACCCCGGCAGTCCGCTCGCGGCCCTGGCCCAGGCGCGCGGATACCGCCGCACCTTCCTCAACCCGCCCACGATCGGCGGGCGCTACAGCGCGCTCTCGTGCTTCGGGCTGGTTCCCGCCGCCCTGATCGGCGCCGACGTGGAAGCTTTGCTCGACACAGCACTCGCGGAGGCACGCGAGCTCGGCGCGGGCGCGTCGGCGGCGCAGAAGCCCGGCCTGGCGCTCGGCGCAGCGCTCGGCGAGCTGGCGCTCACGGGGCGCGACAAGGTGACGCTGGTTCTCGGCGAGGAGCTGGCAGCCCTGGGCTCGTGGATCGAGCAGCTTCTCGCCGAGAGCACAGGCAAGGACGGCTTGGGCCTCGTGCCGGTCGCAGACGAGCCGCTCGGACCACCTTCGCTCTACGGCGCGGACCGCGCGTTCGTGGCCGTGACGCAGCGCCCCTTCCCGCCCGCGACCGAGTCGCGCCTCGCCGCGCTGCGCGCAGCCGGACATCCGGTCGTGCGCTGGACCCTCCCCACGCTGGCGTCGCTCGGCGCGGAGTTCATGCGCTGGGAGATCGCGACCGCGACCGCGGGGGCCGTGCTGGGCGTCGATCCGTTCGACGAGCCCAACGTGACCGAGTCCAAGCAAGCCACGCAGGCGGTCCTGACCGAGGCGCTCGAGGCCGGGAGATCGCCCGAGACCTACTGGCTGGCTGAGTCGGACGGCATCGCGATCGAGGCGCCGGTTTCGGTCGCGGACGCGATCGAGGCGCGAGTCGCCGATCGCGAGCGCACTGCCGAGTGGTTGCCCGCGCTTTTCGGCCTCGAGCGCCCCGGCGACTACGTCGCGCTCTGCGCCTTCCTGCACCGCACGCCGGCGCGCCACGAGCGACTGCAGCGGCTGCGGCTCGCCTGCCGCGCCGCGACCCGTCTCGCCACCACGCTCGGCTACGGCCCGCGCTTCCTGCACTCGACCGGCCAGCTTCACAAAGGCGGACCCAACTGCGCGATCATCCTGCAGCTCACAGCCGACGACGGCCACCCGGTCCCGATCCCCGGCGAGCGCTACGACTTCGCGGCGCTGATCCGCGCGCAGGCCGCAGGCGACTACGAGGTGCTGGAGCGCCGCCGCCGCCGCGTGATGCGCATCCACCTCGGCCGCGACGTCGAGCGCGCGCTCGACGCGCTGATCGAAAAGGTGGAGGCGGTGGGGGTCTAGGCCATCGTGCCGCGCGGCGCCGGGCGGCCGCCAGCTGCGGCTCGGCAGGCGGGTGGTGCGGCCCCACCCCCGCGGCCCGCAGCTGAGCTCCCGCTCTCCCATCCGGCCTTTCTCGCGGCTGCCGTCGTCGCCGCCGGCTGCGTCCTTCTCTCGGTCAGCTTCAAGCTCTCGGACACCGACATGTGGCAGCACATCGCCGTCGGCCGGGAGATCTGGAGGCTGCACGCGGTCCCCACCCAGCAGATCTGGACCTGGCCGACCTACGGTGCGCCGGCGGTCACGCCCTCATGGGCTTTCCGCGCGCTGATCTGGCCGATTTGGGCGGCGGCCGGAGTGACCGGGCTTTTCGCGTGGCGCTGGCTCACGACGCTCGCGGCGTTCGCGCTGCTGTGGGCGACGGCGCGCCGCATGGGCGCGCGTGGACTCACGTCGCTCGTCGTGCTCGTCGTCTGCTCGCTCGTCTACCGCATACGGTCGGAGGTCCGCCCCGAGACGTTGGTGGCCGTTCTCTTCGCACTCGAGCTGTGGATTCTGGAGACGCGGCGGGCGGGAGGACCCGATCGCACGCGCTGGCTCGCGGCGATCGGATGGGTCTGGGCCAACGTTCACATCTCGTTCCCGCTCGGCCTGGTGTTGCTCGCCCTCCACGATGCCGGAGGCGCGCTCCGCGCCTGGTCGGGCGCCCGGCGCCCACGGGGTCGAGCGGCGTCGCGGGCGGCAGCGCGCGGCACCCCGACCCCGGCGGTCACGGGGGGAACGGCGCCTCCCCTCCGCCGCGACGCCTTGACGGCGCTGGCCACGGTGGCGCTCTGGTTCGTGAACCCTTCGGGTTCGCGGGCGGTCGCTCAACCGTTCGAGTACTTCCTGGTCTGGCGTCACGAGTCGATCTTCAAGACGGTGCTGGAGCTCGGGCCCGTGGACTGGCGCGAGAACTGGACGAACGGCCTGCCCCTCCTCGTCGTGGGCTGGCCGCTCCTCATCCTGTGGCGAGCCCGCCGGCGCACGTTCGACGGCTTCGAGGCGCTGCTGGCTGCGACCCTCTTCGGGCTCGCGCTTCCGACCCAGCGTTTTACGGGTTTCCTCGCGCTGGGGGCTGCGCCCTATGTCGCGCGTGACCTCGAGGCCTACCTGCGCGCGCGGCGATGGCCGTCGTGGACAAGCCCGGCGCCGGCCCGCGCACTGCTGGCCGTCGTCGCTTGTGTGGCATCGGGCCCCGCCGAATGGGGCCGGCCGGAGATGACTCCGGGGGTCGGACTGCGGCTCGACTACATTCCGCTGCGCGCATGCGACTTCATGTCCGCTCATGGCCTGCGCGGCCATGGATACAACGACTACTGGCTGGGCGGCTACCTGCTGTGGCGGTTCTGGCCCCAGCGCGACCGGCTCCCGTTCATGGACATCCATCAGACCGGCACGCGTGAGGACCGCTGGTTCGCAGCCGCCCTGCCCATCGCCCCGTCGGTGTGGGCCAGGTTCGATCGGCGCCACGCATTCGACTACGCGCTCCTCAGCCGCAACCGGGTCGATGGCGACTTCTCGCAGGACGCGCTGGACGCCGACACGAGCTTCGCGCTGGTCTTCATGGACGACGCAGCTTCGCTCTACGTGCGGCGCAGCGGGCCGTTCGCGGGCGTCGCGGATTCGTTCGCCTACCGCGGGGCGTGCGCAGGCTCATGAAGGCTCTCGAGGCGGACAAGGCGTTGCGGGCTGTGGCGGGGGCGGAACTCGAGCGCTCGATCCAAGCCTCGGACTTCAATGGCGTGGCACACCTCCACCTGGCGCACCTGAGGACGCTGGAAGGGCGCTACGAAGATGCGCGGGCCGAGAGCCAGGCCGGGCTGGCGCACGACGGCTTCGCAGCTTACGCATGGGAGAGACTCGCCGCGAACGAGCTGAGCGAGGGCCGCCCCCGCGCTGCCCTGGCGGCCCTGGCGCACGAGGGGCGCTCTCCCGTGCTGCGAGAAGTCCGCGCGCGCCTGCGCTTCGAGGCGCTCGCCGAGCTGCGAGAGCTCGGGACGAGGCGAGCTGAGCTCGCGGCGGCGCTGCGCCAGGACCCGGCCCGTCGCGACCTCGCGGACTCGCTCGCAGCTGTGGAGCGGAGGCTCGCGCCCTGAGCGCCCGCCGAGAGCCGAGTCCGCATGCCGAGGGAACGACCGCTACACCATGCTCGGCTCCAGACGCTTCTTCACGAACAGCGCCAACGCCTTGAGTGCCAGCTCCATGTAGAGGAACGGCTTCACCAGCAGATCATCGCCGCCTTCGAGCTCGGCGAGCGCCGGGTCCTCGAAGTCCGACATGAATGTGATGTAGATCACGGGCACCCGGGCGTATGCGGGCTGTTTCCTGAGGTGGGCGCACAGATCGGTGCCCCGGATCACGGGCATCTCGATGTCGAGGAAGACGAGGTCGAAGGCCTCGCGGTCCAAGATGCGCTGCGCCACGACCGGGTCGGCCTCGCACACGATGTCGAACTTCGCCTTCTCGAGCGCGTGCTGGATCGAGCGCAGCGCGATCTCGTCGTCGTCCACGACCAGCACGCGCGGCGTGATTCCGTCCAGCCCCGCGGGCGCGCCGCCTTCGGCCAACAGCAGATCGAGCGCGTCGAGGGCCTGGCCGATCCCACGCAGCGTCGTGATCCGAATCTGGTCCGGGCGCTCCATGAGGATCTTGGTCAACCCCTCCAGGGCGCCTGTGACGCGGGAGAGGAGCGGCAGGTCAGCCAGCGCTGCGCTTCCCGCGAGCAAGTGGGCTTCACCGTACAGCGCCTGCATCACATCGGGTTGCTGAGGGTTCCCGATGAACGCGCGCACCAGGTCGCGCATGGCGTCGAGCGAAGCCGGCGCCGAGCGCAGGCAGGAGGTCCGCACCCCATCGAGGAAGCGGCGGTCGTCGTCCTCCGCCTTGCCCGGACCCGCCTTCAACACGATCGGCCCGTCGCTCGATTCGCCTTCCCTCGGCTGTCCGCGCAGCACCTCCAGCGCCTCGCCCCGCCCGCGGGTGGGGCCTTCGATCGCTTCGCGGACGCGCTCGACGACTTGCCACGGCGTATGGTCGAACTTGGTCAGCGTGCAGGTCGCGCCCGCCAGCTCCGCCTCCTGGACCATCTCGCCGAGGAACGCGTTCGTGAACGCCACCACCGGAAGATCCCGCCAATCGGGATTCGCGCGGATGCGCCGCAGCACTTCGAGGCCGTCGATGCCGGGCAGCATCACGTCGAGCAGCACGCCGTCGGGCTTCAGGATCGCGAGCGTCTCGAGCCCCGCGAGCCCGTCCACCGCCGCCTCAGCCCGATACCCCCTGCGCTCGAACATCTGCCGGTAGACCGCAGCGGTCACCGGATCGTCTTCGATGATCAGGATTCGCTTCATGGCTTGTCTCCCCCTCTCGAAGGGCGAGCGCCGGAGCCCGGCGCCGTCCTACCGGGCCGACTGCATTCGGGACGGAGCTGCCGCGTGCTCGCGGAGCCGGTCACGAACCATCCTCAACCTGCGCTCGAGCTCGGCGAATGCGCGCGGCGCATCGGCGAGCCGACGTTCCTTCCCCATCCGCTCGAGGTCCCGCAGCGGCGGCACGACCCCCACCATGCCGCAGCTCGCGCTCGATCCCGCGCAGCGGTGCGCGATCCGCGATCAGGTCGCGCACGCGCGCAACATCGTGGCCGGCCGCGTCGCTCAAGAGCTTCAAATCCACCAGGGCGGCCGCCACGGGAGGAGCCGGAGCGAACGGAGAAGCGGGAGACGGCGGAGCTTCGGCGGGTTGAGCGGTCGCAGCGGCTGGCTGCGCCCGGGCGGCGTTTCTGCCGGCATCGCCGTCGGGCCGGCGCAGCCAGCGGCGGATCACGCGATCCAGCTCAGCTCCGCGAATCGGCTTGCCGATGTAGTCGTCCATGCCGGCGTTCAGGCACTTCTGGCGGTCGCCTTCCAGCGCGTACGCCGTCATCGCGACGATGATCGTGTGTTGCGACCGCTCCTCCCGCAGACGGATCTCCTGCGTGGCCTGGAAGCCGTCCATCTCGGGCATCTGGCAGTCCATGAGGACGAGGTCGTAGCGACGGCGCGAGAGCGCGGCGAGCGCGTCGCGCCCGCTCGAAACCACCTCTGCGACGTAGCCGTGCGACTCGAGCTGGCCAATCGCGACGTGGAGGTTCACGGGGTTGTCGTCCACCACCAGGATGAGGTTCCGTCCCGCTCCCTCCTCCCGCACGCCGATCGCCGGCGGGTCGGACGGCTTGGCGCCGGCCGGAGCCGAGCGCTCGCACGCCGGCTCGGGCGTCACAGCCAGCCCCTGGAGGCACTCGATGAGCCGTGTCGCCAGCACGGGCTTCGCGAGGCACGCCGCGAAGCCTGCATTGCGCAGGATCTCCTCGCGGGTTCCAATCGGCGTCATCAGGACGATCGCGGGTGCTTCGCCATCTGCGAGCTGCCGGATGGCGCTCCCGAGCGCCAGGCCGTCGAAGTCGGGCAGATAGAGATCGACGAGCGCGAAGTCGACCCTCGCCGTGGGGGCGGCGCGGCGCAGGCACTGGAGCGCGCTCCCACCGTCCTCGGCCTCGACAACTTCGAGACTCCAGGATTCGAGCACGTGCCGCAGCATGCGGCGGCAGACCGCGTTCTCCTGGACCAGCAGGACGCGGCGGCCGGCCAGCCGCGCGACGTCCGGCGGCTCGCAGAGGGAAACGTCGGGCGCCACTTCGAACGGAACCGTGAACCAGAACGTCGAGCCCTTGCCCGGCACGCTCTCCACGCCGATCGCGCCCCCCATGAGCTCGACGAGCTGCTTGCAGATCGCGAGCCCGAGCCCGGTCCCGCCGTGACGGCGCGTCGATGACGAATCGACCTGGGAGAACGACGCGAACAGCGCCTGCCGGCCCTGGGCTGTGATGCCCACGCCCGTGTCCCGCACCTCGAAGCGCACGACGGTGCGGCCTCCCTCCTCCGCCTGCAGCGAGGCCTCGAGCGCGACCAGGCCGTGGTCGGTGAACTTGACCGCGTTCCCCAGCAGGTTGGCGATCACCTGCCGCAGGCGTGCCGGATCACCGCTCAAGCCGCGCGGCACATCGCGGTGGACGAGGCCGGCGAGCTCCAGTCCCTTGGTCTGCGCCCGGCGCGCGAACAGATCGAGGATGTCCTCGGTGAGCCGGCGCAGATCGAAGGGAACGGAGACCAGCGCCAGCTTTCCCACCTCCGCCTTCGAGAAGTCGAGGATGTCGTCCAGGATGGTGAGGAGCGAATCCGCGCTCGAGTGGATGGTGTCCGCGTAGCGTCGCTGGGCTGGGTTGAGCGGGGTCTCCATGAGCAGCTCGCACATCCCGATCACCCCGTTCATGGGGGTGCGGATCTCGTGGCTCATGTTGGCGAGGAAGGTGGCCTTGGCGTTGGCCGATTGCAGCGCCTGGTCACGCGCAGCTGCCAGCTCGCTCTCGATCCGCTTTTCCACCGTGACGTCGCGGGCGAAGGCGTAAAGGATCTGCCGCTCCGCCACCTGCCGGGCCCGCCACTGGAGCCAGCGGTAGGAGCCGTCCTTGTGGCGGTACCGGTTCTCGAACGAGACCACGCCCTCGCCGCTCCGGAGCCGCTGCCCGGCCTCGGCGGTCGCGGCCCGGTCGTCCGGATGAACGAACTCCGTGACCGGCCGGCTCAGCAGCTCTTCCTCCGTGTAGCCGAGCAGATCGGTCCATGCCGGATTGATGCGCTTGAGGTAGCCGTCGGCCCCGGCCATGCACAGCGCGTCCGGTGACAGCGTGAAGAAGCGGTCGCGCTCCTCCTCCGCGAGCCGGCGGGCTGTGACGTCGATCATCGAGCCGAAGACCCGCTCGGCTCGGCCCGCCGGATCGCGCACGATGAACGCCCGGTCGGACACGTACGCGTAGGCGCCGTCGCCGCAGCGGAAGCGGTACTCGCCCGACCACAGATCGTCGCTGCCATCGGTCGCCTCCTGCACGCCGCGCAGCACGCGCCCGCGA
>QHRS01000097.1:0-485 GCA_003221435.1 Candidatus Rokuibacteriota bacterium
TGCCCGATCCGGCAGCGCGCCGGGTCGTGCCCGCCTGGTCCTGCCTCGGCCGATGTCCTGCCTCGGCCGATTTCCGCCCCTGGGCGGCCGGGGTATAATGCCGCCAGGAGGATCCCCGTCATGCAGATCCGCTTGCCGCCCGATCTTGACGCGTGCGCCGGATCCTTGCGGGAGCCGATGACGGTGGGCGAGTTGCTCGCGCGCTTTCCCGAAGCCCCGCGCGACCTCGCCGACGAGCCCGTGCTCCGTGAGTACGTGCGGGCGTTCGGCCCCCTCCTGCGCGTCGCGCGCAAGCCCTCGCCGTGCATGCGGGACGGGGGAGACCACCAGCACGTTTTCTACACGCGCCTCGTGAACGACCTCGCAATCTACGGCGTCGGGCTCGCGAAACGCGACCGAACGCTGGCCCGACTCGAGGCTCTTCTCGATCAGCACCGGAAGCAGCCCGCGACCTTCGCGTGCACCCTCGTGCCCCCGCGGCCCCG
>QHRS01000097.1:504-5279 GCA_003221435.1 Candidatus Rokuibacteriota bacterium
AGGCCCATCTGCGTCGTTGGCTCGGTCGCTCCCCCCTGCGACGTACAATCGCGTGCGTCTCAGTCGTCGCTCCTTCGCCGCCTCGCATCTGGACCTTTGGGAGCGGCCTGCTGGGTCTCTCGGCATCCTGCTGGTAGTTCCGCCTCGGATCCGCGCGCCCGACCCGTCTACTGGCTCGACGCGGCGATGGCGCGAGCGGTTCAGGTGATGTCGACGTGTAGCCGCGCGTGGGCTTCGCGCAGCGCCCGCTCGACCTCTTCCGGGGTGTCGGCGCGCGCGAAGATGAACCCGAGGTACTGCCAGCCCTCGGGAAGCAGCACCAGCTCCTGCCCGCGGTGCGCGGTGATCGCGACCTCCTCCACGCCGGCGACCGCCTCCGCCCGTTCTATTCCGGCGACCGCCTGCAGGCGTCCGGCGCGCGGGATCGGGATCATCATCACGCCGGCGGGGCGGCGTTCACGATCGTACGACTCGATCTTCCTGCCGAGCGCGTGGCGCAGGATCAGCTCTTCGAGCGTCATGCCGGTCCCGAAGCGGAGCGTGCGCGAACACAGGCCACCGATCGACCGCGCCGCGACCTCGATCACGAACGGCCCTCGCGCGTTGATGCGCAATTCCGCGTGGATGGGGCCTTCCTCCAGGCCGAGCGCCGTAGCCGCCCGCGCCGTGTCGGTCGAGATCCGCGCCTGCTCGGCTGCCGGCAGGCGGGACGGCGTCACGTAGATCGTTTCCTCGAAGAACGGCCCGTCGAGCGGATCTGGCTTGTCGAACAGCGCGAGCGTGTGGAGCGCGCCGCCCACGAGCAACCCTTCCAGCGCCACCTCCCGACCCGGAATGAATTCCTCGGCCAGGAGCGTGCGGGACGGGTCGCCCGCCTGCTTGAGGATTTCGGCGATCCGGCGGCACGCGGCGCCGAACTCCGCCGGAGTGTCGGCGCGGATGACGCCGCGGCTCGCCGAGAGCCGGAGCGGCTTCAGGACACATGGATACCCGATGTCGCCGGCGGCGACGGCGAGATCGTCGTCGAGGGAAATGGGCCGGAACCCGGGCTCGGGGACGCCAGCCTCGCTGAGCCGTTGTCGCATCACGTGCTTGTCGCGGGTGGCGGCGGCCGCCGTCACGGAGTTCGCGGGCAAGCCCAGCCGCTGGGCGACGGCGGCTGCGACCACGGTGGTCAGATCATCGACGCCGACGACGGCGTCGATCGGGTGCGCTTGGCCGAACCGACGCACCGCCTCGGCGACGGATTCCGGGTGGTCGAAATCGAGGGTCAGGAGGTTATCGGGCGCCTGCTCCGCGAAGACGTTGGGCCGCTCCGAAGCGCACACGACCTCGACGCCGAGCGTACGCGCGGCGTCGAGGAACGCCTGGGTGCGATACGTGGTGGTCGGCAGGAGAAGTAGGACACGCTGCATTCCGGCCGACCCGCCTCGGGTGGGCTAGGCTTTGCCGGCGGTATAGTACGGATTCGCGCCAGCGGCGTGATCCGTCGTGTCGAGGATCTCGACGATCTCGGGAATCTCCTCCTTGATCAGCCGCTCGATGCCGGCCTTCAGCGTGATGTCGGCGGCGCCGCAGCCCNGTTGTCCTTGACGTCGAGCAACTCAACATAGCCGCCGTGACCGGCGACCGCCGGGTTGATGGACGTCTCGATCAGCTCCTGCACCCTGCTCTTGAGATCCGCGCTCATGCCCCGCCTCCTCTCAACCTTCAGACTGATACTGTACCCGACTTCCCGCCAAGGGCCAACTGGCCCGTCGTGGGCTCCGCTCAGCAGAACCACGGCTCGGTCAGCCGCGGCGGCAGCGGGCGGTCCCGACCGAGCAGGGACGCGACCGCGGGCCGCCGCGGCCGGCCAGAGACGCGATCGGCCAGATCGCGGATCCTATCGAACGTGACGGGCGTATCCTCACCGTTCTCGGCGGCGTCGGCAACGACGGCGGTCACCGCCTGCTGCAGCTCGTCCATCCGGGCATCGGGGTGGGTCCACCGATAGTAGAAATCCTGCTCGACCAGCGGCCCCAGGAAGGGGCGCATCGCCGGGCTCTCGAGCAGCAACGACCCCGGGGGCACCAGGAGGCGGATCGAGTACTGCACGGGGTCGACGTGGTCGATGAGCCCGAGCGTCGTCCAGGGCGTGAACGCCACCCAGGTCGGCCTGAGCGCGATCCCCGCGGACCGCGCGAGCCGCGCGGCCTCCAGGACGTCCGCGCGCGTGTGCCCTTTGCGGAGATGCGTGAGCGCCGTGTCGCTCAGTGACTCCGCCGCCGACACGATGAAGACGCAGCCGAGCGCCGCGAACTCCGCGAGACGCGACCGATGCCGCAGCAGATGCTCGATCTTCGCGGTGAAGTCGAAGGTCAGGTGCGGAAACTCGGCGTGCATGGCGCGCGTCACGGCAAACGCGTGTCCCGGCCCGTTCAGGAAATCCGGATCGCCGAACGTGATGTGGGTCGCGCCGGCCTCCACGAGCTGACGGACGTCCGCCAGGCAAACGGCTGCCGGCACGACGAAGAAGCGGCCGCCGTACACGGGCGGAATCGGGCAATGCCGGCAGTGATGCAGGCAGCCGCGGCTCGCCTCGACGTACCCGGCCAGCTCGAGCCGGCCGTCGCGTGAGAGATGCGCGTATTTCTTGAGCGAGGGCAACCCGGCGCGGCTCGGAACCGGGAATGACAGCTTCGCCAGGTGCGGCGCCGCCGCGGTTCCCACGCGGGCGACGCCGGGTACCGGCCCGACCCTTCCGGCGTCGAGCGCGGCGGCCAGAGCCGTGAGCGGCCCCTCCGTCTCGCCGCCGACCACCGAGTCTGCGCCGTGCGCGAGCAAGTACTCGGCATTGAGGCTCGCGTAGAGGCCGAAGAAGCACACGTGGCAGCCGGGGTTCGTCTCGCGCACGCGCCCGGCGACCATCACGCCGAGCCGGAGGGCCGTGTGCATGGGGACCGAGATCGCGACCAGGCGGGCCCGCCTGACCTTGTCGGCGTCGAACGGCTCGACCGACACGTCCATGATCGCCGGGGCGTAGCCGAGCCGCTCGAGAAACCCCGCGGGCCAGGCCACCGCGAGCGGCTGGTGACCCAGTTCGTAGCACGCCACCAGGAGGACCTGCCCGGGCTCTCTCATTTCGGGATCCTAGCCCATCGGAGCGGGCCTCGACGGCCCCCTCCGAACCTCCCCAGGGACCGATGGCGCCGGCAAAGCCGGCGTTCGAACTCGGGTTCTCCGACAGGCTCCTAGTGTACCCTGGAGCGAGTAGCCCACGCATCGTCAGCGAAGGAGGTCTACATGGCAGTCAAGATCACGGCGCGACCCAACGGCCCGTATCTCGTCGAAGGTGACGTCGAGCTGCATGACCCGACCGGCGCGCGGGTCGACACGGGCGGACGTCCCGTGATCGCGCTCTGTCGCTGCGGAGGCTCGGGCTCGAAGCCGTTCTGCGACGGGACCCACGGCAAGATCGGTTTCAAGGCCGCCGAGGCCGCGGTCGCCCAGGCCAAGAAGTAACCGCCCCCGGATCCGGCGCGCCGCGTGCGGGCGCGCCGGGGGTCCTCACAGACCGAACGGCACCCCGTACTCCGTCGCGAGGCCCTCCAGCTCGCGATAGACGACGTCGCTGATAGGGATGCCCTCCTTCAGCCGTTGCACCGTCCGGCGATGCTCGATCTCTCCGGCCACGTAGACCTGGTCGACCCCCTTGGCCTTGTCCGAGGAGCGGATGTGGCCGATCAGCCGGTCCACCCGCGTGGTGAATTCGGCGAGCGGCATGAAGTTGTCGATGTTGATCGCCACGTAGAACCCGCTCGTGATGAGCGGCTCCTTGCCGAACGTCTTCATCGCCGGGACGTCGAGACCGAAGAGCCCGCCCGAGAGGACACCGCCCAGCACCTCGACCATCGTCGCCATGCCGAAGCCTTTGTAGCCGCCGGCCCACTGGAGAAATCCGTGGAAGATGGCCTCGTTGGGGTCGGTCGTGGGCTCGCCGTGCCGGTCGAGCGCCCACTGCTCGGGAATCGGCAGCCCCTTCTTCGCCGCCAGCCGAAGCTTGCCGCCGGCGACGATCGAGGTCGCCATGTCCAGCACGATCGGCTGTTCCTTGCCGGCGGGGAACGCGACGCTGAACGGGTTGGTGGCCAGGGTCGGGGTCCTGCCGCCGAACGGCGGCAGGATCTTCGGGCCGTTGTTCATGGCGAACCCGATCATCCCCGCACGAGCGGCCATCATCGGATAGAAGCCCACGAGCCCCGTGTGGGTGATGTTCCGCGCGGTCACGCACGCCACACCGGATCGCGACGCCTTGTCGATCGCGATCTGCATCGCGCGCTTCGCGACTACGATGCCGAAGGCGTTGTCCCCTTCGAGCATCGCGGTCGACGGCGTCTCCTTCAGGAGCCGCACGTTGGGCTTCGGGTTCAGCAGCCCGAGCTTGATCATGCTCAGGTAGCCGGCGATGCGGGTCGTGCCGTGGGACTCCACGCCCCGCAGGTCAGCCTGCACGAGCACCTCCGCCACGGTCTCCGCGTCGGCGGGCGGCACGCCGGCCGCCTTGAACAGGTTCGCGACCAGCGGCCGGAGCTTCTCGGCCCTCACCACGCTGACACCGGCTGTCCCTGCCACGCTCTCCTCCTTAGCGTCCTGCCGGATCGGTTACTCCAGGATCGCGACCGTGTCGCCTTCCTGGACGGTCTGTCCCTCCGCGACCTTGATCTCCCTGACGGAGCCGGCGCGCGGCGCCTCGACCGGGATCTCCATCTTCATCGACTCGAGGATGATCACCG